>NZ_JBDNGN010000014.1:0-80187 GCF_041689225.1 Hyphomonas sp. | reverse complement strand
GCGCTTCGCCATCCGCGAAGGCGGCCGCACCGTCGGCGCCGGCGTGGTGTCCGAAATCAAGAAATAGGCTGGCAACAGCTACGACAAGACAAAGGCCGCTTCCGCAAGGAGGCGGCCTTTTTCATTGTGCCGGATTTAGGGGCGTACTCGCAGCAGCTTTTGACAATTGTCTGAACCTTCTATCTTGCAGCGCGCGCCCATTTGGGGCAAACCACCGCTTCGCCTGTAGGGGTATAGCTCAGTTGGTAGAGTACCGGTCTCCAAAACCGGGTGTCGTAAGTTCGAGTCTTACTGCCCCTGCCAGGCGTTATTACAGGATGCGAGGCGCCCGGCTTATTCGCCGTCCTCCGGTTTGCAGGCCGGTTTGCAAACAATTTGGCTGATTGCGACTACAATTGATTGCATCGCTTCATAGATCCAGACCAAGTCATTCCGAAGCAAAAGCGAAAGGTGCGTTATATAATAACAAATAATTTCAATCGGTTATAATTTTCTTCACCGCAGGATTGTAGCATTCTGCGAAAGTTGGAGTACGTTGATATCAATGAGTAGCGAGAATATTATCGGCGCCTTTAGCGAAGATCAGGTTTCGATATTGACTGGTCTGTCTCGTAACCAGCTGGCAAGCTGGCGGCGTGGCGGCTTCGTTCGGCCTGCATTTCAGAATGGTGATAACCCGCGCCAGCCTTTTACTTATGTCTACTCATTCAAAGATCTTCTGAAACTTCGTGTCATCAACCAACTGCGAAATGTGCACGGCGTGATGTTGAGCGAACTTAAAAAGGTTGAGGCTGAGCTGGAGCGCAGAATCGGTCCCGATGCTTGGAGCAAAACCAAGCTCTGGGTTCACAATCGTAAAGTTGTGTTCATTGAGCCGGAGTCAAGTAAAAGACGTGAGGTCTCCAGCAAACAGTTTGTAGCCGAAATCGCCCTCGCAGTCGTGACCACTGATGTGCGTGCGGACATACGTCTATTGAACGAACGAGAAGCGCACGAGCTGGGACGGGCGGAAAAACGTCGGCAGGTAGTTTCATCTTCTCAAGTTTTTGCTGGCACGAGAATTCCTGTTAGCGTCGTCATCAGCTATTTGAATGTTGGCAAGACGGTCAAAGAAATTATTCATGACTATCCCGACTTGACTGAAAAAGACATTCAGTTGGCTCGGTCGATCCTACGTAAACAAGCTGCTTGAGCCGGCGAAAACCTCCCATACCATTTTTCACCGACAACGATATTCCGGATAGTGTTGGTGAGTTCTTGAAGGATTCTGGCCACGATCTGACGCGCTTGCGCGACGTGATGCTTACCACTTCAGCTGATCCGATTGTCGCCACCGCTTGCAGGGAGAGCCAACTTGTTTTGGTTACCCACAACATCAAAGACTTTCGGAAAATCGCGAAGGACTACGAGATTACGAAGAAAGAGGCTGACGGTCTTTGCCGGGTCGAGATGGGCTGCGACCAAGTTCGAGCTCGGGAGCGAATTGAGGAAGCGCTTGATGTTGTAGAGGCGGAGTGGCGACGTCTCGGGCGAACAAAATCAGGTCTAATCATTCACATCGGAAATTCCTTCATTCGCATCTATCGCTGAGTTGGTTACCGGAAATCCAATCTTGGACATCACTCGGCGTGGCAACATTCGTGCTGATAAATTTACTCGTGAAATTAGCGCATAGGCCGCGCGAAGATGTTTACCAAAGTTATCCGCTCCTGCCTCCACTCCAAAATTTGGGGTAGGGGAGGTTTAGCCGACGGTTTTTGTCTATGAGTGATCTACTTTGAAGTTAGGACCCGACATCCCGGATAGATCAGCCCAACGAAAGGCCAGGTTGGAGGGGAGCAAGTAGGCGGAATTGGTTTGCAGGTTCATGGCCTGTTCCGATTTAGTTTGCAGGTTAATGCATTGAATTAATAAGCAAAATAGCAGTCTTCAAAACCGGGTGTCGTAAGTTCGAGTCTTACTGCCCCTGCCGGGCGTCAATCATCCAGAATACAGGTATGGCCTGCCGCGCTGGCCTGACAAGCTCAGGCGCCTGCCAGGGATTCCTGCTTCAGAGCGATCAACATGTCGTGGACCACTGTTTCGCTGCGCGAGACCACACTGGACACGAGTTCGTGGGAAAAGGTCGAGCCGCTGAACCAGGTATTGTTGTGCCCCTGAACGCGCCGGAGATCGCCGAAAAGCCCGGACGCGACGGCCTCGGCCTTGTATTGCGGGAAATATTGCCAGGTTTTCTGGAGCACGACGTTGTTGATCGTGAAGCCGTGCAAAGCGGCTTCGGCAAATAGAATTTCGCGCAATTCGCCAGAGTTCAAGCCATCGGAGAACTGGCCCGTAACGTAGAGGCGCCCGCCCAGATCCGAACTCTCACCTTCCGCGCGTCCACCGAGGATCGCGCCGCGCAGTGAACTGTCCTTCGAGGCCCGGGAGTACCCGATGACCTGGTGCCCGGTGAACCAGTCATTCGAGGCGATCAGCGTGGTCGTGTAGTTCTTCCAGTCGATACTGTCGGCGACACGCTGTTCGAGCGCACTTGGATCGGCAATGGCCGTGAAAAGTTGCATCGGGATTGTCGAGACAATTGCGTCGAACACTTCTTCGGAATCGCGCGTGTGGATCACCGGTTTCGGGCCGGATCGGTCGATCCCAATCACGGGCGTGTCGAGTCTGACGTCAAGCGGCTTGGAGAATCGCTTCCAGAACGTGGTCCAGCCCTGTTCGGGCATATGCAGGTCATTCAGCACACCAGACAGGAGGTATTGGAGGTCGCACCATTGGACAGTCTGGCCGATCGTTGCCTCGTCGACATAACCGTATCCCTGCGTGGTCTGGATGCGATGCATCGCCAGTTCGATCTTGGGGATGTTAAGCGCGCGAACCCATTCGATTGTCGATAGTGAGGCTTCCTGCATGACTTTCGGGTCGTCAGGCCTCACGCGGATTGCTTTGCGCAGCGCGCCGGCCTTGCGGATGAATCGCGTGACCTGCAGGGGCAGCGGGGCGCCCGGTCCCTGCTTGACGTAATCAAAGACGGATTGGCCGTCGAAGCGGGCTTCTCCGAGCCGTTTCAGGGTGATGTCATTGGCCTTCATCCAGCCTTTGATCATTGTGTGGGACCGCGTCGTATAGCACGTGCCCATTTCGTTCAAGTTGTCGCCGTTAAGAATAGAAAAAGACTTTCCGCCGATCCTGCCCTCAGCTTCATAGACAACAGCGCGGATCCCCCGTTCCTGCAAAAAATGCGCCGCACTGAGGCCTGCGGGACCGGCCCCGATAATCGCGATTCTGTATTCGTTCTCAGTGGCCAAGTTGTGTTTCATGAACCGTAATTGTTAACCAAATTATCGGCACTCTCATAAAATTAGTCCTTGGTGACAAGGCACATATTCATCTTATCGCGGTATTCAGACTTCATGCCGATAAACGGGTCTCAAATTTCATTTCTGAAGTATCTGCTGCAGCGCAGGCATCCAAACGTGACAGCGGTTGATCGCGTCGTGCTGCTCGAACAGCATTTGGCCTTCGCGAGTCACGCCGCCACCATGGCTGGCGTGATGATCGTGAATTCCACCGCGACGACAATGATGATCTCACAGAACGTTGCCAATACATCAATGCACTATTGGATGTTCCTGAATTGGATCCTGGCTGCAGTTCTGGTTATCGATTCGATACTCAAACGCAGCCTTTCGCGGCCAACTGCCGTGAGTGGACGCTACCTGCGGCGGTCCGAATGGCTGGCTTATGTGTTCGGCGCGGCATGGGGATCGCTGCCGTTCTTCATAAACGATTCCGAACAGCGTTCGTCGGTCCTTTATGGGGCATTGCTGATTCTACCGATGATTGCCGGCATGTCGGCACTGTTGCCTGCCGTACCAAGAGTTGCGCTGCGATATGCGGGGGCAGCCGTGCTTCCACTGCTCCTTTATGCCGGATTGTCCTCGGCAAATTCGGGCTTCACGATTTCCCTAATGGTCCTTGTTTTTATGTTTGCCTTCTATTTTGGCATGAAGCGGACCTATTTGACCTTCGTTTCCAACGTTGAGTCCCGGATCCAGGCGACGGAATCGCACGAAATCCTCATTGGCGCTCTGAATGCCAGCGGCCAGGCCTTTGCCTATCTCGACGCCAACGGGAACGTTCTGGTGCAGAACGATCTCCACAAGACATATTTCTCGGGCACCGAAAGTGATCTGACGACGGGGTCGCGCCGCCCGCCCAAAGCGGGCGAAAGATACTGGCAGAAGTCTGTCGCGAAGGTGCCGAATGGCGGGCATGTTATTCTCCATGCCGATGTGACCAAACTCGAACAGAGTAAGCGGGACATTGAGGTCGCCAAGGAAGAGGCGGAGACCGCAGACGCGGCCAAGACCCGCTTCCTGAACTCGATGAGTCGCGAGTTGAAAGTGCCACTCGACGTGATTGTGGGGTGCTCGGGTCTGATGGGCAGCGATTCGAATATTCCGTTCGATGAACGCGAGTTCCGGGGCTATGCCGACCAGATTCGCAAACACGCATCTTATCTTGGTGGAATCATCGATCAGATCATCAGCTTCTCGAAGCTGAACCGTGAAACCGTGACGGCCGACGATGAAGTGGTTGAGCTGTCCGAGATCATCAACAGTGCCGTTGGGCGCGTGCGGCTCGCGTCGCCGGGCTATTCTGATGTGCCGCTGCAGGTGAATATCGAGCCGGGACTGCCCCAAGTTTACTATGATCGCACAGCGCTGGAGCGGATTGTCCAGAACCTGGTGACCAACGCGTTTGAGCATGGGGCTGCGTCACCGATTTCCGTCAAGGTTTCGCGGATTGTGGGCCGAGGCATATTGCTGATGGTCAGGGATCGTGGGTCAGGCATGCGCAAGGGAGACCTCGACAAGGCGTTCGAGCCTTTCTTCCAGAGCACGCGCAAAAACGAACTGAAGAACGGTCGCGGTGTCGGTCTCGGCCTGTCAGTCAGTCGCAAGCTGGCGCGCCAGCACGACGGTGATGTGCTGCTCGACAGCCAGGAAGGCCGTGGAACCAGCGCATTCCTCGTGATTCCTCCAAGCCGGTGCATTACGGCCGCTGACCACCAGAACCAATCGACGGCGCGCGAAACCTCCTGAACAGAAATCAGGCGGGGCGGTTCGTTTCCCCAGAATGCGAGCGACCGCGTTCAGATTCTGCGATCATGGCCTGAAATTGCGGGGTGATTTCCGGGCTCTGTTCGGGCGCGCCGAGATCTTCGGCGATGCCGCTGATCGCCACGGCGCTGCCTTTTCGGCCGATGATGCGCGCCAGCATGCTGCTGACAGCGACCCGTTCCCTGCCCGCGAACACTTCATGGACATAGCAGACATAATTGTCCTGCCACCCGACGATTGATGTAAAGACTTCGAATTTTTGCGGGAATCGAAGTGCGCCCGTTTGGCGAATGGATTCCGCCTGAATGATGGGAAGCCAGCCATTCCGCCGAATGAGACGTCCGAGGCCAATCCGAATGACGGAGTTGATGGTCGCAAGGTCGGTGTATGACCGTATGCGATGCAGAGGGACAGTTGGGGCGAACGCGTGATCGGTCATCCAGACGCGAAGCCCGATACGGGTGGGTTCGAGCGGGTCGCGGGAAGATTGGCCGCGCAAAGCGGCCAACAAGATGAACATGAATCGCGCGAACAAATTCAATTGGGTCCCCTCCGGGCAAACTGGACGATGGGCCTGGGATTTTGCCGCTGTCTTCCGGCGGCTCGGCCACTCGGAAACATGTCCTAGCTTTCGACAGTATCAGACAATACCGCGTATCCACCACCATGAAATAATAGCGGACGGGCGTCATGGTCTGCGGCAATGCGAATGACTTCACCCAGAAAAATGACGTGATCTCCACCATCATGCTGCGCGTAAGTTCGGCATTCCAGCCGCGCTGCGCTTCCAGGCAAAATGGGCACGCCGCCTTCGCCCGGTTCGAATTCCATGCCTTCAAACTTGTCCACATCGCTCATGGCGAACCTGCGTGACAAGGCAGATTGGTTCTCGCGCAGGATATGAACACAAAAGTGCCGGGCTGCCTGAAAAGCTGCGAGGTTGCGCGATGCGCGGCTCAGAGACCAGAGAATCAAGGGCGGATCCATGGATACCGAGTTGAAGCTGTTGGCGGTCACACCAAACGGCGCGCCGTCCTCGTTTCTTGCGGTAATAACGGTAACGCCTGTGACAAACAGGCCAAGTGCGTTGCGAAATGTACGGGCATCAAATTCCATATGTCACCATCTAAGTTGGTTTCGCTGCAGGGCAAAGCCGATTTTGCCGTTCATCAAGCCGCGTTGACCCGCGTGAGGAATGCCGTTGAATGCGCGAATGAGCGCGTCCCGACGCTTCCGGACCGTCAGCGGGGCTCGCGTCAGGAAGAGGTATCCAGCATATGACGGACCCCACGCAAGCCCAAACGCCTCCGTCCAAAGGCGCGCCTTGTCCCTGGTGGCGGGGCGCCGCGATCTACCAAGTCTATGCCAGGAGCTACCTCGATACGAATGGCGACGGGATTGGCGATTTACCAGGAATAACCGAGAAGCTCGGATACATCGCATCACTCGGCGTGGCGGGAATCTGGATATCGCCATTCTTCACCTCGCCGATGAAAGATTTCGGCTACGATGTGTCTGACTATTGCGACGTCGATCCGATTTTCGGCACGCTTGATGATTTCGACGAACTGATAACGGCGGCGCACGTCGAAGGATTGCGCGTCATCATCGATCAGGTCATGTCCCATACATCGGACGCGCATGACTGGTTCAGCGAGAGCCGCGCGGACAGGACGAATGCGAAAGCGGCATGGTATGTGTGGCGGGATGCAAAGCCGGACGGAACGCCGCCCAACAATTGGCAAGCTGTATTTAGCGGCGCTGCCTGGACTTGGGATGCGCGGCGCCAGCAATATTACATGCACAATTTCCTGTCGAGCCAGCCGCAACTGAACCTGCACAATCGAGAAGTTCAGGACGCGTTGCTCGCCGCGGCGCGCTTCTGGCTTGAACGCGGCGTTGACGGATTCAGGCTCGATGCCATCAATTTTTCGATGTTCGATCCGGCCTTTCGTGACAATCCTGCCTGGGATGTCGGTGATCGCACAATAACGCGGCCGCATGACTTCCAGCACCATGTGCACAACCAATCGCACCCGAGTATCCCCATGTTTCTGGAGCGCGTGCGCGCGCTGACCGATGGATTCGGCGCGGTATTTACCGTGGCGGAAGTCGCAGGAGCCGACCCGTTGCCCGAGATGAAAGCCTTCACGACTGGCGAACTTCGATTGAGCTCGGCCTACAACTTTGACTTTCTCTATGCTTCCACATTGACTCCGGGACGGGTCAAGCGCGCGCAGTCGAACTGGATGGGCCCGTTTGACGAGGGGTGGCCGGCATGGGCCTTTTCGAACCATGACGCGCCGCGTTGCGTCAGCCGCTGGTATGACGGACCCGACCGGGCCCGGTTTGCAAAACTGACCAATGCGCTACTCCTCAGCCTCCGCGGCAATCCGATCCTTTATCAGGGAGAAGAGCTGGGCTTGCCCCAAGCCGAGGTTCCGTTCGAGCACTTGCAGGATCCGGAGGCGATCGCGAATTGGCCTCGCACATTGGGCCGTGACGGGGCCCGCACGCCGATGCCATGGATCCATGACGCGCCCGGAGCAGGGTTCACGACGGGCATACCTTGGCTGCCAGTGGGGCAGGGGCACGCGACTGTGGCGGCAGACGTCCAGGAAACGGCCCCGGGATCGGTCCTGAATTTTACGCGACACCTGCTGACCCTTCGGCGATTGTCGTCCGCCCTGACCCTGGGTGACATAGCATTCGAAGAAGCGGATGCGCCGCTTCTTGTATTTTGGCGCGCGCGGGGCGACGAAAAGGTGCTTTGCGTGTTTAATCTGGGGGCATCATCCCGGTCGCGCCCCGATTGCATGCCGTCAGGCGCAACCGTGTTGGCAGAGACCGGATGGGATGGTGAATTTTTAGGCGACGTACCCGAATATTCGGTCTGGATTGGTCGACTCTGAGCGAACCGCCGTCGAATATGACAGGATCGATCCCAGGGACCGAACAGGACCTCCCTGTCGCGCAACCCAAATCAGTGCGTGACGCTGACGCGTGAGAGCGCTAACATGACTGTTTTTGGCACCGTTGCCAAAATACTATACTCAGAATCGCATTCTTGCGGCATGCGAGAATTAGATTGTGCGGGGAGCGTCCACGATGGCCAAATTCATACCGGTTGATCCGTTCGATATCGTCATATTCGGTGGCACTGGCGATCTCTCCCGGCGTAAGCTGTTGCCGGCGCTCTATCACCGGTGGCTGGACGGCCAGATCCCGGAGACAAGCCGGATTGTCGGCACAGCGCGTTCGGAGCTTTCCACGAAAGCGTATCGCGACATGGCCCGTGAGGCCTGCGAGACGGCGTCTGGAAAGAACTGGGATGCCAAGGCGTGGAAGGGGTTCGAAAAACTCGTCGAATATGTCTCGATAGATGCCACCGATCCCGATGCTGACTGGCCGACGCTCAAATCCAAACTGTCTGATGAACCAGAGCGAGCGTGCGTCTTCTATCTAGCAACGTCGCCACGCCTCTATGTCGGCATTTCCGAGGCGCTTGGGCGGGCAGGCCTGGCGACACCGCAAGCACGGGTCGTCCTCGAAAAGCCGATCGGCACTGACCTCGAATCCGCCCGCGAAATCAATGACGGGGTCGGCGCGGTATTCGCAGAGCGCCAAGTCTTTCGCATCGACCATTACCTTGGCAAGGAAACGGTGCAGAACCTGATGGTCCTGAGATTTGCCAACATGCTGTTCGAGCCCCTCTGGTCGCGCAATTATATCGACCATGTCCAGATCACAGTGGCTGAGGACCTCGGCCTTGAGGGCCGCGCGGACTATTATGACAAGTCCGGCGCGCTGCGTGACATGGTTCAGAACCATATGCTCCAGCTGCTATGCCTGACGGCGATGGAGCCCCCTAACCATCTCGACGACGACGATATCCGGACGGAGAAGATCAAGGTGCTGAACGCCCTGGTGCCGATCACGGGCGAGGCGGCGCGGCGGCTGACTGTACGGGGCCAATACAAGGCGGGCGTGCGCGGCGATGAACCTGTGAAAGGCTATGTCGACGAATTGAGCAGTGGTGCCGCCAGCACCACGGAAACCTTCGTCGCGATCAAGGCATCCATCGACAACTGGCGCTGGGCTGGCGTACCGTTCTACCTCAGAACGGGCAAGCGTTTGCCCTATCGCCATTCCGATATCGTGATCCAGTTCAAGCCGACCCCGCATTCGCTGTTCGGCGAAGGCAACGACGCCGTGAACCGGCTGGTGATCCGGCTTCAGCCGGATGAAGGTGTGCGCCTCTATGTGCAGATCAAGGAGCCCGGTCCTGGCGGCTTGCGCGTGAAATCCCTTCCGTTGAACCTGTCTTATGCCGAAAGCTTTACGGTGCGTTATCCGGATGCCTACGAACGATTGCTGATGGACGTGGTGCGGGGCAATTTGTCCCTGTTCATGCGCCGCGATGAGGTGGAAGCTGCGTGGACTTGGGTCGACGGCCTGATCGACGCCTGGGATCGTTACGGCGATGCGCCGGATCTCTACGCTGCCGGCAGCAATGGACCGCTCGCGGCCGCGATGATGATGGACCGCGATGGGCGTGAGTGGTTCGAAGGGAAATAGGCGTATGAAACACGAATTCCTGACGCATTCGAGCCGAGACGAGGCCGCTGATTTTGCCGCGCGCATGGCCGTGGGCGTTTTGTCGGCTGCGATCGAGGAGTCCGGAAAAGCCTGTTTCATGGTGTCGGGAGGATCAACCCCCGCGCCCGTGTTAGACCGGCTTGCGCACACAGATATGGCGTGGAGCCGGGTGACCGTCGGTCTTGTCGACGAACGGTGGGTCAGCTCGGATCATCCAGGATCGAATGAGCGCCTGGTGCGCAGTCATTTGCTGACCGGCAAGGCTGGGGCTGCCGGATTCGTGCCGATGAAGACTGCCGCGCAGACAGCCGTTGCTGCTGTTGCTGACCGGAATCTCGCCTACGGGCCGCATTCCGACCCGATTGATCTGATCCTTTTGGGCATGGGGAGTGATGGGCATACCGCAAGCTGGTTTCCAAAAGCCGGCGGCCTGACAGGCGCCATGCATGCCAAGAATGGAGAGATCGTTGCCGCGATTGATGCGACCGGCTGTCCCGTCGCCGGGGACCTGACGGAACGGCTGACGCTGACGGGGCCAGCGATCATCGACTCCGATGCGGCCATCCTCCTGATTTTCGGCGACGAGAAGCGGGAGGTGTTGAACGCGTCTCTCAAATCGGAACCCGATGACCGCCCAATCCGATTCGCCGTTGATGGGCTCGGCCCCCGCCTCACAATCATATGGGCCCCATGATGACACACATGAATCTCGCCATCGCGTCTGTAACGGACCGCATTCGTCTTCGGTCGAAGGACACGCGCGCCGCCTATCTGGACATGATCCGGGCGCGTCGCCCCGACGGGTTTGCGCGGATGAAGATGACCGAGGGTAACCTGGCCCATGCCTCGGCCGGCTGTGCTGTTATGGAGAAGGCAGAACTGCTCGGCGGCGGCTGGCCCAATATCGGCATCATCACCTCCTATAATGACATGCTGTCGGCGCATGCGCCGTTTGAGCATTATCCGGATATCATTCGCAGGGCGGCGCGCGAAGCAGGCGCGATTGCACAGGTGGCGGGTGGGGTGCCGGCCATGTGCGACGGCGTCACGCAAGGCCAGGAGGGCATGGAGCTTTCGCTGTTTTCGCGAGATGTAATCGCAATGGCCTCAGCGATCGGGCTGAGCCATGACGTCTTCGACGCAGCGCTGCATCTCGGCGTGTGCGACAAGATCATTCCGGGCCTTGTGATAGCAGCGCTTCGGTTTGGCTGGCTGCCGTCGGTCTTCGTGCCAGCAGGGCCGATGCCGTCTGGCCTGCCCAACCCAGAGAAGGTGCGCATCCGCCAGCTGTTTGCCGAGGGCAAGGTGGACCGCGAGCAACTGCTCCGCGCGGAAGCCGAAAGCTATCACACGCAGGGCACCTGTACGTTCTACGGCACGGCCAATTCCAACCAGATGCTGATGGAGGTCATGGGCCTGCACCTTCCGGGCGCGGCCTTCACCAATCCCGGAACGTCGCTGCGCGAGGGGCTGACGCGCGCAGCGACGCATCGTGCTGCTGCCATTACAGCGCAGGGCGATGACTACCGTCCCATGGGCGAACTGATTGACGAGCGGTCTGTCGTGAACGGGATTGTCGGCCTCATGGCGACCGGCGGGTCGACCAATCATGCGTTGCACATTCCAGCGATGGCCGCCGCTGCGGGCATCCAGGTCACGCTGGAGGATTTCGCCGAAATCAGTGCAGTGACGCCCTTGCTGGCGCGCATCTATCCGAACGGACCTTCGGACGTGAACCATTTTCATGCGGCCGGCGGGATGGGTTTTCTTGTCCGCGAATTGCTGGGGGCAGGGCTGATGGATGGGGGCGCGCAGGGGGTGGCAGGTCCCATCTCGGGCTATGATCGCGAGCCCTACCTGGATGGCGGGAAGGTCGTCTGGCGCGCCGCGCCGGAAAAGAGTGGCGACCTGGAAATCCTGCGGCCCGCATCCGATCCGTTTTCAGAGGATGGCGGACTGCGCTTGATGAGCGGTCCGCTGGGCCGGGGCGTCAGCAAGGTCTCTGCGGTGAAGCCCGCCAATCGCGTTCTGGAAGCGCCAGCGATCGTGTTCGAGACACAAGGCGCGCTGAAAGCGGCGTTCGAAGCCGGAAAACTGGACCGCGACTTTGTCGCCGTGGTCCGGTTCCAGGGGCCGGCGGCCAATGGGATGCCGGAACTGCACGGGCTGACGCCTGTGCTCGGCATCCTGCAGGACAGGGGGTTCAAAATCGCACTTGTTACCGATGGTCGCATGTCCGGTGCGAGCGGCAAGATTCCATCTGCTATCCATATGAGCCCCGAAGCGGCGCGCGGCGGACCCTTGGCGCGGGTCCAGGACGGAGACCTGATCGCATTCGATTCCGAAAAAGGGACGCTTGATATCAAGGTGGACAGCGAGACCTTTGCCTCGCGTGAGCCGGCCCCGTTTAGGCCGAATGAATCGTCGGTCGGTCTTGGCCGGGAAATGTTCTCCTATTTCCGGCAGATGGCCGGAACGGCGGACTCGGGCGCCAGCCAGTTTTCGTTCTTTGGCGAGGAGTCTTGAATGGTGATGGATGAGTTGCTGGTTGGCGACGTTGGGGGAACCAATGTCCGCTTTGCGATGGCCCATCGATCAACCGGCCGGTTTGTCATCGATCATTTTGAAAAACTGGAAGGCGACGATTTCGGATCATTCGAGGACGCGCTGGCGTCCTACCTCGAGACAACCGGCCTGAAACCGGACCATGCCTGTTTTGCGCTCGCCGGTCCTGTGCGCGCAGGCGAAGTCCTGCTGACCAATCGCCGTTGGCATGTGTCTGCACGCCATGTATCCGATCGGTTCGGCATCGGGGCCGTGAATCTTCTCAATGACTTTGCCGCCATGGCGCGCGCCGTGCCGGAGTTTGACCCAGCCACTTTCGAGACCATTGTTGAAGGTACACCGCGGCAAGGGGCTCCCGTCCTCGTCGCTGGCCCCGGCACGGGTTTTGGCGTCGCGACGCTGCTCGGAAGCGGCGAATCGACCTGGCATGTCCTGAGCGGCGAGGGTGGGCATGTGGCGTTCTCGCCACGTGACGATACCGAACTGGAACTCGCGCGGATCCTGCTGGCACGGCATGGCTATGTTTCGAATGAGCTTGTCGCGTCTGGTAGCGGACTCAATGCCGTGCATGAGGCGTTCTGCGAGATGCACGCCCGGACGTACAAGGAGACCGGTCCGCAAGAGATGCGCCGGCTGGCCGACGCGGGCGATGAAATGTTCCGTTCGCTCATCCAGTTGCGGGCAAATACGGTCATGACCGCCGTAGGCGATCTCGTGCTTGCAAACGGGGCGCTTGGCGGTGTGGTTCTGGCCGGCGGCGTCACCGATCGTATTACAGACTTCCTGAAATCACCCGAAGCATGCGAACGGTTTTTTGAGCGCGGTCCGCTCTGCCGATATTTGCGCAATTGTCCGGTCAGCCTGATGCGCGACCCGGAAGCGCCGTTGATCGGAGCTGCGGCTTTCCACGAACAGGAGATAAAGTAATGACGTTCCCCCTGAGATCACTCGTGGAGGCCGCGACCAAGGCGCCGATTGTGCCCGTTCTGGTCGTCGACCGCATTGAAGTTGCGGCCCCCCTTGCGCGGGCGCTCGTTGATGGCGGCCTGACAATTGCCGAAGTCACGCTGCGAACACCTTCGGGACTGGCGGTTATCGAAGAGATGAAATCTGCCGAGCCTGGACTGAAGGTCGGGGCGGGTACCGTGTTGACCGAATCCGATGTCGAGAACGCCTTGGCGGCCGGTGCAGATTTCCTCGTGGCGCCGGGCATGTCGCCAAAATTATTGGCCGGATTAGGCGGCCACCGCCGCCTGATGATTCCCGGCGTTGCGACAGCCAGCGAGGCCATGGCCCGGCACGAAGACGGGTTTGACCTGTTGAAGCTGTTTCCGGCCTCGATTGCCGGCGGGGTCAGCGCGCTCAAGGCGCTTGGCGCTCCGCTGCCGCACCTGCGCTTCATGCCGACAGGCGGCATTACCGAGGCGGATGTCGGCAAATACCTCGCCCTTCCCAATGTTTTCGCGGCCGGAGGCTCGTGGATTGCGACGGGCGCCGACATTGCTGCTGAAGACTGGAAGGGAATCAGTGCCAAAGCGCGCAAGGCGCTGGCTGCGATCTGAACCGGGATTGCCGTTTTCAGCAAATTTCTGAGCGCTTTCAGGCCTGCCCGTTCGGCGTAGCGCGTCAGCCGTGGTAGAGTGCCCGTGCGTGACGCACCGCCGCAGCTATTGGCACGTGAATTAAGGTACTGAAGGCGGTAGAGTCACGCTCCGAGATATAATGTGCCCGTCTGTTGCGTGACGGGCAAAACCGTCCTAATCCGGCGCCAGACAAGGTCAGGAGACACTGAACATGACCGAGATAGAACGGCTTGCACTGGATTATTTTCCGGTGATCATATTCCTGGTGATTGGCGCGGCGATTTCGGGCCTGTTCATTGCAGGTTCCGCGCTGTTGGCGCCGTCAAACCCTGATCCTGAGAAGAACTCGGCCTATGAGTGCGGTTTCAACGCGTTCGACGATGCGCGGATGAAATTCGACGTGCGATTCTATCTCGTTGCCATTCTGTTCATCATCTTCGATCTCGAAGTCGCGTTCCTGTTTCCCTGGGCCATCACGCTGGGCACGATCGGCCTGGTCGGGTTCTGGTCGATGGTCGTCTTCCTGGGCGTGCTGACCATCGGATTCGTCTATGAATGGCGCCGCGGTGCGCTGGAGTGGGAATGATGGCAGATGACGGTTTCAAAAAATACGCGCTGGGCGGTGCCCGGGCAGGGGTTGAAGGGGGCTTTGTGCCTCGCGACGACGACCCGTTCTACAATGGCCTGTCAGACTCACTGGCCGACAAGGGCTATTTCACGGCTGGCGCCGACGACCTGATCGCCTGGGCGCGCACCGGTTCTCTGATGTGGATGACGTTCGGCCTGGCGTGTTGCGCGATCGAGATGATGCACGCGGGCAACCCGCGCTATGACCTTGAGCGTTTCGGCATGGCGCCGCGCGGTTCGCCGCGTCAGTCGGACGTGATGATCGTTGCCGGCACGCTGACCAACAAGATGGCGCCGGCCTTGCGCAAGGTCTACGACCAGATGCCGGAGCCCCGCTATGTGATTTCCATGGGCAGCTGCGCCAATGGCGGCGGCTATTACCACTATAGCTATTCGGTTGTGCGGGGATGTGACCGGATCGTTCCGGTCGATATTTACGTACCCGGGTGCCCGCCGACAGCTGAAGCGCTGGTCTATGGCTTCCTGCAACTGCAGAAGAAAATCCGCCGCGAAGGCTCGATCGAGCGCTAGGGGAACCAAGATGAATATCGAAGCGCTGGAAGACCTCGCTGCTCATATCAAGGCGACTCAGAACGATGCCGTTCGCGTGTCGCAGATCGCTGTCGGCGAGCTGACCCTGCTGGCCGAGCGCGACCATATCGTGCACCTGCTGCGCTTCCTGCGCGACGACCAGCAATGCAATTTCGAAACGCTGATCGACATTTGCGGGGTCGATTATCCGGAACGGTCCGACCGGTTCGAAGTCGTATACCATCTCCTGTCGATGCGCATGAACCACCGCATCCGGGTGCGCATCCGCACCGATGAGGAAACGCCGGTGCCGAGCGCCACGGTGCTTTGGCCTGCGGCCAACTGGTTCGAGCGCGAAGCCTTCGACATGTACGGGATCCAGTTTTCCGACCACCCGGACCTGCGCCGCCTTCTCACCGATTACGGATTCGAGGGTTATCCGCTGCGCAAGGATTTCCCGCTGACGGGCCATTATGAGGTTCGCTACGATGATCTCGAAAAACGCGTGATCTACGAGCCGGTGCAATTAACGCAGGAATACCGGAACTTCGATTTTCTTTCGCCCTGGGAAGGCATGCCAGTCGAGATTCCCGGCGACGAGAAAGCCGTCTCCGAGGAGGCACCTGAATAATGGCCGACACGACCCACACCTCTATCGACGACGAGCGCAAGTTCACGCTGAACTTCGGGCCGCAGCACCCGGCCGCGCACGGCGTGCTGCGCATGATCATGGATCTTGATGGCGAAGTCGTCACCCGGATCGACAGCCATATCGGCCTGCTACATCGCGGCACAGAAAAACTGCTTGAATACAAGACCTTCCTGCAAGGT
Organism: Hyphomonas sp.; assembly: GCF_041689225.1. Classification (GTDB taxonomy): domain Bacteria; phylum Pseudomonadota; class Alphaproteobacteria; order Caulobacterales; family Hyphomonadaceae; genus Hyphomonas. The sequence continues at coordinate 64,325 of NZ_JBDNGN010000014.1, read as the reverse complement.
CTGCCATATTTCGACCGGCTTGATTATTGTTCGCCGATGAACCAGGAGCATGCTTGGTGCCTGTCCATCGAGAAGCTGATGGGCATCAAGGTGCCGCGCCGCGCGAGCCTGATCCGCGTGATGTTCTCCGAGATTGGCCGGATCATGTCGCACATCCTCAACGTGACGACGCAGGCGATGGATGTCGGTGCGCTGACCCCCATCACCTGGGGCTTTGAAGAGCGTGAAAAGCTGTGCGTGTTCTATGAGCGGGCCTCGGGCAGCCGCATGCACGCGGCGTATTTCCGTCCGGGCGGCGTGCACCAGGACCTGCCGCAATCCCTGTTCGACGATATTGCCGAATGGTGCCTTCACTTCCCGGTGGCGATGAACCGGCTGGAATCGCTGATAACCGAGAACCGTATCTTCAAGCAGCGCAATGCCGATATCGGCGTTGTCGACGTGAAGACGATCATGGACTGGGGTTTTACCGGCGTGATGGTGCGTGGCTCGGGCCTCGTTTGGGACCTGCGCCGCTCGCAACCCTATGAGTGCTATGATGAACTCGACTTCAAAATCCCGGTTGGCAAGAATGGCGACAATTATGACCGCTATGTCTGCCGCATGGAGGAGATGAAGGAATCCACCAAGATCATCCAGCAATGTATCGAACTATTGGCGAAGGAAGGTCCCGGACCTGTCCTGCCGAAACATTCGAAGGTTGCGCCGCCGCGGCGTGCCGAGATGAAGAATTCGATGGAAGCGCTGATCCACCATTTCAAGCTTTACACGGAAGGCTTCCGCGTGCCGGCGGGCGAATGCTATGCTCCGATTGAAGCGCCGAAGGGCGAGTTCGGCGTCTACCTGGTCTCTGACGGCACCAACAAGCCATATCGCGCCAAGGTTCGCGCGCCGGGCTTCCCGCACCTTCAGGCCATGGACCATCTGTCGAAGGGCCACATGTTGGCAGACGTCTCGGCCATCCTCGGCTCGCTCGATATCGTGTTCGGTGAGGTTGACCGTTGAGCGCCTCGACCGATCTCGTCCAGCGCCAACTTGATGCCTACAATGCGCAGGACATTGAGGCCTTCATGGCATTCTATGCCGAGGATGCCGAGCTGGCGGGCCTCAATAGCGCCGTGAGCCAGTCGGGCCATGGTGCCATTCGCGCGCGCCACCTAGACCTGTTTGCCGAGTTTCCGGAAAACCGGGCAGACGTGGTCAACCAGATCGACCTCGGTTCCATCGTGATGGTTCATGAGCGTGTCGAGCGCGCGCCCGGCGGTGACAATTTCGAAGTCGCGGCGATCTATACGCTCCGTGATGGCAAGATCGCCCGCGTCGATTTTGCGCGGGGAAGTTGATTGATGGCTGTCCTCCCGGAACATCGTCTTTCGATCATGACATTGGGCGTGCAGGACCGCGCGGCCCTGACGGCGTTCTATGAGGATGTTATCGGGTTCAGGAATGTCGGCCCCGAAGGGATGACCCTGTTCGACATGGGCGGCTTCCTGCTCGGTCTCTGGGAAGAAGACAGGCTCGCTAAGGATGCCGGCCTGCCGCATAATCGCGCCGGCGATTTCAAGGGCGTTGCGCTGGCCTACAATGCGCGATCCATCGAAGAGGTCGACGGAATTTTCGCGCGGCTCAAGGATGCTGGCGTGAAAATTACCACGGCGCCGCACAAGGCATTCTGGGGCGGCTATTCCGGATATTTCGCGGATCCCGAGGGCAATGCCTGGGAAGTCGCATTCAACCCGTTTTGGACACTGGATGAGGCAGGCCGCGTCGTGCTGCCCTCCGCGGAGGACGTTTAGATGGCATTGCGCCGGTTTGATATCGAGGCAGGCGGCGACACGTTCGCCTTCAAGCCCGAGACTGAGGACAAGATTGCGTTCTGGCGGGCCAAGTATCCGGCGGACCGGCAGCGCTCGGCCGTGATTCCGATGCTTTGGCTGGCCCAGAAGGACAATAATGGCTGGTTGTCCGAGCCGGCTATGCGCGAAGTCGCCGACCGCTTGGAGATGGCGTATATCCGCGTCTACGAAGTGGCGACTTTCTACACGATGTTCCGGATGCAGCCGGTGGGCAAATTCCACATCCAGCTGTGTGGCACGACGCCCTGCATGCTGCGCGGCGCGGAAGCGCTGAAGGAAGTCTGCAAGAAGGATATCGGCCCGGCCATGTTCGTTACCGACGACAAGCGCCTGTCATGGGAAGAGGTCGAATGCCTTGGCGCCTGCGTGAACGCGCCGATGGCGCAGATCAATGACGACTATTTTGAGGATCTCACGGCGGACAGCTTCAGCAATATCCTGTCGAAGCTGAAGCACGGCGCTGAAGTTCATCCGGGCCCGCAAATCGACCGCGTCAATAGCGGCCCCGAAGGCGGCACGACCGTGCTGACCGAGCCGCACCTGTTCGATGGGACGCGGAACAAGACGTCTTCATTGCCGAACCCACCTGTTCCGGCGGAGGATGCAAACGCAGACGCCAAGGGCATGCCGAAGGAATCGGCGCCAACCAATACGAAGCGCGAAACGCCCGATGCCGCGCCGGGAGCCAAAACGACCCTGCTGCCGAAGCGCGACGGACCACCCGCCAAGAAGAGTGATGAGGACTAGGACATGTTGCAGGACAAGGACCGCATCTTCACCAATCTCTACGGGCTCCACTCACCGGGCCTGGAAGCCGCGCAAAAGCGTGGCGCCTGGCACCTGACGCGCGAGATGCTGGCGCTCGGGCCCGACTGGATCTGCGACCAGATCAAGGCCAGCGGTTTGCGTGGACGTGGCGGCGCGGGATTCCCGACAGGCCTGAAATGGACCTTCATGCCGAAAGAGGTGCGCGAGCGCCCACATTATCTGGTCGTCAACGCGGACGAGTCCGAGCCGGGCACCTGCAAGGACCGCGAGATCATGCGCCACGATCCGCACCTGCTGATCGAGGGCTGCATGGTGGCGAGCCGCGCGATGCTGGCTCACAAGTGTTATGTCTACCTGCGCGGCGAGTACATTGCCGAGCGCCACGCGATGGAAGCGGCGATCAAGGAGGCCTATGAGGCCAAGCTGATCGGCCAGAACAATGTGAACGGATGGGATTTCGACATCTACGTCCATCACGGCGCCGGCGCGTATATCTGCGGCGAGGAGACCGCGCTGCTCGAAAGCCTTGAAGGCAAGAAGGGCCAGCCGCGCATCAAGCCGCCATTCCCGGCGAATGCGGGCCTCTATGGCTGCCCGACGACTGTGAACAATGTCGAGTCGATTGCGGTTGCGCCGACAATCCTGCGGCGCGGCGCGGAATGGTTCGCCGGCTTCGGCCGTCCGAACAATTCCGGCACCAAGCTGTTCTGCATCTCCGGCCACGTGAACAAGCCGTGCAATGTGGAAGAAGAGATGTCGATCTCGTTCCGCGACCTGATCGAGACCCATTGCGGCGGCATTCGCGGCGGCTGGGACAATCTGAAAGCCGTGATCCCGGGCGGGTCGTCGGTGCCGATGGTGCCGGCCGACCAGATCATGGACGCCTATATGGATTTCGACACGCTGCGCGACCTCAAGTCAGGTCTCGGTACGGCGGCCGTCATCGTGATGGACAAGGACACCGACCTGATCAAGGCGATCGCGCGCCTCGCTTACTTCTACAAGCACGAATCCTGTGGCCAGTGCACGCCGTGCCGCGAAGGCACCGGCTGGATGTGGCGGGTGATGGAACGCATGGTCAAAGGCGAGGCCGAGCATGACGAGATCGACACGCTGCTCGACGTGACCAATCAGGTCGAAGGCCACACGATCTGCGCGTTTGGCGACGCGGCGGCCTGGCCGATCCAGGGCCTGATCCGCCATTTCCGGCCAGAAATCGAAGCCCGTATCAACGAATACCGTCTGCCCCGCGCCATGGTGCAGGGCGCAGTGATCGCGGCGGAGTAGGGAAGACATGACCGACACGTTCAAGCTCAATATCGATGGCCAGGACATCGAGGTGCCGAAGCACTACACGCTGATGCAGGCGTGCGAGGAAGCGGGCGCCGAGATTCCGCGCTTCTGCTACCATGAGCGGCTCTCTGTTGCCGGCAATTGCCGCATGTGCCTCGTCGAATGGGAAGGCGCGCCGAAGCCGATTGCCTCGTGCGCCCAGACCGTCGGCGACATGCGCCCGAACCGGGACGGATCGGCGCCGAACGTGCGGACCAAGGGCGACTATGTCCAGAAGGCCCGCAACGGCGTGATGGAATTCCTGCTGATCAACCACCCGCTTGATTGCCCGATCTGCGACCAGGGCGGCGAATGCGACCTGCAGGACCAGGCCATGGCCTATGGCCGGGGCGGCAGCCGCTATGACGAAAACAAGCGCGCTGTCGTCGACAAGAACATGGGGCCGCTGGTCAAGACGATCATGACGCGCTGCATCCAGTGTACGCGCTGTATCCGGTTCGCCGCTGAAGTCGCAGGCGTCGAGGAAATCGGCATGATCTCGCGCGGCGAGAATGCCGAGATCACGACCTATCTCGAAAAGTCTCTGACCTCGGAACTGTCCGGTAACGTTATCGACCTCTGCCCGGTCGGCGCGCTGACCTCCAAGCCTTACGCCTTCAATGCGCGCCCGTGGGAGCTGCGCAAGACGTCCTCGATAGACGTCATGGATGCGATGGGCGCGGCGATCCGCGTCGATGCCAAGGGCGACGGCGTGATGCGGATCCTGCCGGATACCAATGAGGAAGTGAACGAGGAGTGGATTTCCGACAAATCCCGCTTCGTCTGGGACGGGCTGGCCCGCCAGCGCCTCGACAAACCTTATATGCGGGTCAACGGCAAACTCGTGCCGACGACCTGGGGCGAGGCATTTGCTGCTGCGCAGACGGCGCTTTCCGTGACTGCCGACAAGATCGGCGTTGTCGCCGGTGACCTGATCGAAGTGGAGCAGGCCAAGGCAGCACTCGACCTGTTCCGGGCGCTCCGCGTACAGAATACGGACTGCCGTCCTGCTGGCGCCGCTTACGGCACCGACGGTGTGCGCGAGCGCTATATCCTCAACCCGACGCTGATGGGCGTGGAAGAGGCCGATGCGCTGTTGCTGATCGGCACCAACCCGCGCGTCGAAGCGGCGGTCTGGAATGCCCGCATCCGCAAGTCGTGGCTGTGGGGCGACCTGAAGGTCGGCATGATCGGCGACGCAGCCGACCTGACTTATGACTACGACCATCTTGGTTACGGCGGAGACGCCTTGGCCAACGTCGCTGGCAGCGACTTCTACAAAATTCTCAAGGACGCCAAGCGGCCGATGGTCGTTGTGGGTGAAGGCGCGCTCTGTCGTGCTGACGGTGAGGCGATCCTGAGTGCTGCCCTAAAGCTGGCGCAGGATGTCGGTGCTGTCGCGGATGGCTGGGCCGGGTTCGGCGTCCTGCACAATGCAGCCGGCCGTGTCGGCGCGCTCGATGTGGGTTTCGTGCCGGGCGACAATGGCAAGGCGACGGGCGCCATTCTTGGCGGTGGGATGGAGACAGTTGTCCTGCTCGGCGCAGACGAGGCGGACCTGTCCGGTCTTGGCGGCGCGACGGTGATCTATGTCGGATCGCATGGTGATGCGGGCGCGGCACGCGCGGACATCATCCTGCCGTGCGCAACTTATACCGAGATGGACGCCACCTATGTGAACACGGAAGGGCGCGTCCAGATGACGACACGCGCTGTCCAACCCAAGGGCGAGGCCCGCGAAGGCTGGGCCATTTTCCGCGCACTGTCGCAAGTCATGGGCCAGACTCTGCCCTACGACACGGCCGACGCGTTGCGGGCAGGCCTGCGCGGCGCTGATGGCGAAAGCACGGTCTTTTCCGGACAGGGGTTTGCGCCGGGGGCAGGCGGCGTCAGTGCGCTGCAAGCTGACGTCAGCGGTGTTGGCGGCACGATCAAGGCGGACGCTTTTGCCCCAGTGATAGATGATTTCTACCTGACCAATCCCATCGCGCGGGCGTCCAAGACCATGGCGGAGTGCTCAGCGCTCAGCACGGCTCTAGACACTCCGGTAGCAGCGGAGTAGGGCGGCGGCATGAGCAATCTCATCGAGTCTTTCGGCGACTTTACCGGCTTCTGGATGGTGCTTGGCCAGGTTGGCCTGTTCACCCTCGTACTGTTGTTGTCGATTGCTTTCCTGCTCTTGCTGGACCGGAAGATCTGGGCCGCTGTCATGATGCGGAAAGGCCCTAATGTCGTCGGTCCGTTTGGCCTGCTCCAGTCATTTGCCGACTTCGGCAAATTCCTGCTCAAGGAAATCGTCATACCGGCGGGCGCGAACAAGACGGTGTTCATCCTCGCGCCGATCCTGACCTGTACGCTCTCCTTCGTGGCGTGGGCGGCTATTCCTGTCGCGCCGGGAACGGTGTCGGGAACCAGCTGGGTCGTGTCGAACCTGAACGTCGGTGTTCTCTATCTCTTCGCCATCAGTTCGCTCGGCGTCTATGGCATCATCATGGGCGGCTGGGCCTCGAACTCGAAATATCCGTTCCTTGGCGCGCTGCGCTCGGCGGCGCAAATGGTGTCTTATGAGGTTTCTATCGGCTTCATCATCGTCACCGTTATCCTGTTGAGCGGATCGATGAACCTGAGCGTCATTGTCGAGAACCAGGCCGGTGGTTTCTGGAACTGGCACGCCTTCAGCCTGCAATACTTTCCGCTGATCTTCGTGATGTTCCCGATGTTCGTGATGTTCTTCATCTCGGCGCTGGCAGAGACAAACCGTCCACCGTTCGACCTGCCCGAAGCGGAATCCGAACTCGTCGCCGGTTACCAGGTCGAATATGGCTCGACGCCCTATCTCCTCTTCATGCTGGGCGAGTATCTCAACATCGTGCTGATGTGCGCGATGATGACTGTCCTCTTTCTTGGCGGCTGGCACGGGCCATTCGCCCTCGGAGACGCCGTGCAGGACTGGCCGCCGCTGCTGCTCAGCCTGTCGGGCCTGTTCTGGTTCATGGTCAAGATCCTCTTTTTCTTCTTCATGTTCGCCATGGTGAAGGCCATCGTGCCCCGTTACCGCTATGACCAGCTGATGCGCTTGGGCTGGAAAATCTTCCTGCCGACGTCGCTTGCAGCCGTTCTGATCGTGGCGGGCTATGTCGTTTATACCGGAGTACAATTATGAGCATTGCACAGACCATTCGCGGCGCGCTGCTGACCGATTTTATCGGGGCCTTCTGGTCGGCACTGCGGGAAATGTTCCGCCGCAAGGCGACCATAAATTATCCGTTCGAGAAGAACCCGCTGAGCCCGAGGTTCCGCGGCGAGCACGCACTGCGCCGCTATCCGAGCGGCGAAGAGCGCTGCATCGCCTGCAAGCTGTGCGAGGCGGTCTGCCCGGCGCAGGCGATCACGATCGAGGCCGAACCGCGCGAGGACGGCGCTCGCCGGACGACGCGTTATGATATCGACATGGTGAAGTGCATCTATTGCGGCTTCTGCGAGGAGGCCTGCCCGGTGGACGCGATTGTCGAAGGGCCGAACTTTGAATTTGCGACCGAGACGCGTGAAGAACTTTTCTACGACAAGGACCGCCTGTTAGCGAATGGCGACCGGTGGGAACGCCTGATCGCGAAGAACCTGGAGCTCGACGCGCCCTACCGTTAGGGCCGCCTTGCAGTATGACTGAACCGGAGCATGGAGGCAGGGGCCTCTCATGCTTCACCAATTAGGGGCTTTGAGGGCTTTGGCAGTTTACGTATTCTGGATACTGGCCACGATCGTGGTCCTGTCGGCGGTCATGGTGATCGCGGCACGCAATCCCGTGCACTCGGTTTTGTTCCTGATCCTGGCCTTCTTCACGTCGGCGGGCCTGCTGGTACTGATCGGGGCCGAGTTCCTCGCCATGCTGCTTGTCGTCGTCTATGTCGGCGCGGTCGCGGTGCTGTTCCTGTTCGTCGTGATGATGCTCGACGTTGATTTTGTCGAACTGAAACAGGGCTTTTTAAGTTACCTGCCGTTCGGGCTTTTGGTCGGCGCGGTCTTCCTCGCCGAGATCGTGCTCGCGTCGTTCGCGGGCCTTGAGAGTCATGTCAGCACGTTTGATGCGTCGCCGGGCGCGGCAACCAATGCCGAGGCCATCGGGCAGGTGATGTACACCCAGTACATGCTGCTGTTCCAGATGGCGGGGATCATCCTACTGGTCGCCATGATTGGCGCGATCGTGCTGACGCTGCGCCATCGCCCGGGTGTCAAACGCCAGAGTGTCGCAAAGCAGACATCGCGTCGCCGGTCGGACGCCTTCGAATTGAAAGACCCGAGCTCCGGGCAGGGGATCTGATATCATGGACCTTGGGCTCTCCCATTATCTTACCGTATCGGCAGCGCTGTTCACGATCGGTGTCGTCGGCATCTTCGTGAACCGGAAGAACATCATCGTCATCCTCATGGCGATCGAACTGATCCTCCTGTCGGTGAACCTGAACCTGATTGCCTTCTCGGTCTTCAACGGCGATATCGCCGGGCAGATCTTCGCCATGCTGGTCCTGACCGTGGCGGCGGCTGAAGCGGCTGTCGGCCTCGCCATCCTCGTCGTCTATTTCCGCAATCGCGGCGATATTGCGGTCGAGAATGTCGACCTTATGAAAGGTTAGAGGCTGATGCTGCCGGATATCTTCATTATCTTCATCGTGCTCGCGCCCGGAATCGTAGCGCTCACGGGCCTCGTCCACAAACAGATCGGCGATTTGCCGGTGATGTTCCTGACGACGGGCGTCGTGCTGACGGCCGGTGCCTTGTCGCTGTTCCAGCTGTTTGCCTATGCCGCCGGGATTGTCGGCGCTGAGGGGCATGGCGAAGCGGCCGGCCACGCGGTTGAAGCTGTTGCCGCCAATGGCGCGCATGTGATCACATTGCTGCCCTGGATCGACGTCGGCAATTTCCACGCGAACTGGGCGATCCGGATAGATGCGCTGTCCATTGTCATGATGGCGGTGATCACCGGCGTTTCCGGGCTCGTACACCTCTATTCATGGGGCTATATGAGCGAAGACCCGCACCGGTCGCGCTTCTTCGCCTACCTTTCGCTGTTTACGTTCGCGATGCTGTCGCTGGTCGTGGCCGACAATTTCATCCAGCTCTTTTTCGGCTGGGAAGGCGTCGGACTGGCGTCCTACCTGTTGATCGGTTTCTGGTACACGAAGAAGGCGCCCAACGACGCCTCAATCAAGGCCTTCGTGACTAACCGCGTCGGCGATTTCGGCCTCGCGCTTGGTATCATGGCTGTGTTCTTCGTCTTCGGATCGGTCGAGTTCGAACCCGTTCTCAGCGCCATTCGCGAAAACGCCGTGGTAACGCCAATGGCCTTCGCTGAGGCAGCCCCGGCGCAGGAAGCCGTCATCGAATTCCTCGGGCAGCGCGTCTACGCGCTCGAACTGATCGGCGTCCTTCTGTTCATCGGCGCGATGGGCAAGTCGGCCCAGTTCTTCCTGCATGTCTGGCTGCCGGACGCGATGGAAGGCCCGACACCTGTTTCGGCCCTGATCCACGCGGCGACCATGGTTACAGCAGGTGTCTACCTGGTTTGCCTTATGTCGCCCCTGTACGAGCACACGCTCTATGCCGCCGGCATGGTCACGATCGTGGGCGCGGTCACCGCGCTCTATGCCGCGACGGTCGGCCTGGCGCAGAATGACATCAAGCGCGTGATTGCCTATTCGACCTGTTCGCAGCTGGGTTACATGTTCTTTGCAGCCGGTATCGGCGCCTATGAAGCCGCCATGTTCCACCTCTTCACGCACGCTTTCTTCAAGGCACTGCTGTTCCTCGGCGCAGGCTCCGTCATTCACGGCATGCACCATGAGCAGGACATGCGAAAAATGGGGGGGCTCGCGAAATTCATGCCGCTGACCTATGCGGCGATGCTGATCGGCACGATTGCCATCATTGGTCTCGGCATTCCGCACACGCTTATCGGTTTCTCCGGCTTCTTCTCGAAGGATGCGATCCTGGAGAGCGCGTTCGCCGCGGGCGAGCATCACGTGATGTTCGGTCAGGTCGCCTTCTGGTTCGGCATCGTCGCCGCACTGCTGACGAGCTTCTATTCCTGGCGCCTCATCTACATGACATTCCATGGGCCGCAGGCGTCCGCGGAGCATCATGACGATCATGGGCTCGCTGCAGCGGACGACCATGGCCACAAGCATGACGACCATGCGCACGTGCCGCACGAAAGCCCGGCGATCATGCTGGTGCCACTGGCGTTGCTCAGCCTGGGGGCTGTCTTCGCGGGATTTTATTTCCACGACTGGTTTGTCGGCGGCAAGGAAAGCGCATTCTGGGGCGGTGCGATCTATTCGGCCGCCGAGAACCACGTGCTTCACGACCGTCACAATGTGCCTGAATGGGTGCTGTGGGCGCCGCTGGCCGTCACGCTGGCAGGCTTTGTGATTGCGACCATGACCTATTTCTTCAATCGCGGGTTCGGCAAGCGTATCGCCGACAGTGGCGGTCCGCTCCATGCCCTGTTCTCGAACAAATGGTATTTCGACGAACTCTACAACGCGACGCTCATCAAGGGCTCGGCCGTGCTGGGCAACCTGTTCTGGAAAGCCGACAAGAAGATTATCGATGGGGTCGGACCTGACGGTGTGTCTTCGCTTACACGCTGGGGCGCCCGGCGGATCTCGGCGATGCACACAGGCTACCTGTATCATTATGCGTTCGTGATCATTGGGGCTGCGCTCGTCTTCGGCGCTGTCATGTGGTTGCGCGCTGGAGGAGTTAACTGATGGGCGGGTTTCCCATTATTTCGGCGGTTGTCTTCCTGCCCCTGATCGGCGCGCTCATCATCATGGGTGTGCGATCTGCTACTGCAGGCAGCTTCAGCAGCGAGGAAGCCGGCAAGGACAGCCGCGCCGCGCTGCTGGCGGGCCTGATCATTTCCAGCGCGACATTCGTCGCGTCGGTCGCCGCCTTCCTGACATTCGATTCCAATGCAGCAGGCTACCAGCTTGTCGAGCAATATGCCTGGTATGGCGAGATCACGTACAAGGTCGGGGTCGATGGCCTGTCGATGCCGCTGATCCTGCTGACAACTTTCCTGACGCCGATCTGCCTTCTGGCGAGCTGGAACTCGATCCATACGCGCGTGACCGAATACGTGGTCGCCTTCCTGGTGCTCGAGACCTTCATGCTCGGCGTGTTTGCCGCGCTCGATATCGTCCTGTTCTATATTTTCTTCGAGGCCGGGCTGATCCCGATGTTCCTGATCATCGGCATATGGGGCGGCAAGGAAAAGATCTACGCGGCGTTCAAGTTCTTCCTCTACACATTGCTGGGCTCGCTGCTGATGCTGGTGGCCGTGGTCTACATGTTCCAAGCCGCCGGATCGTCGGACATTGAAGTTCTCGAGAAATTTGCGTTCCCGCCGCACGTCCAGACATGGCTATGGTTGGCCTTTGCTGCGTCCTTTGCGGTGAAGCTGCCAATGTGGCCAGTTCATACATGGTTGCCGGATGCACACGTGCAGGCCCCCACGGCCGGTTCAGTCATACTGGCCGGCGTACTGTTGAAGATGGGCGGTTACGGATTCCTGCGGTTCTCGCTGCCGATGTTCCCGGATGCGAGCCACCTGTTCCAGCCGGCGATGTTCGCGCTGGCGGTGATCGCGATCGTCTACACGTCGCTGGTGGCGTGGCGCCAGACGGACATGAAGAAGCTGATCGCCTATTCCTCGGTCGCACATATGGGTTTTGTCACGCTCGGCATCTTCTCGTTCAACGAGGTTGGTGTTCAGGGCGCGATTTTCCAGATGCTGAGCCACGGCCTGATTGCCAGCGCGCTGTTCCTGATTGTCGGCGTGGTTTACGACCGCATGCATACCCGCGAGATCGCGGCCTATGGCGGCCTGGTCAAACGGATGCCGGTCTATGCGACATTGTTCATGCTGTTCACGATGGCGAATGTCGGCCTGCCCGGCACCAGCGGGTTCGTCGGCGAATTCCTGACCATGGTTGGCGGCTTCCAGGCGGCGACATGGGCTGCGGCCGGCGCCGCACTGGGTGTCATCTTCTCGGCCGTCTACATGCTGACGCTTTATCGGCGCACCGTGTTCGGGGAAATCACCAACCCGAAACTCAACGACATAAGCGATATGAACGTGATCGAACTGGTCTGCATCGTGCCGCTGGCCTTGCTAACCATATTGTTCGGCGTCGCGCCAAACCTGATTTTCAACATTACTGAAGGGGCAGCGAACCGCATCCTGTCCCTGATGGTCGGAGGCTGACGGCCCATGCTCGACTATACTGCCATGATCGTCGCAATCGGTCCGGAGCTGTGGCTCGCGGCAGCCGGCCTGCTCGGCGTGCTGCTGGGCGCCATCCTCAAGGACCGATTCAATGCGCTGTCGTTCAAATACGGCGCGCTGGCCCTGTTCGGCGCCGCCGCGCTCTCGCTGATGTTCTATCAGGGCGGCGAAGCGTTTGGTGGCCTGGTGAAAACGAACACGTTCGTGAACTTCGCGAAATTCGTGAGCTTTGCTGTGGGCGGCTTTGCACTGATCATGTCCGAGGGCTTCCTGAAGCGCCATGATACGATCCGTTATGAATATGTCCTGCTGACCCTCTTCGCGAGCCTTGGCATGGGGATGATCCTGTCGGCGGCTGACCTGATGACCCTTTATATGGGCATCGAGACGCTCAGCCTGTCATCCTATGTGCTGGCGGCGTTCCACCGGGATTCAGCCCGTTCGTCGGAAGCGGGCCTGAAGTATTTTGTGCTCGGCGCACTGGCGTCCGGCATGCTGCTCTACGGCGCCTCGCTTGTGTACGGATTTTCCGGCACGACCAACTTTGCCGGGATTTCCAGCTCGGCCCCGTCAATTGGCCTGATGTTCGGCATGGTCCTGATGATTGTCGGACTGGCGTTCAAGATTTCAGCCGCACCGATGCACGCCTGGACGCCGGACGTTTATGAAGGCGCACCGACTCCGGTGGGTGCCTTCTTTGCTTCGGCTCCGAAAATGGCCTCGATGGTGGTCTTCGCGAACGTGATGTTCACGGCCTTTGGCGACGTGATGGACCAGTGGCAGCTGATCGTCGCTATCATTGCCGGCCTGTCGATGATCATCGGCTCATTTGGCGCGCTGACACAGACCAATGTCAAACGCCTTCTCGGATATTCCTCGATTGCGAATGTCGGCTATGCGCTGGTGGCTGTCGCCGCTGGACAGGCCAGCGGGGCAGGGGCTCTGTTGATCTTCATGACGCTCTATGTGGTGTCGGCGCTTGGCCTGTTTGCAGGTGTGCTCGCAATGCGCCGCCGGGGCGGAATGGTCGAGAGCATTGATGAGCTTGGCGGCCTGATGAGTTCGCGTCCATGGCTCGCCATCGCCCTGACCATCCTGATTTTCTCGATTGCGGGCCTGCCGCCGTTCGGTGGCTTCTTCGGGAAATGGGAAGTGTTCAACGCCGGCATCGAGGCAGGCTTGCTGCCGCTGGCGATCATCCTCGTTATTTCATCTGTCGTATCGCTTGGATATTACCTGCGGATCGTGAAGATCATGTGGTTTGACGAACCGAAAGAGCGTTTTGAATCGATTGATGGATCGGTGACGTTGACCGTGCTCGCCTCGGCGTTCGTCGCAGGCATCCTGTTCCTTGTATTCATCAACCAACTTTCGCAATGGGCGTATGACGCTGCACGGGGACTGGCCTCTTGAGTCTGGACTGGCCCGTTCATCATCTCGGCGCAATCGACAGCACCAACAGCGAGGCAAAGCGGCGTGCGTCTGCCGCTGCCTTTTCTGATGGCTGGCTTGTCGCGGAGACACAGTCGGCAGGTCGTGGGCGGCTCCAGCGACACTGGCTGTCCCCGGTCGGCAACCTGTTCGCAACGGCGCTGTTTCACGAGTCCGGCGGGATGGTCGTGGCGTCACGGTTGCCGTTCGCGGCGGCCCTGGCGGTCGGCGACGTGGCGCGATCGTTTGCACCGAGCGCCGAGATTCGCCTGAAATGGCCTAATGATGTGCGCATAAACAAGGCGAAACTGTCCGGAATCCTGATCGAAACCGGCGGATCGGGCGCGGACACGTGGGTTGCCGCCGGCATCGGGATCAATGTCACGCATGCGCCGGATGGAGCGGAGCTGAGCGCAACTTCAATTGCGACCCTTCGCGGCGACGCGGTGGTGACATCTGACATGGTACTGGAAGCCCTGCGGACCGCCTTTTCGCAACGGCTGATCGAAGCGCGGGCCGGGTTTTCGGGGCTCCGCAAGGCCTGGCTTGAGCACGCCGAGGGGCTAGGCACAATTGTGCGTGTCACGGCGTCGGGCGAACCGGTTGAGGGGATATTTGAGGATCTCGATGCGTTCGGTGCCCTCATCCTCAGATTGCCCGATGGCACCCGGCAGACCATAAGGGCTGGAGATGTGAACCTGGTAGGGAGAGCGTAGCCGCCATGCTGCTCGCAATTGACGTGGGGAATACGAACACCGTGTTCGGTGTTCATGATGGCGACCATTGGCTCGTCCAGTGGCGCAGCGCGACCGAGGCCCGCAAGACCGCTGACGACCATGCGGCCTGGTTGTGGCGGCTTGCCGACATGCACGGCATGGACCTGACCAAGATCAATGGCTGCGTCATCTCGACAGTTGTGCCGCAGGCGGTGTTCAACTTCCGCAACCTCGCGCGCCGCTATCTCAACGTCGAACCCATGTTTATCGGGGATCCTTCGCTCAAAACAGGCGTAGAAATCCGTATTCACCGCCCTGAACAGGTCGGTGCGGACAGGATCGTCAGCGCATTGGGCGCGCATGTGTCCTATCCGGGAAACCTGATCGTTATCGACAGCGGCACGGCGACAACCTTTGATATTGTCGGAGAAGACGGCGGGTTCGAAGGCGGCATTATTTCGCCCGGTATCAACCTGTCGGTCAGCGCCCTGCACGATGCTGCGGCGCAATTGCCGCGAATCGCGATCCAGCGCCCGAGCCAGGTGATTGGCCAGGATACGATCAGCGCGATGCAGTCTGGTGTGTTCTGGGGCTATATCGACCTGATTGACGGGCTGGTACGACGGATCAAGGCCGAGTATGGAAAGCCCATGCAGGTGGTTGCAACCGGCGGCGTCGCGTCCCTGTTCGAAGGCGCCAGCGAAACGATCGACCACTACGACCCTGATATTCTGATCAGTGGTCTTCTCGAAATCTACAAACGTAACAAATAGGATCTTATGGCCGATTCAGCACAGCTATCCGACGAACTCGTTTTCCTCCCGCTCGGGGGATGCGAGGAGATCGGCATGAACCTGAATGCCTACGGGTATGGGCCACCGCATGCACGGCGCTGGATCCTTGTGGATGTCGGCGTGACCTTCGGGGGACTGGACACGCCGGGGATCGACCTGATCTGTGCTGATCCGGACTACCTGATCGGCGAGCAGATCGACGCGATCTTCCTGACGCATGCCCATGAAGACCATATCGGCGCGGTCGGCCTGCTATATCCTCGCCTCAAGACGAAGGCGCCGATCTATGCGACGCCGTTCACGACGGAACTCGTGCGGTCCAAGATGCAGGAACGTGGGGTGGATGCCCGTTGGCTGAAGCCGGTGGCGCTGGGAGGTACGGTCGTGGCCGGCCCGTTCACCGTCACTTATATCACGCTCACCCACTCGATCCCTGAGCCGAACGCGCTCGCTATCGATACGCCGGCAGGCATGGTTCTCCACACCGGTGACTGGAAGATCGACCCGGATCCGCAGATCGGAGGCCCGACGGATATCAAGGGCCTGACGGCGCTTGGCGACCGCGGCGTGCTGGCAATGGTTTGCGACTCCACGAACGTCTTCGAAGAGGGCGAATCCGGTTCTGAGGAAAGCGTCAAGCAGGGCCTGATAGACCTGATCGCCGAACAGACACAGGCCGTGGCGGTCACGACTTTCGCGTCGAACGTCGCGCGGGTGAAGTCGATCATTGAAGCGGCCGAGCAGGCCGGGCGCAGCGTGTGCCTTGTCGGGCGGAGCATGCATCGGATCACCGATGCGGCGAAGGCCGTGGGCATCCTGCCGCGCACGCTCGAATTCATCGATGAATCGGAAGCCAAGTCGCTTCCGGCCGAAAACATTCTCTATCTCTGCACGGGCAGCCAGGGTGAAGCGCGCGCCGCACTGGGGCGGATTTCCCGCAACGATCACCGCAACGTGTCGTTGGGCGAGGGCGATTGCGTGATCTTTTCTTCGCGGATCATTCCCGGCAACGAGCGCGAAATTTTTGCCATGCAGAACGCGCTGGCAGACCAGGGCGTGCGCATCATTACCCCGCGCATGGTCACGCAGCCAATTCACGTATCGGGACACCCTTGCCGGGGTGAGCTGCAGAAGATGTATCAGTGGGTGAGGCCCGAGATTGCCGTGCCGGTGCACGGCGAGCGCCGTCACATCATGGAGCACGCGGCCTATGCCAAGTCGCTCCAGATTCCCCAGGCCGTCGCGCCGCGAAATGGCAGCCTTGTAAGGCTCGCGCCGGGGCCAGCCGAGATCATCGATCTTGTGCCTGCCGGGCGGTTGCTGCTGGACGGCAAGATCCTTGTGCCGGAAGGCGCGCAAGGCCTGAATGAGCGCCGTAAACTGTCGGAAAACGGCCTCGTGCTGGCCAGTGTCGTCATCGACGAGGCCGGGGACGTTATCGACGGTCCGGTTGTTGTCGTGCGGGGCTTCTCGGAATCGGATGGCCGTCTCGCTGACGAAAGCCTGGACGATCTGGACGAGGCCGCTGATGCCGCCGTGCGGAAGATGAAGCGCAAGACACGTCTTGATGATGACATGGTTGAACGCGAAATAGGCCGGGCACTGCGCAAGGCCTGCGAGGCGACGTTTGGACGGCGCCCGATGATTGATGTGACTGTATTGAGGAGCTGAAGCACGATGAGTGAATTTAAAATTGGCCCGCTGAACCATGTCGGTATTGCCGTGCCGGACCTGGAAGAAGCCTGCGAAACGTACCGCACGCTTTATGGCGCAACCGATATCACCACGCCGTTCGATATGCCGGAGCAGGGCGTGAAGGTCTGTTTCGTGAACCTGCCGAACGCCCAGATCGAGCTGATCGAGCCGCTGAATGCTGAATCGCCCATTGCGAACTTCATCACCAAGAACCCGAAGGGCGGGCAGCACCATGTCTGCTTCGAAGTGGATGACATCAACCAGGCCGTTGACGAAATGGGCAAGCGCGGCGCGACCGTGCTCGGCACACCTCGTATCGGGGCGCATGGCACGATGATCATTTTCGTTCACCCGAAGAATTCCAACGGTGTCCTCATCGAACTCATGGAAACGCCCAAAGGCCCCCACTGATGACCATTGTGAGCGGCGTTGTCGTCTTTGTCCTGAGCTGGTGGATCAGCTTTTTTGCTGTCCTGCCGATTGGCGTGCGCGGCCAGTTCGAGGACGGTGAGATAACCCCCGGCACCGAAGAAGGCGCACCGGCCAAACCGATGCTGCTGAAGAAGGCCGTGTGGGCAACAATCGGCGGGGCCATCATTACCGGTATTGCAGCGCTGGTTGTGCCGCTCCTCCTTGCGGACTAGGGGCTGCTGCGGCTAGTTGGGCGCCAATATCAGCTTTAGCGGGGAATCCATGCGTCTTTCGAAATTCTTTCTGCCGGTTACCAAGGACGCGCCGGCGGATGCGGCGATCGCCTCGCACAAGCTGATGCTGCGCACCGGCATGATCCGGCAGAATGGCGCGGGCATCTATTCCTGGCTGCCCATGGGCTACATCGTTCTCAAGAAGATCGAACAGATCGTACGCGAGGAGATGAACCGCGCCGGCGCCATCGAGATGCTGATGCCGACCTTGCAGCAGGCCGAGCTCTGGCGCGAATCCGGCCGGTATGACGACTATGGCAAGGAGATGCTGCGCATCAAAGACCGGCATGACCGGGACATGCTATACGGGCCGACGAATGAAGAGCTGATCACCGACGTGTTCCGTTCCTACGTCAAAAGCTACAAGCAGCTGCCGCTGAACCTGTATCACCAGCAATGGAAATTCCGCGACGAGGTGCGCCCGCGTTTCGGCGTCATGCGCGGCCGGGAATTCCTGATGAAGGATGCCTATTCCTTCGACCTGACGGAAGAGGATGCGCGTGTCTCCTATCGCAAGATGTTCTGTGCCTATCTCAATGCCTTCGACCGGATGGGGCTGACGGCCATTCCGATGCGGGCCGACACCGGCCCGATTGGCGGCGACATGAGCCACGAGTTCATCATCCTCGCGGATACTGGCGAGAGCGCCGTGTTCTGTGACAAGGCGTTGCTGGACCTGCCGGCGCCCGGGCTCGATCTGGATTTCGACGCGGACCTCAACGCGGAAGTCGAGAAGCGCACACAGTATTATGCTGCCACTGAAGAGATGCATGACGCGGATGCCTTTGCCGAGATCCCTGCTGACCAGCAAGTGTCGGCGCGCGGCATCGAGGTTGGCCATATTTTCAACTTCGGCACAAAGTATTCGGTGCCCATGAACGCGGTCGTGCAATCGTCGGACGGTCAAATGGTGCCGGTGCAGATGGGCAGCTATGGCATTGGCGTGTCGCGCCTTGTCGGCGGCATCATTGAGGCCTGCCATGACGAGAACGGCATCGTCTGGCCTGAGTCCGTAGCGCCCTGGCATGTCGGCCTGATCAATATGCGTGTTGGCGATGCAGCCTGCGATGCGGCCTGTGCCGACGCTTACAAGGCGCTGACGGATGCTGGTATGGACGTGCTCTACGACGATACGGATGAGCGCGCTGGCGGCAAGTTTGCCCGCATGGAGCTGATCGGCCTGCCATGGCAGATCGTGATCGGGCCGCGCGGCATCGAGAATGGTGTCGTCGAAGTCAAGCATCGCAAAACCGGCGAGAAGGTGGAAATGCCGTTCGCCGAAGCGCTGAAGAAGGTGACGCCCAAATGAGCGAACTCGGCCATGTTGCACCGCCCTTCGGCAAGCTGGAGCGCACGCTGGCCTGGCGCTACCTGCGGGCCAAACGCGAGCATGGCGGTGCGTCGCTGATTTCGATCATATCCTTTGTCGGCATATTCTTCGCCGTCTCTGCGCTGATCATCACCATGTCGGTCATGAGCGGATTTCGCGCGACGCTGCTGGATGCGCTGCTCGGCGGCCAGCCGCATGTTTACGGCGTGGTCAGCAGCTATACCGAAGACGAAGCGAATGCACTGGCGGGCACGATCCGCGAGATCGACGGGATCACCAGCGTGACGCCCTATATCGAGGAATACGTGCTGATCACGGCCAATGGTCGCAAGACCGGCGCGGCCGTTCGCGCGATCCGCACAGAAGACCTGGCGACCATGCCGTTCCTGAAGGATGGCGGGAAGTCGGCCATTGCGGCGGGCTTTGGCGAAGGCCGCAATGGCGGCAATGTCATCATGCTGGGCAAGTTCCTGGCAGCGGGCCGGGAAGGCCTTGGGATACGTCCGGGCGACAAGGTCGAGATCGTGACGTCCCAGCAGACGGCCGGACCGATGGGCGGTACACCGCGCAGCAAGTCCTATGTTGTCGGCGACATCTTCCAGACCGGTAGTGTCGAACTCGACAGCCTCTATATCTTCATGCCGATGGAACAGGCGCAGATCCTGTTCCAGTCCAAGGGCCATTACAGCATGCTGGACATAAGGCTGAAGGACCCGGAAAAAACACATGAAGCGATGGCGGCCATAGCGAATGCGACGGGCAACGCGCTTTATACATTTGACTGGAAGAGCCAGCGTGAAGCCTATCTCAACGCGCTCGAGGTGGAACGCACAATGGTGCGGCTGCTCGTCATGGTGATCATGGCGATTGCGACGCTGAACATCATCGTTGGCGTCGTGATGCTGGTGAAGAACAAGTCGCGGGATATCGCGATCCTGCGGACCATCGGCCTTGGCCGGAACGGGGTGCTGCGGGTGTTCCTGCTGGTCGGCACCGTTCTCGGCACGCTGGGCGCCCTTCTGGGCGTCCTGGTGGGCGTCCTTGTGGTGCTGAATATCGGCACCGTCGAAGCCTTTATCAACCTGTTCGTTCAGGGCCAAGTGTTCGACGCGGAAACCTATGGTCTCGAAGGCCTGCCGGCGATCCTTGACTGGCGTGAGGTGATCCGAACCGGGCTCTATGCGCTGTTTATGTCGATGGGCGTGTCTCTCATTCCGGCCTGGTGGGCGTCCCGCCAGGATCCGGTTAGCGCGCTGAGGTTTGAATAATGTCCCAGCCTGTTCTGGAATTGATCGGCATCGACCGGGTCTATCGTACGGCGGCGGGCGAACTGCTTGTGCTGAAAGGGACCGACCTGCGCTTGAATGCCGGAGAGCTGGTGGGGCTTGTCGGGCCTTCGGGTTCGGGTAAATCGACGCTGCTGCATACGGCCGGCCTGCTGGAACGGCCGGAAGCCGGCAAGGTCATGTTGGACGGGATCGATTGCCTGTCGCTGGACGACAAGGGCCGCACAGCGATCCGCCGGTCCAAGATCGGTTTCGTCTATCAGTTCCACCACCTGCTTCCCGAATTCAACGCGGCGGACAATATCGCGATGCCGCTGATGATTGCCGGTGTGAAGAAGACCGCGGCGCGCGAGAAAGCCGAGTCCCTGCTGGAGGTCATGGGGCTTGCCGACAGGGGGCACCACCAGCCGGGGCAGATGTCCGGCGGCGAGCAGCAGCGTGTGGCGATTGCCCGGGCGCTGGCCAACGATCCCCGACTCGTCATCGCTGACGAACCGACAGGCAATCTCGACCCGGTCACGACCGAGCGGGTGTTCGCGACCCTGATCAAGATGGTCAAGAATGAAGGCGCGGCCGTGCTGGTCGCCACCCACAATTTTGCGCTGACACAGCACATGGACCGCGTCCTGACGCTGCAGGACGGCAAACTGGTCGACTACAAGCCGGAATAAGCTGTGGAAGGCCGCTGCTGACGGGTGGTCTGGTCCCGGCGCGAACGGCATTGTATTCTCCCCGCTGGAGAACCCGTTTTGCCTGAGTCGCCCTTCATCCATCTGGCCGTGCGGTCGAGCTATTCGCTGCTCGAGAGCATGATCACGCCCAAGGTCCTGAAGGGCTGGCTGCTAGGGCAGGCGATGCCTGCCGTGGCCGTGACCGACCGCAACAACCTGTTCGGCGCGCTGGAAGTCTCGCTGACCATGTCCGAGGCCGGCATCCAGCCGATCATGGCCTGCTGTTTCGATATTGCTGACGGTGTCCATCGCAGCGAACCGACGCGCGTGTCGGTCTATGCGCAGGACCAAACCGGCTACCAGCGCCTGATGCTGCTGTCGTCGCGGGCCTATCTCGATGCCGACGACGGCGTACCGAAGTTGCACCGCGATCTCTTGCTGGACAAGACTGACGGCCTGATCCTGTTGACAGGCGGGGCCGAAGGCGAGGTCGCTCGCCATCTGCTCAAGGGCCGCGCGGCCGATGCCCGCACGGAATTGTCGACGTTGGCCAGCGCCTATCCGGGCCGGTGTTATGTCGAGATCACGCGGCACGGGACGCCAGACGAGGCTGCCACGGAAGCTGGTCTGATTGATCTCGCCTATGAACTGGGCCTGCCACTAGTTGCGACCCATGATGCCCGGTTCATGAAGCCGTCAGATGCGACGGCACACGATGCGCTGATGTGTATTGCCAATGGCCAGTATCTCGGCCAGGAAGACCGCAAGCGGGTCTGCCCGTCGCAATACCTCAAGACCCAGGCAGAAATGGCAACGCTGTTCGCCGACCTGCCGGAAGCCCTGAAAAACACGTCCGAGATCGCCCGGCGCTGTTCAGTGCGCTCGGTTACCCGCGACCCAATCCTGCCGTCATTCAGCAATGAAGGCCGGTCCGAGATCGAGGAGTTGAGGATTCAGGCGAAGGAGGGGCTGGAAGGCCGGCTCAAGGCTGCTGGCAAGCTTTACGCCGAGCGGGAAACCTATTTCGAGCGGCTGGATTTTGAACTTGGCGTGATCGAGCGGATGGGATTCCCCGGCTACTTCCTGATCGTGTCCGACTTCATCAAATGGGCCAAGGAACAGGACATCCCGGTCGGGCCGGGACGGGGGTCGGGTGCCGGCTCTCTGGTGGCCTGGTCACTCCTGATTACTGATCTTGATCCGCTGCGCTTCGATTTGCTGTTCGAACGCTTCCTGAACCCGGAACGTGTGTCGATGCCGGATTTCGACATCGACTTCTGTCAGGAACGGCGCAGCGAAGTCATTCGCTATGTCCGCGACAAGTATGGCGCCGAGAGCGTCGCCATGATCATCACGTTCGGGACATTGCAGGCCAAGGCCGTGGTGCGCGATGTCGGCCGCGTGATGCAGATGCCATATTTCCAGGTTGACCGTCTGGCCAAGCTGATCCCGTTCAATCCAGCCAAGCCGCCCACGCTGCAAGAAGCCATCGACGACGAGCCGAAGTTCGATGACGAAATCTCGGAAGACCCTCGCGTCGGTGAACTGATCAAGATCGCGCTTGCGCTGGAAGGGCTTTACCGGAATGCCGGGACGCACGCCGCCGGCGTGGTCATCGCCGACCGGCCGCTGGTCGAGATCGCACCCCTTTACAACGATCCGCGCGCCGACCTGCCGGCCTCGCAGTTCAACATGAAATACGCCGAGATGGCGGGCCTGGTGAAGTTCGACTTCCTCGGCCTCAAGACGCTGACAGTGATCGACCGCGCGCTGAAACTGATCCGGCGCGGCGGACAGGATATCGGCCCGGAATGGGAAGGCCTCGACGATCAGGCGACCTATGACCTGATGGCCAGCGGGGACACGCTGGGCGTGTTCCAGCTGGAAGGCGCCGGCATGCGCGACACGCTACGCAAGGTGCGTCCGAACAATATCGAGGACGTGATTGCGATCATCTCGCTCTACCGTCCCGGGCCGATGGAGAACATCCCGCTCTACGTCCAGGGCAAGGAAAACCCCGACGGCGTGCAATATGCCCACCCGGACCTGAAGCCCGTGCTGGAAGCCACCTATGGCGTGCCGGTCTATCAGGAACAGGTGATGCGGATGGCGCAGGAGATTGCCGGCTACTCGCTCGGCGAGGCTGACCTGCTGCGCCGCGCTATGGGCAAGAAGAAGCTCGAAGAGATGGTCGCGCAGCGCAAGCGTTTCGTCGAAGGGGCGGCGGCCACGAAGCAGATGGACGAGCCGCTCGCCAACGAAATCTTCGACACGATGGAGAAGTTTGCGGGCTACGGCTTCAACAAGTCGCACGCCGCCGCCTATGCGCTGATCGGGTATCATACGGGTTACCTGAAGCGCCACTTCCCGGTGGAATTCCTCGCCGCGTCGATGAGCCTCGACCTCGGCAATACCGACAAGCTGGCGGCTTTCTTCATGGAAGCGCGCCGGCTCAAGATTCCCGTCCTGGCGCCCGACGTGAATACGTCGACAGCGGACTTTGACGTCCGCGACGGCGCGGTCGTCTATGCGCTGGGCGCGCTGAAGGGGGTCGGCCTCGAAGCGATGCGGCACGTCGAAGCGCTGCGCGCCGCCGATGGTACGTTTTCGGGTCTCTACGATTTTGCCGAGCGGGTCGATCCGCGGCACATCAACAAGAAGGCCTTCGAGTCGCTGGCGAAATCCGGCGCGTTCGACACGCTGGATGCCAACCGGGCCAAGGTGCTCGGGGCTGCGCCGATCCTCGCCCAGATGGCCAACAAGTCAGCCGAGGACCGGCAGGGCGGGCAGGGCGGCCTGTTCGGTGAGGCCGAGCCGGCGCTGCGTCCGGCGCTTCCGACCTGCAAGCCGTGGAACGGGCAGCAGAAGCTGGACGAGGAATTCAGGGCGATCGGCTTCTACTTTTCCGGCCACCCGCTGGACGATGTGCTGGAAGGGATCGACCGGGAGCGGGTTACCCTCGCCTGCGAGATCGCGGACCGTGCGAGCGACGGCAAGCCGCTCGAGCTGATCGGCGTGGTGCGCCTGCGCAACGAGAAGCCGGCCCGCAAAGGCGGCAAGTTTGCGTTCCTGACCCTGTCCGATCCGACGGGTGAGGTTGAGCTGATGGTGTTCCCCGAGACACTGCAGCAGAGCTATGACCTGCTGCAGGTGGGCAATACGGTGGCGATTACTGTCGGCGTGAAACGCACGGGCGACGAGATCAAACTGAATGCGGAACGTATCATCCAGCTGGAATCGGCGCGGCTGTCGAAGTCGATGGGTGCGCTCAAGGTGCGTCTGGCGGTGGGGGCCAATACCGATGATATTGCCGGGATTGTGAGCCATCTCGGGCGATTGCAGGACCATGAACGCGGTGCGATCCTGATCGAAATGCCGCTTGACGATGGCCGGACCGTTGTCCTGCGCCTGGCCGACACCTATACGATCGGGCTCAAGGCCCAGCGGGCCCTCAAGGATGTCCCGGGTGTGGAACGGGTCGAACCCATGAAAGCGGCCTGACAAAAGGGCAACCGGGCATCTTGCCGGGCGTGGGGAATTCTGTATAAGCCGCCTTTCCTGAAACCATTTCGCGGGTGCATCCGGTGCGGAAAGCCATATTGGCCCAACGTTCCACCCACGAAGGCTAACCGGATGGAGAAAATGAATGGCAATACCTGACTTCACAATGCGTGAGCTGCTCGAAGCTGGCGTACACTTCGGTCACCAGACCCACCGCTGGAATCCCCGCATGAAGCCGTATATCTACGGCGAGCGCTCCGGCATCCACATCATGGACCTGTCCCAGACCGTCCCGGCCCTGCACCAGGCGCTCGTTTTCGTGCGCGACTCGGTTGCCAAGGGTGGCCGCGTCCTGTTCGTCGGCACCAAGCGCCAGGCGTCTGACCCTGTTGCCGAAGCCGCCCAGCGCTGCGCACAATATTACATGAACCATCGCTGGCTCGGCGGCACGCTGACCAACTGGGCCACCGTGTCCAAGTCGATCAAGCAGCTCAAAGAACTCAATGCGATGTTCGACGCCGGTGGCGGCGACGGCCTCACCAAGAAAGAACTGCTCGACCTGCAGCGCCGCCGCGACAAGCTTGAGCGCGCGCTTGGTGGTATCGCCGAAATGGGCGGCCTGCCGGCTGCGATGATCGTGATCGATACGAACAAGGAAGCGATCGCCGTCATGGAAGCCCGTAAGCTGGGTATCCCCGTCGTCGCCGTGCTCGACACGAACTGCGATCCGTCTGATGCCGACTACGGCTTTGCCGGCAATGACGACGCGGCTCGCGCCATATCCCTCTACTGCAACCTGTTCGCTGACGCGGTGCTCGACGGCCTCGCAGAATCGACGGCCGGCCTTGGCGTCGACCTCGGTGCGCTCGAAGATCTCGAGGGCATGGTTGAGGCGGACGTCGCTGCCGCGGATGACGAACCCAAGGCAGCTGATGCCGCTCCGGCGACTGGCGAGCCCAAGGAAGATGCAACGGGCGCCTGATCGCGCCGGTATTGAACGTTTACACTGAAGGATAACCGCAATGGCCCAGATTACAGCTGCGCTCGTCAAGGAACTGCGCGACAAGACCGGCGCAGGCATGATGGATGCGAAAAAAGCGCTCGTCGAGAATGATGGCGATGAAGACGCCGCCATCGAATGGCTGCGTGCCAAAGGCCTGTCCAAGGCGGCCAAAAAGTCTGGCCGCACTGCAGCGGATGGCCTCGTGGCCGTGAAAGTTTCGGCTGACGGCAAGTCGGGCGCGATCGTCGAATTGAACGCTGAAACGGACTTCGTGGCGCGTAATGAAGGCTTCCAGAAAGCTCTTGAGGGCATCACGGACGCAGCGCTCGGCACTGACGGGACGCTCGCGGCGGTTGCTGCTGCGCCTGCACCAGAGGGTGACGGTACGGTCGACGACATGATCAAGCGCATGATCGCCAAGATCGGCGAAAACATATCGTTGCGCCGCTCGGCCAAGCTCTCTGCCGACAAGGTAGCCTCCTACATCCACAACGCCGAAGCGGCGGGCATGGGCAAGGTCGGCGTGCTGGTTGCGCTCTCCGGATCAGGCGATCTGGAAGACATCGGCCGCAAGATCGCGATGCACATCGCGGCGACGTCGCCGGCAGCGGCGACGACAGCTGAACTCGACCCTGAATTGGTCGAGACCGAAAAGCGCGTCCTGACAGAACAGGCCCGCGAAAGCGGCAAGCCCGACAATATCATCGAGGGCATGATCAAGGGCCGGATGCAGAAGTTCTACAAGGAGGTGGTGCTTCTGGAGCAGCCTTTCGTGATGAATCCGGACCAGACGGTTTCGGCATATCTGAAAGATCAGGGTGCGACGCTGGTGGGCTTTGTCCACTTCAAGCTGGGTGAAGGCATCGAAAAAGCTGCGAATAACTTCGCAGACGAGGTGGCGTCGCTCACAAAAGGTAGCTGAACAGGCTTGCCTTTGGCCCGTCCTGAGGCGTTAAACATCCCGGCTGCCCATGACAGGCAGCCGGGAATCTTTTAGGAGCTCTATTCAGGGCTTCATTTTACGGAGAAAGCTATGGCAAGCGAGAATCCGGAAACGATCCCGCTCAAATACAAGCGCGTGCTCCTGAAACTGTCCGGCGAGGCCCTGATGGGTCCGGGCCAGTTCGGTATCGATATCCCGACAGTCGAGCAATTTGCCCGCGCCATCGCCAATGCGCGGGCGGCTGGCGCGGAAATCTGCCTCGTCATCGGCGGAGGCAACATCTTCCGGGGCATGGCAGGGGCCGCCAAGGGCATGGAGCGGGCGCAGGCCGACAGTATGGGCATGCTGGCAACGGTGATGAATGCGCTGGCCATGCAAAGCGTGCTGGAAACCCAGGGCGTGCCGACACGCGTCCAGTCGGCGATCACGATGGACCAGATCTGCGAGCCCTATATCCGGCGGCGCGCGCAGCGGCACATGGAAAAGGGCCGGGTCGTCATATTTGCGGCTGGCATCGGCAACCCGTTCTTCACAACCGATACAGGCGCCGCCCTGCGGGCGATCGAGATGAATTGCGACGCCTTGCTCAAGGGCACGCAGGTCGACGGGGTCTATACGGCCGATCCGAAGCTGGACAGCATGGCGATGCGATATGACGAGATCGCTTATCAGGAGCTTCTCGTGAAGGACCTGCGCGTCATGGATTCATCTGCTGTCAGTCTGATGCGTGACAATAACATCCCGATTGTGGTCTTCTCACTCAAGGAAGAGGGCTCGCTGCTGAACGTGCTGCACGGTCGGGGCAAGTCCACAACGATTTCGAATAAGGGAGGGGTCGCAAAATGACCTATAGCAAGAAAGACTTGGAACGCCGGATGGAGGGTGCGCTTGCGTCGCTCTCAACCGAGTTCAGCGGCTTGCGGACAGGCCGGGCCTCGGTGAACCTGCTCGATGCCATTCAAGTGCCTGCCTATGGATCGACCGTGCCCTTGTCGCAGGTTGCCTCCGTATCGGTTACTGATATGCGCATGCTGTCGGTCAATGTCTGGGACAAGACCGTGGTGGGCGCCACCGACCGGGCGATCCGCGAATCGGGTCTCGGCCTGAACCCGGTCATGGACGGCCAGACCCTGCGTATCCCGATCCCGCCGCTCAACGAGGAGCGCCGCGTCGAGCTGACGAAGATTGCCGGCAAATATGCCGAAGCGGCCAAGGTTGCGGTCCGGAACATCCGACGCGACGGTATGGATACGTTGAAGAAGATGGAAAAAGACGGCGAGATCAGCGAAGACAAGCTTCATGGCCTGTCGGACGAAGTCCAGAAGTTGACAGACACGTTCGTCGGCCGTGTCGATGAAGCGCTGAAAGCCAAAGAAACGGAGATCATGCAAGTCTGATGTCCGCTGCGTCTGCCTCAGATGTCACCAGTGTCGTGTCGGGGCAGCAACCGGGCCTTTCGCATGTGGCGATCATCATGGACGGCAATGGCCGTTGGGCGAAGTCCAGGGGCTTGCCCCGTGCCGCCGGGCATGAACGGGGCGTAGAGGCCCTCAGGCGCACCGTTGAAGCCGCTGGCGAACTCGGTATCCGGTACCTGACGGTATTTTCCTTTTCCACCGAGAACTGGCGGCGACCGGCGGCTGAAGTGAACGCATTGTTCGGCTTGTTGAAGGCCTATGTGCAACGCGATCTGGCGCGGTTGACTCAAGAAGGCGTGCGTATTCGCATTATCGGTCTTCGGGACGGATTGCCGGACGACGTGGCGGTTCTGGTCGAAAAGGCCGAGCGCGAGACCGCCGCCAACAGCAAGTTCTTCCTGACGATCGCCTTC
This sequence comes from Hyphomonas sp., assembly GCF_041689225.1. Lineage (GTDB taxonomy): Bacteria > Pseudomonadota > Alphaproteobacteria > Caulobacterales > Hyphomonadaceae > Hyphomonas. The sequence continues at coordinate 36,177 of NZ_JBDNGN010000014.1, read as the reverse complement.
AACTATGGCGGACGCGAAGACATCGCCCGTGCGGCGCGCGGCGTTGCGGAGGCGGTCGCATCGGGCGGCCTGAAACCGGACGATGTGAACGAAAAATCGTTCGCCGGATTTCTCGACACCGGATCCATGCCGGACCCCGACCTACTGATCCGGACCAGCGGCGAATACCGACTCAGCAATTTCCTGTTGTGGCAATGCGCCTATTCGGAGCTCGTATTCATGGATGTGCTTTGGCCCGACTTCGATCGGGCGTGCCTGGAAGAGGCCCTGGCCAAGTTCCATGAGCGCGAACGCCGGTTCGGCGCCGTTTCGCCAGGGGCAGCCTGATGGGCGATTGGACGCCGCGCGACCGGCGTTTCTCGGAACTTGGGCTCCGGCTGATTTCGGCGGCGGTCCTGATTCCGGTGGCCGTTGCAATGGTTTGGGCAGGCGGCTGGTGGTTGGCGATTGGCTGCGCCGTGTTTGCCGCCGCCATGGCGCTGGAATGGAGCCAGATCAGTGCGTTCCCGCACGGGCGGGCGATGGCGCTTGCCGCAACCCTTTTCTGCCTGAGCCTGCCGATGGGATTGCTGTGGCTGAGCGTCCTCGTGATTGTCGGCGGCATGGTGTTCTGTGCCGCAACCGCCATCGGGGGGATTCGCGTCCGATGGACGGCTGCGTTCGGCCTGTTCTACGTTGCTGCGATGGCTGCGGGCCTGTATTTGCTGCGTGACGGCCCTTGGGACGGCAGGGCAGCGGCCCTGTTTTTCATGTCATTCGTGTGGGCGTCCGATGCCGCCGCCTATTTCACCGGGCGCGGCCTTGGCGGGCCCCGCCTGCTGCCAAGCGAAAGCCCGAACAAGACATGGAGCGGCGCACTGGGCGCTGTCACGGCCTGCGGACTGTGCGGACTCGCTGCGGCAGATATCGAAATGGCGTCCTTTCCGGTCTGGATTGCGGCAGGCGTCGCGATTTCGATGGTCGCGCAGATGGGTGACCTGTTCGAGAGCGGGCTGAAGCGGCGGTTCAAGGTCAAGGATGCCGGTACTTTGCTGCCGGGCCATGGCGGCGTCCTGGACCGGGTCGACGGCCTCGGCGCGGTATGCATTTTGGGGTCGCTCGCCCTGCATGCCTTTCCGGGACTTTCAGTCGCGCTTGGATTCTGAGGCATGGCCGCTCACCGACGCATTTCCATCATGGGCTCTACGGGCTCGATCGGCACGTCCGCACTGGATGTCGTGGCGCAGGCCAATGCAGCGGGCGAGACACCTTTTGAAATCGTCGCACTGGCAGCTGGACGCGATTCCGAGACGCTGGCGCGCCAAGCGATAGCGTTCCGTCCGGATATCGCTGTCATCGCGGATGAGAGCAAGCTGGCGGACCTCAGAGAACGCCTGGCGGGTACGGGCATCGAAACGGCTGGCGGACTGGACGCGATCATCGAAGCGGCGACCCGGCCTTGCGACCGTCTGCTGGCAGCGATCGTCGGGTCGGCGGGGCTCGCATCGACGCTGGCGGCCGTTCGGCAGGGCACGGATGTCGCGATCGCCAACAAGGAAAGCATCGTCTGCGGCGGAAAACTGATACTTTCCGAAGCCGCCCGGACCGGCGCGCGTGTGCTGCCGGTCGATTCCGAACATAGCGGCATCTTCCAGGCGCTGGGCGATGGAAAATCCCTTGAAAAACTGACGATAACGGCGTCAGGCGGCCCATTCCGGACCGCATCCCTGAGCGAGATGGCTGACGTCACACCTGCCCAGGCGGCGGCACATCCGAACTGGGACATGGGGATCAAGAATTCCATCGACAGCGCCACCCTGATGAACAAGGCGCTGGAATTCATCGAGGCAGCCTACCTGTTCGACGTAGCGGCCGACCAGATCGATGTCCTGATCCATCCCCAGTCGATTGTTCATGGCATGGCGCACTTCACGGATGGCTCTGTCATCGCGCAGCTCAGCACGCCCGACATGCGCGCACCGATCGCCTATGCGCTGGGCTGGCCCGACCGGGTGTCGACGAATGTCGCGCGCCTGGACCTGGCGGCCTTGGGGCGTCTCGACTTTGCAGAAGTGGACGCAGCGCGGTTTCCGGCGATTGAACTCGCGCGGCGCGCGATTGCCCTCGGATCCGGGGGCACGACCGTATTAAATTGCGCTAATGAACTGGCGGTTTCTGCATTTATTGCGGGCCAATGCGGTTTTCTGGACATAAGCTGGGTTGTAGAGGAAGTGTTGAGTCGCTTTTCTTCTGGTAACAAGTCCTCTTTGGGCTGTGACACGCTGGACGAAATAGCTTATCTGGACCGGTTCGGACGCGAAATGGCGGCCGAGTTACTTAAAAAGGCCCCGAGCCGGGCAGGAGGATAAGTCGTTTGGGACAGCTTCTTAGCCAAGGTCCGCTTTTTATTGCCTGCCTCATTTTCATGATGGGGATCGTGGTGATCGTGCATGAGCTCGGTCACTACCTTGTGGGCCGGATATTTGGCGCAGCGGTTGAATCCTTTTCGATCGGTTTCGGCAAGCCTGTTTACGAGCGCAAGGACCGGGTCGGCACACGCTGGCGCGTCAACTGGATTCCGCTCGGCGGCTTCGTCAAGTTCGTCGGCGAGAGCCAATTGCCGGGCGATGTGGGCACACTGGAGCAAGGGCCTCAGGGCAAGGCGTATAACAAGCTCGCTGTCTGGCAGCGCTCGCTTGTCAGCCTTGCCGGGCCGTTTGCTAACTTCGTGCTGGCCAGCCTGATCTTCTCGTTGATCCTGGGCACACACGGCAAGGCCAACTACACGGTCGGCGTTGCGAATGTTGTTGCCGGGTCTCCTGCCGAGCGTGGCGGCCTGAAAGCGGGTGATGCCTTCGTCGCCATCAATGGCGGCGCCGTCACGGACGCGCAGGACATCACCATTCCGATCATGCTCAACCCGAATAAAGAGATGACTTTCGACGTCCTGCGGGATGGCGCGCCGGTGAGCCTGAAGGTGACGCCCGACGAAGTCGTGCGCGAGAACGAGTTCGGCCAGATGGTGCCGCAAAGCACGATTGGTGTCGGCCTGGCAGGCCTGGAGCTTGGTGAGCGCACCCGCTACAACCCCGTCGAGGCGCTGGGCGCCGGCGTGGTCGAGACGGGCGCAACGATCGACCGCACCGTCACGATGCTGACACGTATCGTGACCGGCAAGATGTCCTTCAACGCGATGACGGGCCCTGTCGGCATCGGCGACATTTCCCGCCGGGTCGTCAACAAGGTCTGGAGCCAGACCGAACTCACCCGGTCACAGCGCCTGGAACAATTGTTCTGGATGCTGCTCAGCATATGTGCCGCGATTTCAGTGGGTGTCGGGTTCTTCAACCTGTTGCCACTGCCAGTACTGGATGGCGGACACTTGGTCTTTCATGCTTATGAAGCCGTAATGGGCAAAGAACTGCCCGAGAAAGTGCAGGAGATCAGCCTGACATTCGGTTTGATCCTGTTATTGGGAATGGTGGTGGTGATCACGTGGGGTGACATCATCGAGACCGGCTTGTTCGGGGGAGCGGGCGGCTGACCCCACCGTCCCGAAGCTAATCAGAGAGTATTTCCACCATGCGTAAGTTCCTTGCAGCAACCTTCATGGCGACCAGCGTTTTTACGTTTGTTGTCCTGCCAGGGTTGACCAATACCGCCGAGGCGCAGGAAGATAATCGCTACGGCGGTACGATCCGGTCGATCCTCGTGGAGGGCAACCAGCGTATCGAAGCGCGTACCGTGCAATCTTACCTTCTGGTCGAGCCAGGCGATCCGTTTGACGCTGAGCGCATCGACCTGTCGCTCAAGACCCTGTTCGCGACCAATCTGTTCGCAGACGTGTCGATCGACCGGAACGGTGACGACCTGCTGGTTCGGGTGGTTGAGAACCCGATCATCAACCGCGTGATTTTCGAAGGCAACAAGGCGCTCAAGGACGACAAGTTCAAGGAAGAAATCCAGGCCGCACCACGCGGCATCTTCACCGCTGCCCGCGTTCAGGCTGATGTCCAGCGCATCCTTGAACTCTATCGCCAGTCTGGCCGTTTCGCTGCCAAGGTCGAGCCGCAATACAAGCCGCTCGAGCAGAACCGTGTCGATCTCGTGTTCGAGATCACCGAAGGTCCGGTGACCGGTGTCCGCTCGATCAATTTCATCGGCAACAAAGACTATTCCGACTCGCGCCTGCGCAGCGAGATTGTCACGCGCCAGTCGCGCCTGTGGCGTTTCTTCAGTTCCAACGACAACTACGATCCGGGCCGTCTGGAGTATGACCGCGAGAAGCTGCGCGAGTTCTACCAGAACAGTGGCTATTATGACTTCCGGGTCACGTCGGCGGTCGCCGAACTGACGCCTGACCAAAAAGATTTCTACATTACGATGACGATCGATGAGGGGCGTCAGTATGATTTCGGCGTCGTGAAAGTCGAGACGGCGCTTGAAAAGCTGAACGCCAATGCGCTTCGTGCCGCTGTGCCGATCAAGGAAGGCGACCTTTTCAAGGGCAACCTGATCGAAACCACGATCGACACGCTGACCTATGCCGCCGGCATCGCCGGCTACGCGTTCGTGGATATTCGTCCGCAGCTGGATGTGAATCCGGAGACCGGGCGCATCGACGTGACATTTGCCGTCGACGAAGGCCCGCGCGTCTACATTGAGCGGATCAATATCGTCGGCAACACGCAGACGCTGGACCGGGTTATCCGCCGTGAATTGCGCATTTCCGAAGGCGATGCGTTCAACCGGATCCTGCTCGACCGGTCGAAGAACCGTGTGCGCTCGCTCGGCTACTTCAAGGACGTTGAAATCGTTGAGACGCCCGGTGATGGTCCGGACAAGAGCATCGTCGACGTCAAGGTTACCGAACAGCCCACCGGCGAACTGTCGTTTGCGGCCGGTTTCTCGTCGGTCGATTCATATCTGTTCGATCTCAGTGCATCACAGCGCAACCTGCGTGGTCGCGGCCAGTCAGTTGTTGCGCGTGTTTCGACATCGAGCCGTCAACAGGTCGTGGACTTGCGCTTCACGGAGCCGCGTTTTCTCGACCGAAACCTTTCGGCAGGTGTCGACGTCTATGCGACGAAGCAGGATTTCAAGGATTTTGGCAGCTATACGGCCGAGACCATCGGCGCTGGGTTGCGTGTCGGCTTTCCACTGACCGAACGGATGCAGCTCGGGCTCAGTTACAAGCTTCAGTCGGACAATGTGGAAATTCCAGACTTCACTATCCTGCTGGACACGGCCACGCGATTCACGTCGACACGAACCGTACAGACCGCTGGCGCCGATACGCCCGGCGATACGAGCGACGATGTATACCGCGCGGCGACGGTCGACGATTTCCCGAACGAACTGATTTTTGTCGATCAGTGTGATCCGCTCTACCTGTTGCGTGACTCCAATTGCCGGTCCGAACGCAATGAGATTTCCAGTATCATCGGTTATAGCTTCTTCTGGGACCGTACGAATGATCCGACCCAGCCGACACGTGGGTTTGATTTCCGTTTCAGCCAGGAAGCCGCTGGCTTTGGCGGCGACGTAAAATACCTGCGCACGGAAACGAGCGCATCCATGTATCGTGGCATCTGGAAAAATGTCATTGCGAGCGCCCGTTTTTCAGCGGGGTATGTTTTCCCGCTTGAAAATGGCCAGGGCATTCGGATCAACAACCGGTTCTTCCGGGGTGGCAGCACGTTCCGCGGGTTCGACGTGGCCGGTCTCGGCCCGCGCGAAGTCGTGCGTGTCATCGATCCGGCGACAGGCGAAGTCGTGACAACGCGCCGCCTGAACTCGCAAGGGGGCAACACCTACTACCAGGGCACATTCGAACTCAGCCTGCCAAGCGTCTTCCCCGAAGAGTATGGCATCAAGAGCGCCCTGTTCGCTGACGTCGGCGGCCTCGGCACCCTTCGGGGACCGGACATCAGCCCGACAGTGTATTTCACGGATCCGGAAACTGGTTTTCCGGCCGTGCGCATCACCAAGGACGCCACATCCCTGCGGGCGTCTGCTGGTCTCAGCGTATTCTGGGACTCACCTTTCGGGCCCATTCGCTTCGACTTCTCGCAGATCCTGCGCAAGGAAGACTATGACCGAACCGAAACTTTCCGGTTCTCAACCTCAACACGCTTCTAATTCAGAACCGCCAACCAGGAGACCGATAATGTCCCCAATCAAACATATGCTCTTCGTCCTTTCGCTCGTTGTGAGCGGAGTCGCTGTTGCCGCTCCGGCCGCATCGGCCCAGGGCACGACCGTCGTAATGATCGACGAGGGCCGCCTTCTTGGCGAGAGCAAGGCCGGCAAGGATATTCAGACCAAACTGCAGAACCTCGAGACCCAGATGAAAAACGAGCTGGAGCCGATCCGCGCCACGCTCGAAACGGACGGCAAGGCCCTGCAGACGAAAGTCGAAGGCAAGACCCGCGAAGTGGTGGCTGCTGACACGGCGCTCCTGGGGCAGTTGACGGCCTATCAGAAGCGCGCCCAGGAATTTGCGCAGAAGCAACAGGTTGTCAGCAAGGAGTTCCAACTGACCGAGCGCAAGGCTTTGATCGATTTCAACAAGGCGATCGAGCCCGCTCTGATGGAAGTGGTGAACGAGAAAAATGCACAGATCGTGATGTCCAAAGCGCAAGTCATTTACAGCGCCGACGCGGTTGACGTGACGCCATTGGTGATCACCAAGCTGGACGCCAAAACGCCTACGATCGCAGTGTCGCGTCAGCGCCTGCCTGCCCAGCCTGCCCAATAGGGACAGTTAATTGTGACGATCGATCCTCGTTTCTACGCGCCCCTCGGGGCCCAGACGCTTGGCAAGATCGCGGACCTGACCGGCGCGGCCCTTCATGGCGACGCGGCGGTCGAGATCAAAGGGGTCTCCGCCTCGGCTACGGGCCGGGCCGGAGACCTCGCGTTTCTTGACGGAGACGGAAAAGGCACGCCATCCGTTTCGCCTGATGTTTCGGCGCTGATCGTCAATGACGCGAACCTGCCACATGTTCCAGCCGGCATGCCTTACCTCCTGACGCCGTTGCCGCGCCATTTCCATGGCGTTGTCGCCTACGCGATGTTCCAGCCCCGGCACCTTGTGTGGCGCGCGGACGAGCGTATTTCTGCAGACGCCAAAGTGCATCCGGAAGCGATCCTGTCGCCGGGCGCCGTCGTCGGGCCGGGCGCGACGGTTGGCGACGGTACGGTGGTTGGCGCCAACTCCGTGATTGGTCCGGGCGTTCAGGTCGGGCGCAATTGCCGGATCGGTGCGAACGTTTCCATATTCTGCTCACTTGTCGGAGACCATGTGACGCTACTGTCTGGCGCCCGCATCGGGGAATCCGGATTTGGCGTGACGGGCGGCCCGGGCGGCATGGAAGATGCGCCGCACTTTGGGCGGGTCATCCTGCAGGACCATGTCACGATCGGGGCCAATAGCTGTATTGATCGCGGCGTCTTTGACGACACGATCATCGGCGAGCGCACCAAGATCGATAATCTCTGCCAGATCGCCCACAATGTCGTTTTCGGCCGGAGCGTGGTCATGGCGGCATTTGGCGGCATATCGGGGTCAGTCTCCGTCGGCGATGCTGCGCGTATTGGCGGACGGGTCGGGATTGCCGATCATGTCAAGATAGGGGACGGCGTCAACCTTGCGGCCTCGTCGGGTGTCTTCCGGGATATAAAACCGGGCGAAACCTGGGGCGGCACGCCCGCCAAGCCGATCCGCCAGTGGATGCGGGAAATCGCATGGGTGCAGAAACAGGCCAATCCCAAGAAGAGTTCCTGAGCCTCCAGCGCGCGTGATCGTTTGCCCCGGTTGCAGAAACAGGCAAATCTGCCGAAAAGCCTATTGAAGACAGTTGTCTTCGCGCACGTTTTGGCAAGACCGCCTTTCAAGAGAAACACCGGATACGATTGATGCCAGTTGAAATTCATCCCTCTGCGATCGTGGAGCCAGGCGCTGAACTTGGCGACGGAGTCCGGATCGGCCCGTTTTGTCACATTGGCGCGCATGCGGTGATTGGTGACCGGACGCAGTTGCACGCACATGCCGTTGTCACCGGTCATACGACTCTCGGCCATGATTGCGCGGTCCACTCCCATGCCGTTCTTGGCGGTACACCTCAGGTGCTCGGGTTCCAGGACGTACCGGAGTCGCGCCTCGAGATCGGCAATGATTGCACGATGCGCGAACATACGACCGTGCATGCCGGCGTGCCGAAGCTCGCAGGCGTAACGCGTTTGGGAAACGAATGCTTCATGATGGTCGGCAGCCACGTCGCGCATGATTGCCAGCTTGGCAATGACATCGTGATCGCCAACGGGGTCCAGATCGGCGGACATGTCGAGATCGGCGACAATGTCTGGTTCGGCGGGCTCGTGGCTGTGCACCAGTTCACGCGGATCGGCCGGAACGCCTTTATTGGTGGCGGGGCCATCCTCGTGGAGGACGTTATTCCATTCGGGTCCGTGATCGGGAACCGGGCCAAGCTGGCCGGACTGAACATGGTGGGCCTGAAGCGGCGCGGCTATGACAAGGCGCAGCTGTACGAGATCCGCAGTGCGTACAAGGCCGTGTTTGCCGGCGGCGGCCTGTTCAAGGACCGGCTGGCTGACGCTGCCATTGCGTTCAAGGACAAGCCCCTGGCCATGGAAATCATCAATTTTGTGCTCGCAGCCGGTGGCCGACCGATCTGCAAACCCGGGTGAGGGCATCATGACGGCGCCTCTCGGACTGATAGCTGGCCTTGGCGATCTTCCGGTCGCCGTCGCGGAGAATGCCGTCGCGACGGGGAAGGGCGTCTATGTCCTGCGTCTCAAGGGCTTTGAAGAGCCGCGCCTCGCGGCCTATCCGGGCGCTGTGGTCGGGCTGGGCGAAATCGGCAAATTGTTCTCCCTGCTCAAACAGGCCGGGTGCGAGGACGTGTTGTTTGCGGGGATCGTGAAGCGTCCCAATTTCAAGGACCTGAAGCTGGACCTGCGAGGCGCGGCGCTGTTGCCAAAAGTGCTGGCCGAGGCGGGCAAGGGCGATGATGCCTTGCTGCGGCTGATGGTGAAGGAAGTCGAGAAGCAGGGGTTCAATGTGATTGGCTCCGATGCGGCGCATGCCGCCTTGCTGGCCCCGTCGGGCCTTATGGGTGGTCCCGCGCCGTCTGAGGCGGCGATGTCGGATATTGCTCGTGGTGCGCATGTGGTGGCCGCTCTGGGCGATCTGGATATCGGGCAGGGCTGTGTCGTATGCGACGGCCTTGTGTTGGCTGTCGAGGCCCAGGAGGGCACGGATGCCATGCTCGACCGCTGTGCCGCGCTTCCCGAGGCGATACGCGGCACCCTTGCGGCGCGGCGGGGCGTTCTGGTCAAACGGCCCAAGCCGTCCCAGGAGCGGCGGATCGATATGCCGACCGTTGGCGTCTCGACGATCGAGAAAGTGGCTGCGGCCGGCCTGGCGGGGCTTGCCGTCGAGGCGGGCGGTGCACTTATGCTCGGCCGCGCCGAGATGCAGGCAGCTGCCGAACGGCTCGGCGTGTTCATTTACGGCTTTGACCCCGGCCTCGGCACATGACCGCCCCGCGCCTCTATTTCGTGGCGGCGGAATCCTCAGGCGACCTGTTGGCGCGTGAAGTGATCAGCACGATCCGGGCGAAGCAGCCCGACGTGCACGTTTCGGGCATTGGCGGGGCAGAAATGGCATCCGTCGGGATTGTCTCGCCGATCGATATTTCACCGCTATCGGTTCTTGGCCTTTTTGAAGGATTGAGAGCCTATGGCACGGTCGTCAAACTGGCCGACATCGCAGCGGATGCCATCATCGCCGATACGCCGGACGTGGTCGTGCTGGTGGATTCCTGGGGCTTCATGCTGCGGGTGGCCCAGCGCGTGCGCGCACGTGCACCGCATATAAGGCTGGTCAAACTGATCGGGCCGCAAGTCTGGGCGACGCGGCCGGGACGGGCCAAGACGCTGGCGGCGACGGTGGATCACCTGCTCTGCATGCATGAGATCGAGGCGCCGTTCTATGAGCCGTTCGACCTGAAGACGACGGTCGTTGGCAATCCGGCTTTGTCACGTCACCAATGGGGCAAGCGCGACGTTTTCCGCAAGACGTATGGTATCAGCGAGGAAGCTCAGGTCGTGCTCGTACTTCCCGGCAGCCGGTCCAGCGAGATCAAGCGCGTTGCGCCGGCACTGGTGGAAGCGGCCCGGATCATCAGGGAATCCGATCCAGACCGGAAAATCATCATCGCCCCCGCCGCGAGCGTCGCGGCGCAGTTCGCGGAATCGTTTCCGGACGTGGCTGAATGGGCGACCGTGTCCACGGACCCGTCAGAACGGTACGATGCGATGGCAGCCGCCGACCTGGCGCTGGCTTGTTCAGGCACGGTCACCAGCGAACTGGCGATGCAGGGCACGCCGATGATCGTGGCCTACAAGACAGGCTGGGTGACCTGGTCGCTGGCGCGGGGGTTCCTCTACCAGAAGCGCCACATCACGCTGCTGAACATTGTCAGCGATGACCAGGAGATCGTGCCGGAATTCGTGCAGACGAAACAGACGCCGGACCGGATCGCCGCTCACGCGTTGTGCTGGCTGACCAATCCGGACGCGCTGGCCGAACAGAGGGCCGCACAGCAAATCGCCCTCTCCCGGATGAAAGAGGGCGATCGGGACGCGGCTGAGATTGCAGCCGAAGTGATCCTTGAAGAAGCTCGCGTCTAGCGGTTGCCCATTGGCACGTAGTCGCGTTGGGCAGCGCCGGTATAGATTTGGCGCGGACGACCGATACGCTGCGTCGGGTCTTCGATCATCTCGTTGAGCTGGGCGACCCAGCCGACAGTACGCGCGAGTGCAAACAGCACCGTGAACATCTGTTTCGGGAAGCCCATCGCATCGAGGATGATGCCCGAATAGAAGTCGACGTTTGGGTACAGCTTCTTCTCGACGAAATAGTCGTCTTCCAGAGCGATCCGTTCGAGTTCCATCGCGACTTTGAGGATCGGCTGGTCCTTGAGGCCGAGCAGGTCGAGCACTTCGTGGGCGGACTCGCGCATGACGGTCGCGCGCGGGTCGTAATTCTTGTAGACGCGGTGGCCAAAGCCCATGAGGCGGAAGCCGCTGGTCTTGTCCTTGGCCTTTTCGACGAATTCCGGAATCCGGTCGACCGACCCGATCTCGTGCAACATGTTGAGGCAGGCTTCGTTGGCGCCGCCATGGCTGGGGCCCCAGAGACACGCGACACCGGCTGCAACAGCCGCAAACGGATGCGCGCCTGACGAGCCGGCGAGCCGCACGGTCGACGTCGAGGCGTTCTGCTCGTGGTCAGCATGCAGGATAAAGAAGCGGTCCATCGCCTTGGCAATCGCCGGGTCGACCTTGTAGTCCTCGGCCGATACCGAGAAGCACATGTTCAGGAAGTTTTCGGCGTAGGAGAACTCGTTGCGTGGATCGACGAATTTCTGGCCCATATTGTATTTCAGGATGCGGGCGCAGAGTGTCGGCATCTTGGCGAGGAGCCGGACGGAGCTGAGGTGGCGTTCATCGGGATCTTCGCTGTCCATAGCACCAGGATAGAAGGATGCCATGGCACCAACGGCGCCTGTCAGCATGGCCATCGGGTGGCTGTCACGGCGGAAGCCTTCGAAAAAGCGATCCATCTGCGTGTGAAGAAGGGTGTGCTGCTTGATTTCGCCGTTGAACTCGGAGAGCTCAGGTTTGGTGGGCAGCTCACCTTTCAGAATGAGGTGACAGACTTCTGGAAACGTCGACTTTTCAGCCAGTTGGCCAATCGGATAGCCGCGGTGAAGCAGGACGCCTTCGTCACCGTCAATGAACGTGATCTGGCTTTCGCAACTGGCGGTCGATGTGAAACCCGGGTCGAAGGTAAAATGTCCCGATTCAGCGTATACCTTGCGGACGTCTACGACATTCGGTCCATGCGTTCCCGAGAGAACGGGCAATTCATAGGTCTTGCCCGCGACTTCGAGTTTGGCCGTCCCGGCATTCTTCGTCTTGTTTTCCATCAGATATAGCCCTTCTTGTTCGTATTCCGTCCGGCGCGCCTTACTGGCCAGCCTGGACGAGTTGATCCTCTATCCGTCCGAGCGCTTCATCCTGGCCCAGCCATTCGAGCACCGGCGCAATATCGGGAGCTGGAAGGCCGCCAGTCAGAGCAGCGCGGAGCGGTTGACCTACCTGCCCCATAGATAGGTCTTGTGCAGCGCAGTACGACGTTATCGTTCCGGAAATCCGATCAGCGGTCCATTGCGATATGAGCCGCAGTTCGTCGCGCAGTCCGGCGAGCCGGTCAAGTCCCCCCCCGGAAAGCGCCTTTCTGGCGTTCTTGTTGAGATCGAGCGGCCGCTTGACCTTTAGGAATGCAAAAGCCGTTGCCAGCTCGGCCAGAGTCGTGCCCCGGTCCTTCAGATGTGGCAGGGCGCGCTTGATCCTCTGCCATTCATCTTCTGAGAGCGGGCCGCCCGCTTCGAGGAGGGGGCCGAGAAGGCCCAGCAAGCGCGAATCGTCGGCCTGGCGCATGAAATGGGAGTTGATCTGGCCCAGTTTTTCGAGGTCGAGACGGGCGGGCGCCCGGCCGATCCCTTCGAGATCGAACGCTGCAATGGCTTCTTCCCGGGTAAATATCTCCTGGTCGCCCTGGCTCCAGCCGAGGCGCAGGAGGTAGGCATTCAGGGCTTCGGGCAGGTATCCCATTTCGCGATAGGCAAGTGTCGACAGCGCGCCGTGGCGCTTGGACAGCTTGGCGCCGTCATTGCCGTGGATCATCGAGACGTGGGCATAGACCGGAATGTCCCAGTCCATGGCCTCATAGATCGGGACCTGCCGGAACGTATTGCGCAAATGGTCGTCGCCCCGGATCACATGGGTCACGCTCATGTCATGATCGTCGACGACCACGGCCAGCATGTAGGTCGGCGAGCCGTCGCCGCGCAGCATGATCAGGTCGTCGATCTCGCTCGCCTGGATACGTACCGTTCCCTGTACCATGTCCTCGACAACGCGCTCGCCATCGTCGGGCGCACGCAGGCGAACGGTATAGGGCGTGTCGGGAGCCGGTGCAGGCGCGCCGTCCCGCCAGGGCGACCGGAAGGGGGCCAGCAGGTCATGGGCCTCTGAGAGCAGCGCAGCGCGGTCTGTGTCGGACAGGTCGTCGGCCTTGGCGGCTTGGCGTTTTTCTTCGCCAAGCTCGCGGCGGGCCTGGAGTTCTTCCTGGGTTGCGTAGCATTTGAAGGCAGTGCCGCGCGACAGCATCTCAGCTGCCACTTCGGCGTGCCGCGCTTCGCGGGTGGATTGCATCAAAGGCGGCTCATCGGCGTCGAGGCCGAGCCAGGCCATACCCTCGAGAATTGCGGCGGTGGCTTCGTCGGTGGAGCGGGCCTTGTCGGTGTCCTCGATGCGCAGGAGGAAGCGACCGCCATGGTGGCGGGCAAACAAGTAGTTGAAAAGTGCGGTCCTTGCCCCTCCAATGTGCAACATGCCGGTGGGAGAGGGGGCAAATCGCGTGACAACGGTCATAAGGGTGGCAGGCTCCTGATCAATGCGTGCGGAATTCTCATCTGCGGTGCACAAACACAAGGTTGCGCCTGAAGGCAAGGGGGCGGGCCGGGACCTCGGCAGCCTGTGGGTCCGGATGTGGTCGATTGCATCGATTGACGCGCGGCCATTACTGTTCGCGTTTTCCTTGTGCGCTGGGGCTGCGGCCTACTTTCTGGTACCGGATGAACCGAGGCTGGCCCTGTGCGGTCTGGCCTGGATTGGCGCTGGTGACGAACGCGCGTGGGGCGGGTCGGATCCTGCTATGCTTCATGGCCGCCGCGCCAACCGTGGGACTGTGGATGGCCAGTCCGCAATTGATGGTGCACTGGTCGGCCTCAGGCGAGGTGTTCGTGCGCGCGGCAGATAGCGGCATGCAACGGCTCGGGTTCGCGGATGGCCTGGCGCCCCTGCGCTACAGCGCGCTGGAGGCAACGGCGTGCGGCGAGTTGCCGTGCAGCCTGGAGACATCGGCTGGCGTAATTGTGCGGTCGGAGAGTGGCGACTGCCGCACGGCCCCTGATACGGTTCTGGTGCTGACACTGTCAGACCGACTGGGCGATTTCCCGAATACATATCACTGGACCGAGGTTTCAAAGGCAGGCGGGCTCACCGCGCGGCGAGGCGATTCCGGACTGGACGTGCAGGTCGGCGCGGCATGCCGCAACCGACCCTGACGCCAGTGTTAGTCGTAGCGGCGGACGAGGGCCACGAGGCGCCCCTGGACCTGTACGCGGTCAGGGCCAAAGATACGGGTCTCATAGGCCGGGTTGGCGGCCTCGAGGGCGACCGAGGCGCCCTTGCGGCGCAGGCGCTTGAGTGTGGCCTCTTCGCCATCAATCAGCGCGACGACGATATCACCTGTATTGGCAGATTCGGTACGGCGCAGGATGACGAGATCGCCTTCGAGGATGCCAGCTTCGATCATCGAGTCGCCTTTGACCTCGAGCGCGAAATGCTCTTCGCCCTCTGCAAGGTCATCAGGGGCCGTGATGTGGCCATTGTCCTGCTGGATCGCCGAAATCGGCACACCAGCCGCAATGCGACCGAGGATCGGGATGGCACGGGGCGCACGGGCCTCTGTCGGCAGGCCTGAGGAGACGAGGGCAGGTTTGAAATCTTTCCGACCGCGCGATTGCTGCATCGGAATGGCGGACTCAGGCAGTTTCAGCACTTCAAGGGCGCGGGCCCGATGCGCGAGGCGGCGGATGAATCCGCGTTCCTCAAGCGCCGAAATCAGGCGGTGGATACCGGACTTGGAGGCAAGGTTGAGCGCTTCCTTCATCTCATCGAATGAGGGAGAGACACCGGTCTCCTTGATCCGCTCATTGATGAAGAGCAGCAGCTCTTTTTGTTTACTGGTCAGCACGGGATGGTTCCTTCCGTCCGAATCTATGTTCGCTTATGTTCTACATGTGTTCCCGGTTCGGGTCAAACGGAACAGGCCCGTCTTAACGCTGTTACGGCAGTTTCGCGCTGATCGTTCATTTTCATGAGGCTTTCGCCAATCAGGAAGCGCCGCGCGCCGGTGGCGCGCAGCCGGAGAATGTGTTCGGGGGTCGAAATGCCGCTTTCGGCGACGATGTGGCGGCCTGCCGGGACCAGCGGCGCGAGGCGCTCGGTTGTCGACAAGTCGGTCACCATATGTTTGAGGTCGCGATTATTGATCCCGATCAGCGGCGAAGCGAGCCGGAGAGCGCGTTCCAGTTCGGCTTCGTCATGGGTCTCGATGAGAACATCCATGCCGAAACTGGTTGCGGCGTCGTGGAGGTCGACTGCCAGGGCGTCGTCGACGGCCGACAGGATGATCAGGATGCAATCGGCACCATGGGCGCGGGATTCGGCGATCTGGATCGGGTCAATCAGGAACTCCTTGCGCAGCATTGGAAGGCTTACCGCGTCCCGAATGGCCGCGAAATCGGCAAGCGAGCCGCCAAAGCTGGGCCCGTCGGTAAGGACGGACAAGCAGGCCGCGCCGCCCGATTCGTATTCGGCGGCGATGGCAATAGGATCGGCGCCGGGCAGGATGTCGCCGGCCGAGGGGCTCTTGCGCTTCAGTTCGCAGATGAGGGCATTCTCGCCAGTCGCGGCGATACTGTCCATGGCGGCGGCGAAGCCGCGAACCGGGCTTGCTCCGGTCGCGGCCCGCGAAAGGCTGGCGAAGGATTCGGCTCGCTTGAGCGCGGC
Source organism: Hyphomonas sp. (assembly GCF_041689225.1). Taxonomy (GTDB): domain Bacteria; phylum Pseudomonadota; class Alphaproteobacteria; order Caulobacterales; family Hyphomonadaceae; genus Hyphomonas. The sequence goes on along the minus strand of NZ_JBDNGN010000014.1, from coordinate 20,463 downwards.
AACTTCATGCCGCTTGTATTCGATGATCTGGTCGAGGGCCGTGCTCATAGCGGTTCCTGCCCGTTCGAGAGCGACACGAGCTTGCGCAGCGTGTCGCGCGCCTTGCCAGTGTCGATGGCCTCGGCAGCCATGGCAACGCCTTGCTTGAGGTCTGCGGCCTTGCCGAAGACGTGGAGTCCGGCTGCGGCGTTGAGCAGGACGGCATCACGGAAGGGGCCTTCCTGACTGTCGAGCAATTCTGTGATCGCGAGGGCATTGTCGGCGACATTTCCGCCTGCGAGACGCGATAGCGGGCTGGTGTCGAGGCCAGCGTCGGAGGGATGGATTTCGAATTCGCGGATCGTGCCGCCGCTGACTTCGCACACCTGGGTGGAGCCGGCGATGGAGAGCTCATCTATGCCGTCCAGGCCATGGACGACCCAGGCCCGGGTCGTACCGAGCTCGACGAGGGCTTCGGCCATAGGCCGCGTCCATTCGGGTGCGAAGACGCCGAGGACCTGGAACTGCGCCCCCGCCGGATTGGACAGCGGGCCCAGCAGATTGAAGATCGTGCGGATGCCGAGCTTGGCGCGGACCGGCGCGACGTGGCGCATGGCGCTGTGATGGCTGCGTGCGAACATGAAGGCGACGCCGGGCCCGTTGAGGCAGGCGCGGAATTCATGCTCATCGGTTTCGAGGTTTACGCCGAGCGCTTCGAGCACGTCCGCCGAGCCGGTTTTCGGCGGGACAGAGCGGTTGCCATGCTTGGCGACGCGGCCGCCGGCAGCTGCGATGACAAGCGCGCTGGCCGTGGAAGTGTTCAGGCTTTTCCATGGCAGGCCGCCTGTGCCGCACGTGTCGAGGACCGGACCGTCGAGCGTGATCGTGCGGGCATGCTGGCGCATGATGTGGGCCCCGGCGGCCAGCTCGGCAGCGGTCTCTCCGCGCACCGCCAGGCCCATCAGGAACGCGCCGATTTCTTCCGGCGCCGCCACACCACTCAGGAGCAGGTTGAACGCTGCTTCCAGCGTTTCGGGCGCAAGCGTCTCGCGGCGGGCGATCGCCTTGATGGCGGTGGTAAGGGCAGTGTCAGTCATCAGTGAATTCCAGAAAGCGAGCGCCATCGTTAGCGGCCTTAGGCACGCGGTTCAATGCGGGAATGGCGCGTCAGTAGCCGAGAAAGGCGGTGATTTCCGAAAGGATGCGCGGGTCGAGCGCAATATCTCGGTGGCTGAGCGCGCTGTCTTCGACGAGGCGCGCGCCGGGCAAGCTGTGTGCCAAGTCGCGGATAAGGGCGAGCGGGCTGCTCTCGTCGGCATCCGATCCAACAAGCAGGACCTTGCCCTTGTAATCTGCTAGCGCGGTACGGAAGTCGGTGCGCCCCATGTCGGATCCGGTCCGCTGACAGTGAAGGGCAAGCGCCCGCGCGATGACCGCGTCGTGATGGCCCTTCAGGCGCTGGTAGTCGGTCCAGTCGAGCAAGGGCGGTGCGATCAGGATGAGATAATCGGGACTGGCGCCTGCCGCGATGGCGCGCACGCCGGCGTCGCAGCCGAACGAGTGGGCGATGATCGTGTCGATCGGGCCTTCGGCGGCGCAGACTTCGGCGACCGCGACGCCCGCAGTGACGGGGGTGCAGTGTTCGGCTTTCGAGGCGCCGTGGCCGGGCAGGTCCATCACCAGGACCGGACGCGTGTTCTGCAGGAAGTCCTGCGCAAATCGACGCCAGACGCGATGCGTGTCGTCCCAGCCGTGGACGAACAGCGTGGGCGGGCCTTCGCCGGCGCGCCAGGCGGGTGTCGAACCATATTCGCCGGGAATATCGCGGCGTGTTTGCGGCGGCAGGAAATTCTGTCCGGGGGCGGCGCTGGGGCTGGTTGGTTTCAATTCGGCGAGGAGAGCCTCAGCTTTATGGTCGACGTCGCTCATGCTGCAATATTTCCTTGATTCAAAACCTGCCCGGGACTGTTCCAGAGGGCGTCTCTAAGCGGGTGGGCAAAAGTTCCGCGCAGCGTTTGGCGAGCAGGTATCACAATCTTAGCAACCGCCCGATCAAAGCCAAGCACGGCTCGTGACCGCCAACGAAAGAAATGGTATGGATAGTGAAAAAATCATTGGGGGAGACGGCGGATGGAACTAGTACAGGGATGGGAACAGGGCACCGGGCTCATGATTGCCGGCGGGCTCGTGGCGCTCTGGTATGGCGGGCGCCTGCTGATCAAGCTCCTGAAAGTGATACAGCGGGTCATCAAACGGATCATGGGGGCCATTGCCCGGTTTCTCCAGCCGATTGTGGAATTCCTGTATCGGAGTTTTTACGTTCTGGCTCATGTCGCGGTCGCTGCCGGACTCGGATACGTCGCGCTTGGATTGATGAACAACGGACCTTCGCTGGAGCTGATTGATCAAGCCGAACTTGGGGCGTCAGCGGTTATCGTTTTAGGTCTGACGGTCATTGTTTTCCGGCATTTCCTGAAATTCCCGCTTCGCAAGGGACAAGCCCAAGGCCTGGGCAACGACGCGGCAGAGGGCGGTGACTTCGCCGACGAACTAGACGGTGACCTGGACCTGCCGATCTAGGCTACAGCTTCAACCAGTTTCGCAACAGCGCGTGCCCATGTTCGGTCTTGATCGATTCCGGGTGAAACTGGACGCCGTAAATGGGCCGCGTCTTGTGGTGCAGGGCCATGATCTCGCTGTCGTCCGTGAAGGCATTGGCGACGAGGCAATCGGGCAGGTCGGACTGGCGCACCGACAGGGAATGGTAGCGGACCACGGCATAGGTTTCCGGCAGGCCTTCGAACAGATCGCCGCCGGTGTGGTGGATATCCGACAGCTTGCCGTGGCGGATTTCCCGGGCCGTGATGACGGCGCCGCCGAAGGCCTGGCCGATGGCCTGGTGGCCGAGGCAGACGCCGAGAATGGGCATGTCGTCCGGCGCGGCCTTGATCAGGTCGACGCAGATGCCGGCCTCGTTCGGCGTGCAGGGGCCGGGGGACAGCAGGATGCCGTCGGGCTTGAGCGCGAGCGCTTCGTCGACTGTCAGATCGTCATTGCGTATGACTTTTGTGCGGGCGCCGAGCTCTTCCAGATAATGGACGAGGTTCCACGTGAAGCTGTCATAATTGTCGACGACGAGGATCATTGGTCGAACTCATAGGTGGCGGCAAGCTCGGCGGCGCGCTTGAGGGCGCCCGCCTTGTGCAGGGTCTCGTCATACTCGTATTGCGGTTCGGAATCGAGCACGACGCCGCCACCCGCCTGGATGTGGAGCTGGCCGTCCTTGATGATCGCGGTGCGCAGGGCGATGCAGGTGTCGAGGTCGCCGTTCCAGCCGAAATAGCCCACGGCGCCGCCATAGATGCCGCGGCGGGCTGATTCCATCTCGTTGATGATCTGCATGGCGCGGATCTTTGGGGCACCGGACACGGTACCCGCGGGAAAGCCGGCAAATAGCGCGTCCACGGCGTCGAGTCCTTCGCGCAGGTTGCCCTCGACATGAGAGACAATGTGCATGACGTGGCTATAGCGCTCGACGATGAACTGCTCGGTGACTTCGACGCTGCCATAGGCGGCGACGCGTCCGACATCATTGCGGCCAAGGTCGAGCAGCATCAGGTGTTCGGCCATCTCCTTGGGATCGGCGAGCAGGCCTTCGGCGCGGCGCGCATCTTCGACCGCGTCTCCTGAGACTGGACGCGTGCCGGCGATCGGGCGGATGGCAACGCGGCCATCGCGCAGGCGAACAAGGATTTCCGGGCTGGAGCCGACGAGGCGCACGGTGCCGAGATTCATGTGGAACATGAAGGCCGACGGATTGAGGCGGCGCAGCGCCCGGTAATAGCTGATCGATTTCAGGCCGAAAGGCGTCGACAGCCGCTGGCTGGGTACGACCTGGAAGATGTCACCGGCCCGGATATAGTCGCGGCATTGCTCGACAATCTCGAAATAGCGTTCCTTGCTCGTATTCGATGTCAGCGTGACCTCGACGGGCGCTTGATCCTTCGGCGGCACAGCCGGCATACGTTCGAGCCGCGCCTCGACCTCATCCAGCAGGGTGTTGATCGCTGCTTCGTTGCCGTCATGGACGCGGCCGATGAGGAGGATTTCCTGATAGATATGGTCAAACACGATGACCACGCGCGGGATGACGAGCAGGGCTTCAGGCACGTTCAGCGTGTCTACGCCCGTGATCGTCACCGGTTCGACATGCTGGATCATGTCATAGCCGACATAGCCGAACGCGCCGGAGGCCATAGGGGGCAGGGGTGTGTCCGTTTCGGCCTGCGCAAAACTGACAAAGTCGCGCAGGGCCTGAACCGGCTTGTCTGATGTGCTGAGCGGATTCGCAAAGTCCGCCGTTTCGGACACGGCTGCGATGCCATCCTGAATGCGGAACCAATGTTCGGGCTCCAGCCCGATAAAGGAATAGCGCCCGAGGCGTTCACCGCCTGCGATAGATTCGAACAGGAAGCTGCCGGGCGCGTCATCGCCCAGTTTCAGCATTACGCCGACGGGTGTTTCAATATCCCCGATGCGCCTGCGAACGATCAGACGGGCTGGCGTCATTGATCGGTAGCAACCGATTTCTTGTACGCTGCGAGCCCGTTGTCATTGACCTTGAGCTTCATGGCATTGCGAATTTCGGCCTCGGCCGCAAATTGCAGATCGTCACGCAACGCCTGGTTCAGTGACGACGTGGCCTGGGTGCCGAGCAGTTCCAGCGCGGCGTCGGAGGGCGGTGTGATCGTGTTGAGCTCGACGACCATGAACTTGTCGCCGGTGCGATTCGGATAGCTGAACACATCGTCTTCGCGCCCGGCAAAGATGGCCGAAATGGCCGGCGTTGGCAGGCCACTCTGTTCGGCAGTGATCCGGGTGACAGGCACGGTCGGGGATTCGACGCTGGCACCTGCGGCGGCTGCCGCACCCGCCAACGTGGTGTCACCGGATTTCAGTTTCGCGATGACGCTGTCCGAATAGGCCTGCATCGCGTTGGCAGCGCGCTGGGCCACCAGATTTTGGCGGATGTCGTCCTTGACGTTGTCGAACTCAGGCGTGCTAGGCGCGATGATGGTGCGCGGCGACGTGAGGTAGACGGCATCGTCGCCATCGTAGCGGCTGGACACATCACCTGCATTGACGCGGAACGCGTCGCTGAAGGCATCGCGCGCAGCGGTGATGCCGGCCATGTTGACGCCTTCGCTGGTGGTTCCAGTCTCGTCGACCGGCGCAAAGCTGATGACCGGAACGCCCAGTTCCGACGCGATCTGGGACAGCGGATAGCCTGCGCCGATGGAACGATCGAGCTCATCCAGATTCTCGAAGAACAGGACCTGCGCCCGTTCGCGGGTCAGTTCGTCGCGGATGACGTCAGACACGGTCTCGATTGGAAAGACTGCGCCGGGCTGGACCGATACCAGTCGCGCGACGAGCCATTTGCCATCGGATTCGCGCGGGCCGAACAGCGCGCCGCTCTGCTTGCCGGGGCCGAACATGGCGTCCTGAAGCGCGGTGTCGGCGACGCTTTCCTTGCTACTGGTCCGGGTCTCGCTGGACAGGACGCCCGAGAGTGTGGCCGGGTCAGCGCCGCCTGCAAGCTGGCCGAACGCGGCGCGCGCGGTGTCGCGGTCTGCGAAGTAGAGCTCGATATAGGTGCGCTGGTCAGGCTCGGAGAAGCGCTCGGATTTCGTCGCTTCATAAATTGTCGCGATTTCCTGCTCGGTGACGGTGACGCCAGAGAGGAAGTCGTCAGCGGACATTTTGAGCAGATCGATGGAGCGGCGTTCCGGCTGTTCGAGGGCCGCAAGATTCTCGTCGTAGAAGGCGCGGATATCATCGTCGGTCGGGGCATCCGGCGTCGGGGCCTTGGTGGCGTCGAGGATGAACCAGGATACATCCCGTGTCTCGCCAATATAGAGCGCCTGGATGCTGGCGAGGACCTGCGGCGGATAGATCGCGGCCACGGCGCCGTCGCTGAGGGTTTTCAGCGCGAGGTCGTCGGAGACCTGCTGCTCGTATTCGGCCTTGGTAAAACGGTTCTGGTAAAGGACTTCGCGATAGGTGTTGAGGTCAAGCTCGCCGGTCAGCGGGTTCTTGAATGCATCGACCGTCTTGAGCTGTTCGACCACGGCATTGGTAGACGGCTTGACGCCGATCGTTGCGGCATAACCGAGGTTCACGATCTTGGACGTTTCGACGGAGAACACCTGGTCGATGATGCCCTGATCGGCGGCTTCGGACTTGGTTATCGGCTTCTCGGCACTGGCGTTGATATTGCGTAGCAGGTTTTCGACTCGGCGGTCGAGCGTCGTCATGTCGATGCCGCGCGGGCCGGCGGCGGCCAGGTCATTGCCGAGACCTGTATTCATCGATGTCCAGGCCTGGTCGGCGCCCCAGAAGGCCATGCCTGCGATGATGATCATGACGACGAACTTGCCGAAGATCGAGTTCATCAGGCTTTTCATCAGGGCTAGCATCGGAACGAGTACTCTCAGGCGATTTGCGGGATGGCTCAGTGCTTGCTAGGCGACACAGCAATGTCTTGCAAGATAGGGATGGCTGCATGTCACGGACACTGATCGCCGGAAACTGGAAAATGAACGGTCTGCGGGAAAGTCTTTCGCAGGTAGAGGCTGTGGCTGCTGCAGTTGGCGGCGGAGAGGCCAGCGTGACTGCGCTGCTTTGCCTTCCGGCCACTCTGGTCGCGCTGGGGCGCGCGGCAGCGGCGGATTCGGCCCTGCGAATCGGGGGCGAAACCTGCCATCCGAACGCCAAGGGCGCTCATACCGGCGATATTTCGGCTGAAATGCTGGCCGACGCCGGCGCCAGCCACGTGATTGTCGGCCATTCCGAGCGGCGGGCCGATCATGGTGAAACGGATTCCGTGGTTGCGGCGCAGGCCTCGGCCGCGCTGCGGGCGGGCCTGGTGCCGATCATTTGTGTCGGCGAGAGCCTTGCCGAGCGCGAGGCCGGACAAACGCTGGCGCGGGTCGAGAGTCAGCTGGCCGGATCGATCCCGGACGGCGTCGGCGCGGGTGATTTCGCCATCGCTTATGAGCCGATCTGGGCCATCGGCACGGGAAAAGTGGCAAACACGGACCAGATTGCGGAAGTGCACGGCGCCATCCGGGCCTGGCTGGCGGGGCGGTTTGACGCGTCGGGCGCTGAGACACCTATCCTTTATGGTGGCAGCATGAACCCCGCAAATGCCGCTGAAATCCTTGCAGTTCCTAACGTTAATGGCGGATTGATTGGCGGCGCGAGCTTGAAGGCCGACGATTTCCTCTCCATTTACAGGGCAGCAATTTAACCCAGACTGAAGCGAGAGGCTTGGCGTTCGCCGTCATAGGCGATATGCGGGCCCCTTGATTTCAGGAAATTCGGTCGCCCCATGCAGAATGTAATCCTCGTCGTCCATATCCTCGCCTGTGTTGTCATGACCGGCCTGGTGCTGATCCAGAAGTCCGAAGGCGGTGGCCTCGGCATGGGTGGTGGCGGTGGCGGCAACTCGCTGATGTCGGGCCGCGGCGCTGCGGGCGCCCTGGTGCGCACGACCATAATCCTTGGCGGCGTGTTCTTTATAACCAGCTTGACCCTGACATCGATTGCCAACCGCGGCGACGACAGCCGGTCTGCTGTCGAGAAGGCCCTCGGCGCTGATGAGATCAACGACATCAAGGCGCCTGTGGACCTGTTCGATCCGTCCGCCCCATTGCTCGAAGGGCAGGATGGCGGTGCCCGCAGCCCATCGACCGTTACGGATGGGCCAATTGCGCCGTCCGAGACCGTTCCCGCTGCGCCGGAAGGCGAATCGGCAACGGAGGAAACACCTGTTCCGGCTGAGCCGGATACGGGCAATCCCCAGTAAATTTGCAGTGCGGACACTTTGTCCGCGCTTTCAGTCAACGAATCACGGCATCGGGATAGTCCCATGATCCGCTATATTTTCATTACGGGCGGCGTGGTGTCTTCCCTTGGCAAGGGCATTGCGTCCGCTGCACTCGGCGCGCTGCTGCAGGCACGGGGCTACAAGGTCCGCCTGCGAAAGCTCGATCCCTATCTCAACGTCGATCCCGGTACGATGAGTCCGCGCCAGCATGGCGAGGTCTATGTCACCGATGATGGCGCCGAGACCGATCTCGACCTTGGCCACTATGAGCGCTTTACCGGCGTGTCGGCGCGCCAGTCGGACAACATCACAACCGGGCGCATCTATCAGCGCATCATCGAGAAGGAACGGCGCGGGGACTATCTTGGCGCGACGATCCAAGTGATCCCGCACGTGACCAACGAGATCAAGGATTTCGTCCTGTCCGATCCGGGCGAAGACGTGGAATTCGTGCTCTGCGAGATCGGCGGCACGGTCGGCGACATTGAAGGCCTGCCTTTCTTCGAAGCGATCCGCCAGCTGGGCCAGGAACTGGGGCCGGACCGCGCCTGCTTCATCCACCTGACGCTGCTGCCTTACATCCCGGCAGCCGGCGAGATGAAAACCAAGCCGACGCAGCACTCGGTGAAGGAGCTTCGCTCGATCGGCATCCAGCCGCAAATCCTGCTTTGCCGCTGCGACCGGCCAATCCCGGAGACCGAAAAAGGCAAGATTGCCAGCTTCTGTAACGTGCGCCCGTCATCCGTCATCGAAGCGCGGGACGTGGGCCATATCTACGACGTGCCAGCCGCCTATCATGGCGAGGGACTGGATTCCGAAGTTCTGGCGCATTTCCGGATCGATGACGCGCCTGCGCCGGACCTGACGGCCTGGAACAAGATCGCGCAGACAATTCGCAACCCTGACGGTGACGTCTGTATCGGCCTGGTCGGCAAATATACGGACGTGCCGGACGCCTACAAATCGGTGATGGAAGCGCTGGTGCATGGCGGCCTCGCCAACCAGGTGAAGGTCGAAGTGCGCCTGATCGATTCTGAACAGTTCGATGACGAGCACGCGCCGCTGGATATTCTCGAAGGCGTGCATGGCGTGATTCTGCCGGGCGGCTTCGGCGAGCGCGGCGCGCACGGCAAGATTCGTGCAGCCCGGTTCGCGCGCGAACGCGCGGTGCCGTGCTTCGGGATCTGTTATGGCATGCAACTGGCCGTGATCGAGGCGGCACGCAACCTAGCAGGTATCAAGGATGCCTCGACCAGCGAGTTCGGACCGACCAAGTCGCCGCTTGTCGGCCTGATGGAAGAATGGACCAAGGGCAACGAGAAAGTTGTCCGCGACGAGACGACTGACAAGGGCGGCACGATGCGGCTCGGCGCCTATCCGGCGCGCCTGAAAGCGGGCAGCAAGGTCGCCGAGATCTATGGCAGCCTCGATATTTCCGAGCGCCACCGTCACCGCTATGAAGTGAATGCGAGCTATATCGCCAAGCTGGAAAAGGCGGGCCTGTCATTCTCGGGCATATCGCCGGACGGCAAGCTGCCCGAAATCTTCGAGCTGCCGGACCATCCCTGGTACATCGGCGTACAGTTCCATCCGGAACTGAAGTCGCGGCCGTTCCAGCCGCACCCGCTGTTTGCGAGCTTTATCGGCGCCGCCGTGAAGCAGAGCCGGCTGGTCTAGGCGCTTTGCAGTAGACCGAGTTCGCCTCAGGGTAGGCGCTATGCGGTTTCTTCTTGTCGCCTCCCTGCTGTTGCTGTCTGCGTTGGAAACGGCAGACGCACAGAATGCTGCCGATGTCCGGAATGTATCCTCCGCAGACGAGATTATCGAGGTGGTGCAGACCTTCTGTCTCGATACCGGCCTGAATGCGACCAAGGCGTGGACGGCAGCGACCGATGCAGGCTGGGTGAAGGTTCCGACGTCTGTCATTGATCCGCATATCTGGGGTACCAAACCGTATCATCGCGCAGGCGTGAGATCGCCGGATGGCGCGGGCCTGTGACTGATATTGTCTGCGCAAAGGACAGATCACTTCCGATCAGCGGCGGCGTTTCATGAGCGGACTGATCACCGAGAGCGACCCCGTCAAACCCGGGATCATGATAAGCAATCCGTTCATGACGGAGCCTTCCAACGCGGCAGGCGTCAAGGATTGCCGTGTGGATGGACGGGTGGATGATCCTTACATCCTGCGTGACCGCGTTGAGGGTCTGGAAATTGATGGCAAGCTCTTCCAGCATCAGTTCTATCACGAGGCCCGCGGAAAGGGTCCCGACATTGGCAAATCCAAGCGCAATTCAAACTTGAAGGCAGGCGATTTCATCATGAACGTGTCGATCGGGAAAATGGCGGATGATGGTTCCTACGATTTCGTGCTGAGCATTGGTTCGGGAATTCAGATGGAGAGCGAGACTTCATCCTACCTTGTCAAAATAGAGTAGGGACTCATGCTCTAGGCGGGGATTTCCTGGCCGCTCCAGTCGAAGCACCTGCCGGTGTCGGCGGGGGTGAGGTTTTCGATCACCTCCAAGAGATAGGCGGCGGATTGGTCGGCTGTGAAGAGCTGTGCGTCCGGGACGTTTGACTGGAAGGGCTGTGAGAGGCCCGTATCGACCGTGCCGGGATGCAGCGACACCGCGATGAACTGGTCACTGATACGTGCCTGTTCTATGGCGTAGTTGCGGATCAGCATGTTGAGGGCGGCCTTGGAGGCGCGGTAGGCGTGCCAGCCGCCGAGGCGGTTGTCGCTTATCGAGCCAACACGGGCCGAGAGCGCGGCGAACACGGCGCGGCGATTGCGCGGCATCAGGGGCAGCATGTATTTGGCGACGAGGGCTGGCCCGAACGTATTGACGCGGAAGATCTGTTCGAAGGCGTCCATCGATTGGTGGCGGTAGGATTTTTCGGGCGAGAGGCCGCGTTCATTCGAGAGAAGGCCGGTCGCGACGATGACCAGATCAATGTCGCCTTCGGCCTTCAGTAATCCCGCGAGCGCCGCGAGATCCGCCTCGTGCGTGATGTCAGCCGTGTGCGACACGATGTTTGGGCCTGACGGTGCAGGAGACCGCGACACCGCGTGCACGCGGTTGATGTCATTCCGGGCCGCCAGTAGGGCGGTAAGGGCCTGGCCGATACCACCGGACGCACCGAATACAATTGCCTGCATGATGGCCTCCTTCCCGACAGAAGCTAAGGCGTGAGGCCCGAAAGAAAAGCCTCCAGCACATGCGCCGCCACATGCGGGAGGCATGTCGCGCGGCGAAAGGCATCTTGTGGCGGCGCTGTCAGGATGTATCGAGTTGTGGCACGAGACGGACCGCTTCCTTGCGGAACTGGCGCGCGGTGTCGCGACCGCGCTTCGTGAGCGATCGCAATTTGAACCCCTGCCGCAAGCCATTGCGGATTGGTGACACTTTGCAAGACAGGCGCCGGCGCATGGCCGTGATGTAGTAAGCCGGATTTTCCCATACATCGCGCAAGGCGTGCAGGCGCTGGATCAGCGGTCGCGCGGGCAGCAGGTCACTGTCGCGTAGCGGATATTCGAATAGGCCGGGCGGCGGCAGGGGCATGTCGAGGAAACGCATGCGCGGGCCGTTTGCGGCGGCGCGGCTTGGCGGCTTGCCATGGCCGGGGCGGGTAGGCGGTTCGGCAATACGAAAGCGGGGTGGACGTAGGTAGCGCGGCGCGGCAGGAAGGGCTTGCAGCCCGTCAGGCCAAGGCCGAGGGATTTGACCCATTCGCTCACGAGATAGGCGGTCTGGTTCCACGAGAACAGGACCATGCTGCGGATGAGGGGCGAGGGCTGATAGGTCATGGGCCCATGATAGGGCCAGAGTGCGTGCGGCCGGAGAGATTACACGCCAATCCGCATGAGACCCCGGCTTTCGCCGGGGATATCGGGGGAAAGAGCCGCACCTGTCCGACGGGTCAGGCTTTCGACACCTCGAACTGGCCGACATTGATGCGGCCGTCGGAGAAGCCCGCTTCGCAATAGGAGAGGTAGAAGTTCCACATGCGCTTGAACGGCTCGTCGAACCCGAGTTCGGCGATCTCGTCCCACTTATCATTGAAGGTGCGGGACCATTCATGGCAGGTGCGGGCATAGTCCTGGCCGAAATAATGGACCCCGTCATGGCGCAGGCCCGCTTTGGCGAACTGTTCCTTGAGGGCGGTCTCTCCGGGCAGCATGCCACCGGGGAAAATGTAGCGCTGGATGAAATCGACGCGTTTGCGGTAACTCTCGAACAGTCGGTCATCGATGGTGATGATCTGGAGCGCCGCCTTGCCGCCCTGTTTCAGGCTGTCGAAAATCTTGGCGAAATAGCTCGGCCAGTAGGACTCGCCGACCGCTTCGAACATTTCGATGGAGGCGACGCCATCATAGAGACCGACATGATCGCGATAGTCTTCGAGGCGGATGTCGACGCGCTCGGAGAGGCCTTCGCGCTGCATTCGGGCCAGCGCATAATCGCGCTGGGAGGGTGAGATGGTCAAGCAAGTGACCTTGCTGCCCCGGTGCCTGGCGGCATATTCGGCAAAGCCGCCCCAGCCGCAGCCGATCTCGAGGATACTGCTGGACGGGCCGGCATTGATGCGGTCGCAGATGCCTTTGTATTTGACCTGCTGAGCCTGCTGGAGCGACTGGTTCGGGCTTTCAAACATGGCCGACGAATAGGTCATGCTGGGGTCGAGCCACTGGCTGTAGAAATCATTGCCAAGATCATAGTGGGCCATGATGTTGCGGCGGGCACCGGCCTTGGAGTTCCGGTTGAACAGGTGGCGGACCATATTGGCCCAGCGCACGATCACGCCGCCGCTGGCGAGCTGACCGGCTGCTTCAAAATTGGCGGAGAAGAATTGCAGCACGGCTGTCAGGTCCGGTGTTGACCACTGGCTGTCCATATAGGCTTCGGAAAATCCGACATCGCCGCCGGACAAGGCCCGCTTGATGAAGCTGTAATCATGAATGTTGATTTCCGCTTTGGGTCCGGGCTCGGCATTGCGGAAAAGGAATTCGCGCCCGTCCGGTAGCCTGAATAGGAGCTGCCCGCGCTGGGTGCGCAGCAGGGCGAGCGCGCCAATCCGGAAAATGGTCGGCACATGTTTCAGCGTCCCGATGGACTGTGCGGTGGCTAGGATCGGTGGGGTCATGCGGCATCTTTCGTGAGCGTCGGCGGGATTGCCACCAGTGGCTTTGCAACGGTCATAGACGCGGTGGGCAGGTCTGGCCTTGATCTGTATTGTGCTCCGCGCAGCCAGATTTTGAGGGCCTGCCAGTGGATGGCGAGGGTGACGCCGAGGGTGGCGAAGGGTGTAGCAAGGGCGATGGCGAGGAGTGCGCCGGTGGTGGCGGCATGGCGGCGGGCGGTGATGTTGGCCATGTGGAGGCGCGCGCCGTCCTCGAGGCTCTCGACCACAATTCCGAGCCGATCAGTGGGGGTGCGCAGGGTGAAGCGATAGGCGCCTGTGACGTCAAAGAAGGGCGAGACGTGGAAGGCCTTGTCCGCTTCTTGCTGTGACCGGTCGCCCGAAACAGCGGCGGCATAGGCATGGGTTTCGCCGAACGTGTTGTTCACTTCGTAGATGATGCCGCGCAGGTCGCCGGACGGGCCGTAACCATACCAGAGCGAGATGGGGGCGAACTTGTAGAAGAGTTGGCGCGGGAAGGTGACGAGGCGAATGGCGCCGCCGTCCAGCGCGATGCCCGCTTTTGCCAGCACCTGCTCGGCCCACGGACGCAAGGGGGCATCCGTGCGGGCGCCATGGTCCTTGCGGTGGAACGAGAAGACGCCGGGTCCATCGACCGAGAAGAGAGGGCTCTGGCGCGCTGCTGCGCCGAGGCGGTCAATGTCGATATCGATCAGGGTGACGTTATAGGCAAAGCGCCGTTCGAACGGCACATAGCGTGCGTGTACCGTCTGACCCTTCCACAACCTGAGCGCCTGAGCCGTCAAACCGACACCTCTGCTGCAATTTCCATGACAGGTGTTTTGCGCGACGGGCTGTGGATGTCCACGTCTTTTGCGTCCCACGGCACCCTGCCGCCCAGGGAGAGGGCCGCCGAGAGGCCGGATTTGAGGCCATCCTCATGGAAGCCCCGGCCCATCCATGCGCCGGCCAGCCAGAGCCCGTCCTGGCCCTGGATACGCTTCAGCCCGCGCACGGCTGCCTCGGCGGCGGTGTCGAACTGGGGGTGGTCGAAGGCGTACTGGTGGAAGGTCAGGTCTTCTCGCGGCGGTGTTTCCGGGTTCAGCGTGATGAAGAGCGGTCGGCTGTCATCCAGCCCCTGCAGGCGGTTCATCCAGTAGGACAGGCAGATGTCGCCATTGTCTTGCTTGATGACATTCCAGCTGGCCCAGGCGTTGCGGCGCGAAGGCATCAGGGCGGGATCACGGTGCAGGTAGATCGTGTTCGGACGAAAGTGAACCGAGCGCAGGAGGAAGGACTGGTCCTCGAACCCTTTCTCGACCAGGCGAAGCGCCTGGTCGGAATGGCTCGCGAGGATGACGTCATCGAAAATGTGCGACCGGTTGTCTGCCGTAACGACGGTGACCTTGTCACCGAAGGGGAAGACGCGGATGGCCGGCGTTCCGGTGCGGACGCGATCGCCGAGTACGGCGGCGGCGGCGTTCACATAGGACTGGCTGCCGCCGGTGACTGTGCGCCATTGCGGGCGCTCCTTGTGCATCAGGCGATGGTTCTCGAAGAACTGGAAGAAGCTGCGGGCCGGATAGTCGAGCATACCGATCTCTGGCGTGGACCAGATGGCCGCGCCCATGGGCAGGATATAGTTGCAGCGGAAGGCCTGGTCGAAGCCGTGGAAATCGAGCCAGTCGCCCAGCGTCGTATCCTCGATCCGGCCCGCCGCGAGTTCTGCGCGGGCAAGGTCGTTGAATTTCAGGATGGTGCGCCAGAAGCGGTGAAAGTCGAGGCTGAACAGGTTGCGTTTCTGGGCGAAGATGCCCCGGGCTGTCGAGGCCCATTCCCAGCCGTCGCGGTCGGACACGGCAAAGCTCATGTCGGACTCCTGCGTTTTTACGCCGAGCGCATCGAACAGGCCGATCAGGTTGGGATAGTTGAGACCGTTATAGACGATGAAGCCGAGATCGACGGCGGTTTCGTGGCCGTCATAGTCAAAGACATGCGTGCAGGCGTGGCCGCCGAGGCGGTCCTGCGCCTCGAACAGCGTCACGTCGGCTGTGTCCTTCAGCGCGTAGGCCGCGCCGATACCGGAAATGCCCGATCCGATAATGGCTATACGTTTCATGCGGCGTTCCGTCTGTGCTTGAGTGTTGCGTAGGCGTCGAGGGCGCGCTGGCGCGCTGCCGGGTGATCAACGAGGGGCTCGGGATAGGTCGTTCCGAGGGCGACGTTTGCAGCATGAAGTGTCATGGCGTCGGCTTCCCAAGGGGCATGGAGGTATTTGTCCGGAAGGCTTGCGAGTTCGGGGCACCAACGCCTGACATAGACGCCCGTTCCATCGAATTTTCGCCCCTGAATGATCGGATTGAAGACCCGGAAATAGGGGGCTGCGTCAGCCCCGCTGCCGGCGGTCCATTGCCAGCTGGCGGGATTGGCCGCCGGGTCGGCATCGACCAGCGTGTCCCAGAACCAGTCCTCGCCCATCTGCCACGGCAGGAGCAGGTGCTTGGTGAGGAACGAGGCCACGATCATGCGTACACGATTGTGCATGAAGCCGGTCTGCCAGAGCTGGCGCATGCCGGCATCGACGATCGGATATCCGGTCTCGCCCCGGCACCAGGCACGATAAGCGACCCGGTCGCTGCGCCAAGGCATGTGGCGGAAGTCCGGATTGTAGTTTTCGCTGGCGAGATCCGGATTGTGGAAGAGGAGGGTATAGGAGAATTCGCGCCAGCCGATTTCCGACAGGAATGTCATCGCCCCGGCTTCGTCGATGCGGCCGGATTCCACGCCGTGCCGGACCGAACGCCAGACCTGCGCCGGGCCAATTTCGCCGAAGCGGAGATGGGGCGAGAGGCGGGACGTGCCCGTGTCGATGTCTGGCCGGTTGCGGGCGTCGGCATAGGTATTGACCGGGCCGTCGAGGAAGTCCGACAGGCGGTCCAGCGCACCGGCTTCGCCCGGGGTCCAGGTGGCGCCGAGGCCGTCGGCCCAGTCGGGACGCGTCGGGTGCAGGGCCCAGTCGGACAAGGTGTCGGAAGCAATGTGCGGCCCGGCGAGCGATGCGGGCGCGGGGAGCGCATCGGGGGCGTGATACTGGGCCTTCACAGCTCTCCAATAAGGCGTGAACACCTTGTAGTGGTCGCCTGCGCCGGTTTTGATTTGCCACGGTTCGTTGAGAAGGCGGCCATTGAAGCTGGAGACACGGACACCGCTTGCCTTGAGCGTCTCCATGAGTGCGCCATCGAGATCCCGTTCTACCTTCTGATAGCGGCGGCTCCAGAACGCGCTGTCGGCGCCGGTTTCGGCGATCAGGGCTGGCAGGACGTCGGCGGCGGCGCCAGCTCTCAAAGTCAGCTGGCCGCCTGCAGCCGCGATTTGGGCCGTAAATGCGGTGAGTGCCTTGTCGAGCCACCACCGGCTCGCGCCACCCAATGGGCGCAGGCCCTGCGAGGCTTCATCATGAATGAAGAGAAGCACCAGCGGCTTGCCCGTGGCGGCAGCCGCATGCAGCGCGGGATTGTCAGCGAGCCGGAGGTCTTCGCGAAACCAGACGAGGGCGGGGGCAAGCAGGGACAGGGGCGACTCCGGATCGGATCAAGTGTGTCATTGCCCGGCTTACGGTTGCGGGATGTATCTGGATCAGTTGGTGCTGCCATGGGTTTCATGCCGGGCTGTGCAGGGCTATATCGGTCGATCAAAGGGAGTCGCCGACATGGCCGTGAGTTTCCGATTCGAACCCGTCTCATTCGACCGGGTTGGCGTTCGCGCCCTGCACGCTGGCGGTAGCTGCTGATGGACACGTCTTCGCTCCTGGGCCTGATAGCTGCGGCCGCAGGCAAACGCATTGTCTGTATCGGCGATGTCATGCTCGACCGGTTCGTCTATGGCCAAGTGACCCGGATTTCGCCGGAAGCCCCGGTGCCGATCATGCGACGCACCCGCGAGGCCGCGATGCCCGGCGGGGCGGGGAATGTCGGCCGCAACCTGTCGACACTGGGCCTGCGTACGGCGCTGATCGGGGTTGTGGGAGACGATCCGGAAGGGCGCCAGCTCGCCGAGTTACTGGGGCATATCGACGGCGTGGAGGCCGATCTTATCGTGATGCGTGGCCGGCCGACGACGCTGAAGACGCGCTTCGTGGCCGGTGGCCAGCAGCTGTTGCGTGTCGATGCAGAGGACCTGCGCGCGATCGACCTGACGACAGAGGCCGATATCGTCATGTCTCTGGAAGATGCCGCTAAGGATGCGTGCCTGATTATCCTGTCGGATTATGCCAAGGGGGCCATTACCGAAAACGTCATTGCCGCGGCGATTGCTGCAGGACGGGTGCATGGCATCCCGGTGATCGCCGATCCGAAGGGACTCGACTTTGCCCGGTATGGCGACGTCGACCTGTTGAAGCCGAACGCGATGGAGTTGGGCCAGGCGATGGGCCTGATGGTGGAAACCGACCGTGATGCGGCCGACGCGCTCGCCAAGGCGATGGAGATTCTGCCGGCCCGGGGGATTGTCGTTACACGGGCCGCCAAGGGCATGTCCTTCGTGCACCGGGACGGGGCCGTGATGCACCGCTCGGGCGAGGCGCGGGAAGTCTATGATGTGTCCGGCGCGGGCGATACGAGCATCGCGGCGCTGGCGCTGGGGCTGGCCGCAGGCGGAAGCCTGGCCGAGGCGGTTGAACTGGCCATCGCCGCATCCGGGATTGCCGTCGGCAAGTCCGGCACGGCGACGGTGTCGGCGAACGAGTTGAACACCGCGCTGCAAATGGGCCTGCGCAATGGCGGCGTATCGCATGTGCCGCTGGAGACGCTGGTCGACCAGGTCGAGGTGTGGCGCGATACCAACCTGACCGTCGGTTTCACGAATGGCTGTTTCGACATACTCCATCCGGGACACTTGCGGGTGCTCGAAGAGGCCAAGGCGCGCTGCGGGCGGCTGATCGTGGGACTGAACTCAGATGCGTCGGTGAAACGGCTCAAGGGCCCCAATCGCCCCGTCAATGATGAAGACTCGCGCGCGCGGGTCCTGTCGGGCCTGTCAGCCGTAGATGCGGTGGTCGTGTTCGATGACGACACGCCCGAGGCGCTGATCAAGGCGTTGCAGCCGGACCTGCTGGTCAAGGGCGGCGACTATTCGATCGAGACGATTGTCGGCGCCGATGTTGTTCTGGCGCGCGGCGGGACGGTACATATCGTGCCGCTGGTCGACGGCCAGTCGACAACGGCGGCAATCGAACGTGCGAATGTGCGGGCCAAATGAGTGCAGCGGCCGCCAGTGCGGCGGGGCAATTGCTTCGCCAGTATGGTGATGATGCCTGCGTAATCGCCACGTTGCGGGCAGCGGAAGTGGCTGCGCAGGGTGACCTTGAGGCACTGGCGCATTGGGACGCGGTGATTGCAATTCTTGAGGGCGGCGGCACCACCGGACCGGCCAACTGAAAAGAAATGAGGCGGGGAACGCAACCCGCACCTGCCTTGTGTGTTAAGTCCAGCGCATTCGAGTTCGGGGTCAGAATTGATGCAAGCCTATTTATCCGACCATGCTGCGGTCATCTCGCTTTGCATCCTCGCGGCCATGTTTGTCGGCTTTTTCATGGAGCGGCTTCCGCCTGCGGCGATTGCCATGATTGGGGCGGCTGCGTTCATCCTGCTCGGTTTTCTGGATGAACCCGCTGCACTGTCGGCTTTTTCCAACAGCGCGCCGATCACGATTGGCGCCATGTTCATTCTTGCAGCGGCGCTGAAACGGACGGGCGTGCTGGACGCGCTGGCCGGTTCGGTCCTGCAGGTGGCAGACAGGTCGACATTTGGCGCGCTGCTTTTACTGGGCGCGACGGTGTCTATCGGGTCAGCCTTCGTCAACAACACGGCGGTGGTTGTCATCCTGCTGCCTATTGTCATGGAGCTGGCCGGGCGCCTGAACGTCTCCGAAAAGAAGCTGCTCATTCCCTTGTCATATGTGTCGATCATGGCCGGAACCTGTACGCTGATCGGGACATCAAGCAACCTGCTGGTCGCCGGTGTGGCGCAGGATGCCGGCATGGAAGCGTTCAGCATTTTCGAGATCACGCCGGTTGGCCTGGTCACGTTCGGAACGGGTCTCGTCGTTCTGCTGGGGCTGGGATGGGCTTTACTGCCCCGCACCGCGGCGGGGTCGACGGCACAACAGGCACCGATCCGCTACCTGACCGATGCAATTGTCCCGGAGGAGTCTTCGGTGATCGGGCGTATGGTCACAGAAGTGCCCGAGCTTTCCAAGAAAGGGATTGGCGTCGTATCCCATAGCCGGGGGAGCCGGCGGTTTTCCGGGAGTGATGCGGACGCATTGCTGAAGGCAGGCGACCGCGTGACCCTGCGGGCCGATTTAACGGAGCTGGTGACCCTGGTGGAGTCGGGACTGTTCCGCGTTGGCATCAGCCGGCGCAAGACGGATGTCGGCCCGGAAGAGCGGGCGCTGGCGACTGTCGCGGCGAATGATCCCAATATCGGCCGGCGGATTGCGGAGATTTCCTACCTGTCGCACCACGCCGTGACCGTTCGCGGATTGACGCGGTTCGGCAACCCGCCCGGGCCGGACCTGGCCACCGCCCGGCTCAAGGCAGGCGACAGGCTGATCGTTGACGGCAACCGGAGCGAACTGCACGAGTTGGCGTCATCTGGAGCGCTGGTCGTGGACCAGACTTTCAAGGCAGAACCGTTCCGGCGCAAACGCGGGCCGCTGGCCATTGCCATTCTCGCGGCAGTGATTCTTTCGTCGGCCATCTTGGGCGTTCCGTTGGTGCTGGCTGCGCTCATCGGAGTGGGCGCCGTACTGGCCTCTGGCTGCCTGTCACTGAGTGATGCGTTCGAGGAAATGGACGCCGGGGTGCTCGCGCTGATCTTTGCCATGCTGATGGTTGGACAGGGCCTGGTCGCGTCTGGCGGCGTGGACCTGCTGGTCAGCAGCATGACGCCTCTGCTGGTGTCGGCATCGCCCTTCTGGCTGGTGCTCATGATCTACCTGCTGACATCGGTTTTGACCGAGTTGGTGACCAATGCCGCTGTCGCCGTCATCATGACGCCGCTGGTGATCGTGCTGGGAACGGAACTGGGCATTGAGCCGCGCGCGCTGGTGGTTGCCGTGATGTTTGGCGCCAGCGCAAGCTTTGCCTCGCCCATCGGCTACCAGACCAATACGATCGTGCATGCGGCGGGTAATTATCGCTTTTCGGATTTCCTAAAAATCGGCTTGCCGATGAACCTGATTGTCGGGCTCGTCACAAGCTTCGCGATCTACCTGTTCTATCTGGCCTGACAGCCGCGTCCGCGCGAGCCTAGAGCGTTTCAGTTTTCGGCGGAAGCATAACCCGCTCCTGTGATATAGTTTTGGCATTCGGATGAGCTGATGGTCTTCACGATTTTTCCGGTTTCATGGATGACGTCTTCGATTGTGTGTTTCTGGGCCGTGCGCAT
>NZ_JBDNGN010000013.1:0-15839 GCF_041689225.1 Hyphomonas sp. | reverse complement strand
CGACACCTGGAGCTGCCGCATGACCCGCCAGAATGATTTTCCGTTCAGCGAACTTTTCAGCGCCTATGCGGCCGGTGCGCTCGATGCGGGCCTTGCCTTGCTTGTCGAAACCCAAGGCGCGTTGCGGGCCGACATCAAAGACGCCGTGGCACAGAGCGAGGCCGTAGCGGGCGCCTATCTTGAAATGACGGAACCCGTTGCGATGTGCGCCGGGGCCCTGGAAAGCGCGATGGCGCAATTTGATGCCCTGGAGGCGTCCGCGACGACGGAACAAGCGGGCGGTCCAGTCGAGGATGGTGAGATGGGCCAGCTGCCAGCGCCGCTGCAGCACGCCATCGCCGCCTCGCGGAACCGCGAGACGTGGAGCAGTGCGGCGCCCGGCATTCACCGCATTGCCCTTGATGTTGGCAGCCAGATGGAGGTGGAGCTCTATCGCATCCAGCCTGATGCCGCCATTCCGCGCCATTCGCATGGTGGAGAGGAATATACCCTCGTCGTCACGGGCGGGTACACGGATGAGTCCGGCAGTTTCGGGCCGGGCGACCTTGCTGTCAAAGGGCCTGAAGATACACACCGGCCCGTTGGCGATGCAGGCGAGGTCTGCTTTGCGCTCATCGTGCGCGACGGGGCATTTCGCCTGACGGGTGCCCTCGGCCTGGCCCAACGCATACTCGGACGGCGCTAGGCGCGCTGACCGGTCTGCAGCCATTGCGCGCAGGCGTCGCCGAGTTCCGATCTCGCCATGGCGTCGTATCGTGCATTGTCTTCGGCTGTCAGCGTGTCTTTCCAGCGTCCGTTGACGCCCTTGTTGATAAAGACCTCGGCGCCGGCATCCCAGAAGGCGCCCCCGAGGGGGACGCTTTTCGTGGCGTTCGCCTTCATCCAGTCGAAGGTGCAATATTCGACAATCGTGTCCCAGCGGGTCTCGTCGATCTCGATATCGAGAAAGGCGGCTATCTTCCGCATCTCGCCCGGCATGTCGCGTTTCAGTTCGGCGAAGTGGACCATCATGACATTTGGCAGGTTGCGGATCGCCCACCAGCTGCGGACATTTTCCCAGAATGACCAGAACGGGAAACCGTCCTTGTCCATCCAGTCATTCCAGTACTGGCGGATGTCCTCCGGTGGCCGCTCGATCGGTGGCCCGACGCGGCCCGGCGTATTGTTGAGGGCGTCATACCAGAGGTCATTGGCATTGGCGTGGTGGTTGTAGAGGCTCCAGACAACATCCCGGCCATCGCGGCCGATATAGATATATTTGGCCTGCGGCGAGAAGACGAGCGCGTCGACAGGTAGGTGGGTTTTCATGAACCGGCGCTGCGTCTGGGCTTCAACTTCCGGCAGTTTTACCTGTTTCGGTGGAACGCGCAGGTCAAGCCAGGGTGACATTTCCGCGACGGCCAGTTCCGGGTCGCCGCCGAACATCATCTGGGCGATCATCTGCTGGGTCCAGCTGGTGCCGGCCTTGCCATAGGTTGCGATGATGATGTCGTCATCGCGGAACTTGAAATCGTTCCAGATGGTTGAATCGAAATGATGGCTGTGGAGTTCACGCGCCTTTGCAGGCCAGGCAATCTCAGCTGACATTGAATAATCCCCCCGAAAAACTCGTATGGGAGCATTACCAGAAACCGGGTGGCCTGTCCCGTGCTTTCAGAGTCAGCCGCGCCCGTGATCGGCTGGCTTGCCATCCCCGCCGAGGCCGCCGGGCATGATCGGGCGCGCAGCGTAACCGCCCATCGAGAGGTGGCGATCATACATGACCAGCGCGCCCGCGAGGCTGACATTGATGCAGAACTTGGTCGGGATTTGCACGACATGGGCGCAACGGGCGAGGGTCTCGTCTGACAGGTTTCCCTTTTCAGGCCCGAGAATGTAGGCGGCTTGGGGCGGGTGGCGGAAGGTCGGCAGCATGACGGCATCGTCGGTGAGCTCGATCCCGACCAGCTGGCAGCCGCGTGGCATCTGCATCTCGTCGATCGAGTCCCACTGGTAGTAGGGGATCTGACCGGCAGATTTCGATGTGTCGGCCTGATAGGCGTCGCGCAGGCGATGCCCGGCCTCGATCGAGAAGACATAGCTTGCGCCAAAGGCGTTGGCGGTACGCATCAGGGCGCCGAGATTCATGGGCTTGGAGATGCGTTCCGAGCCGATCGAGAAATATCCACGCATGTCAGATCACTCCGAGAACTAGCCGCCCCGCTGCAAGGACAAGCAGGATGAAGAGCGGTGCAATGAGGCAGGTGCGCCGGGCGAGGCGCAGGTGCGAGAGGGGGGCAGGATACGTGTGGGCGAGGTGCAGGGCGGCCTCGCTGGCAGGAGCGGGCGCGGCGGCTTCAACCACGGTCAGCCGCCAGGCCGTATCAGTCGGCAGGCCGCCAAACTTTGCCGCGAGTGCACGGCGCAGCGCGACCGAGACGATCATCCGCATCTGCAGGGCCAGAACCAAGGCGAACAGGCCGAGGCCCAGCAATATCCAGAAAAATGGTGTCACAGGAAGGTCGCCACCTCGAACCGGCCATCGGAATTGGTCATGCCGCGCTTCATGCCGCCGGAATTGAACAGGGCCGCCATGTCGCCATTGGCCGAGACGGCGATCATGCCGCCTTCGCCGCCGAGGCGTTTGACGTCGTCGAGCGCGCCCTGCACGGCGGGTTCGAGATCGGAGCCACCATAGCGGATGCGGGCCGATACGTCGGCGGCGGCATTGGCGCGGATGAAATATTCGCCGAGCCCGGTGCAGGAAATGGCGCAGCGCTCGTCGGCCCAGGTGCCGGCGCCGATGACCGGCGTGTCGCCGATACGGCCAGGCGTCTTGTTCATGATGCCGGCGGTCGAGGTTGCCGCAGACATGTCGCCATAGAGGTCGAGGGCGACGGCGCCGACCGTGCCGACGTCCGGCGCGCCGACCTGACGGGTGCGCTCGTCGACGGGAGCGTAATAGGCGCCCGGATCCTCCACTGTCGCAAGGCCTGCCGCATCGGCGAGGCGGCGGGCGCCAGCGGCGACGATCAGGACATTGGGTGTGCGTTCCATCACCATGCGAGCCGCTGCAATCGGGCTCAGCACGCCCTGCAACGCGCCGACCGCGCCGGCATTGCGGGTGCGCCCGTCCATGATGGCGGCGTCGAGCTCGTATTCGCCGGCGGTGTTGGGGGCGGCGCCCTTGCCGGCAAGGTAGAGACCGGAGGCTTCCATGGCCGCGACAAGGGATTCGACCACATCTAGGGCCGTTTCGCCGGCGGCGAGGCGCTGGCCGCCCGCTTTGAGGAGGCTTGCGAGGTGTTTTTCCTGCGCCGAATAGTCCTGACCAAAGATCGGCCCGGCGCCACCGTGCAGGACGAGGGCCCATTTGCTCGCCATTCTGCCCATCTCCCTAACGTCACACTTGGATTATGCCTGCCACACCGCTACCGTCTGGCAGAAGAAACAACAAGGTAAGGAACGCTGGAACATGAAAGCTGTGCTGTCAAAAGAAGTGGGTGGGCCGGAGACGCTCGTGGTCGAGGATGTCGCCATGCCGGAAGCCGGCAAGAATCAGGTCCTGATCGAGGTAAAGGCGTGCGGGGTGAACTTTCCCGATGTGCTGATGATCCAGGACCTTTACCAGTTCAAACCGCCGCGCCCGTTCAGCCCGGGCGGCGAAGTTGCCGGTATCGTCAAGGCCGTCGGCGAAGGCGTCACCCATGTGAAACCGGGTGACCGGGTTCTGGGGTCGACCGGTAGTGGCGGCATGGCCGAATATGCCGTGGCAGCCGCCCATGGCGTGATGAAGATTCCGGACAATATGCCGTTTGACGAGGCGTCTGCCTTCATCCTGACCTATGGCACCAGCTATTATGCCCTGAAGGACCGGGCCGATCCGAAGCCGGGCGAGACCCTGCTCGTGCTCGGTGCCGCCGGCGGCGTCGGCATTGCCGCCGTGGAACTCGGCAAGGCGATGGGCCTGACCGTGATCGCGGCCTGTTCGACGCAGGAAAAGGTGGATTTCTGCCTGTCCAAGGGTGCCGACAAGGGCCTGATCTATCCGACGGGCAGCCTTGACCGGGCGCAGCAGAGGCAGCTCTCCGAAGACATCAAGGAAGCCGGTGGCGGCGGAGTCGACATCATCTATGACGCGGTCGGTGGTGACTATGCCGAGCCGAGCGTGCGCGCGATGAACTGGGAAGGGCGCTATCTCGTGATCGGCTTCCCGGCCGGTATCCCGAAAATCCCGCTGAACCTGACCCTGCTGAAAAGCTGCGATATTCGCGGCGTGTTCTGGGGCGCTGCCGTGGCGCGCAATCCGAAGGGCCATGCCGCCAATTGTGCCGACATGTTCAAACTGTACGCTGAAGGCAAGATCCGCCCGCACGTTTCAAGTTCCTACCCGATCGAAAAGGCCTCAGACGCGATCCGCGAGCTGATGGACCGCAAGGCGATGGGCAAGGTCGTGGTGACGATGTAATGGCAAAGGCTCCTGCGCAAACGCCCGAAGGGTTCATGGACGTTCTTGACCATCCCCGGAGGGCGGAGGCGCAGACGCTGCGCGACATCATCCTTGCGACAGCTCCGGATATGCCCGAATCCCTGAAATGGAACGCACCGAGCTATACGGTCGGCGGTGAGCATGTGCTGACCTTCGACTTTTCGGATAAGAAAAGCATCAGGCTGATCTTCCACTGCGGACCGCGGCGCAAGGAGACGCAAGGCGCGCCGCCCATCCTGGAGGACGCGACCGGCCTGCTGGAGTGGACGTCAGACATCCGCGCCATTGTAACCATTCGGAATGCCGACGATC
Organism: Hyphomonas sp.; assembly: GCF_041689225.1. Classification (GTDB taxonomy): domain Bacteria; phylum Pseudomonadota; class Alphaproteobacteria; order Caulobacterales; family Hyphomonadaceae; genus Hyphomonas. The sequence goes on along the minus strand of NZ_JBDNGN010000013.1, from coordinate 11,059 downwards.
TGGAACATGCCCGGCCGCTCCTGGCCGGCCTGATACAGCAGTGGATCGCGGCTGTTCAGGCCAGCTAGGACCGGCCGCGCAGCAGCGACTGCATTCAGGGCGGAACCGAACATGTGCCCTTACGCAAATTGCGTATGGAGCACGCTATAGAAATCAAAGCAGATGATCAGCCCCTCGAGGCCCGCGATCAGGCGCGTCGCCGCACCCTGAAATCGGGCCGGATCGAGCTGAAGAATTAGGCGAGCACAGTTGACGTCACCATTCGTGACATGTCGCTGTCGGGCGCGCTTCTGCTACTCATGGATATCTGGACCCCGGCCGAATTTTTTGGTCTCCTGGTCCTCAATCCGAACGAGGGCCAGTCGCAGCGCCATTCCTGCCGGAAAGTCTGGCAGAAGGGCGCGATGGTCGGCGTACGATTTCTGGTCTAGCCGTTGAGCGAAAGTTGAACGCCCTGGCCTTCACACAATTCAAAGAAAAACCCGCCGGATCGCTCCGGCGGGTTTTCTGATTCTGGGAGGAATCTTAAGGTTAGACGCTCTTGGCGTCCTCGACTTCTTCGAAGTCAGCGTCGACGACATCGTCGCTTTCGGCTGAGGCATCAGCCGACGCATCGGCATGGGCCTCGGTTTCCTGCTGGTTGGCATAGATCGCTTCGCCAAGCTTCATGGCCGCCGTCATCAGGGCCTGGTGCTTAGCCTGGATGTCACCGACATTGTCCGTCTCACGCGCGGCCTTGAGCTCTTCAACGGCCTTTTCGATTTCAGTCTTCACTTCCGCGGAGACCTTGTCGGCATGTTCGTCCACCTGCTTTTCCGTCTGGTGGATCAGGGCTTCGGAATTGTTCTTGGCTTCGACGAGTTCACGGCGGGCCTTGTCGGCACCGGCATTGGCTTCGGCATCGGCCATCATTTTCTTGATGTCCTCGTCCGTCAGGCCGCCATCCGCCTGGATGGTGATCTGCTGTTCCTTGCCGGTGGCCTTGTCCTTGGCCGAGACCGACACGATGCCGTTGGCGTCGATGTCGAACGTGACCTCGATTTGCGGCAGGCCACGCGGGGCGGGCGCAATGCCTTCGAGGTTGAACTGGCCGAGCTGTTTGTTGTCATTGGCCATTTCACGCTCGCCCTGGGCCACCTTGATCGTCACGGCACCCTGATTGTCATCAGCCGTCGAGAAGATCTGGCTTTTCTTGGTCGGGATCGTCGTGTTGCGGTCAATCAGGCGGGTGAACACACCGCCCAGCGTTTCGATACCGAGCGAAAGCGGGGTCACGTCGAGCAGGACCACGTCCTTGACGTCGCCTTGCAGAACGCCGCCCTGGATCGCCGCGCCCAGCGCAACGACTTCATCCGGGTTTACACCCTTGTGGGGCTCACGGTTGAAGAACTTCTTCACCGCTTCCTGAACGGCAGGCATACGGGTCATGCCGCCAACGAGGACGACTTCGTCAATGTCGGCTGCCGTCTTGCCAGCGTCTTTCAGGGCTTTCTTGCACGGCTCGATGGTGCGCTTGACGAGGTCTTCGACAAGGCTTTCGAGCTTGGCGCGGGTCAGCTTGATGTTGAGGTGTTTCGGGCCTGTGGCGTCCGCCGTGATGAAGGGAAGGTTCACTTCGTACTGGTTGGCAGACGAAAGTTCCTTCTTGGCCTTCTCGGCTTCTTCCTTGAGGCGCTGCAGAGCGAGCTTGTCGGTCTTCAAGTCTATGCCTTGGTCTTTCTTGAACTCGGCTGCGAGGAAATCGACGATGCGAAGATCGAAGTCTTCACCGCCGAGGAACGTGTCGCCATTGGTCGACAGCACTTCGAACACGCCGTCACCGATTTCGAGCAGCGAGACGTCGAACGTACCACCGCCAAGGTCATACACGGCGATCGTCTTGTTCTCGCCCTTGTCGAGGCCGTAGGCGAGGGCCGCGGCAGTCGGCTCGTTGATGATGCGCAGCACTTCGAGACCGGCAATCTTGCCAGCGTCTTTCGTGGCCTGACGCTGGGCGTCGTTGAAGTAGGCCGGAACGGTGATCACGGCCTGCGTCACTGGCGTGCCGAGATAGTCTTCAGCTGTTTCCTTCATCTTGGTAAGAATGAAGGCGGAGATTTCCTGCGGGGAATAGTCCTGGTCACGGCCCTTGACCCATGCGTCGCCTGCCTTGCCTTCGACGATTTCGAAGGGTGACATGGCCTTGTCTTTCTGGGCGGTTGGATCGTTGTACGTGCGGCCGATCAGGCGCTTGATGGCGTAATAAGTGAAATCGGGGTTTGTGACGGCCTGGCGTTTGGCGGGCTGGCCAATCAGGCGTTCACCGCTTTCCGTAAACGCGACGACGGACGGCGTGGTGCGCTGTCCCTCGGCGTTTTCGATGACTTTTGCCGTGCCACCTTCCATCACTGCGACGCAGGAGTTCGTGGTCCCAAGGTCGATACCGATAATCTTGCTCATTGCATGTCTCTCTTCTGTTAGCCGCCACGGGCCTTGTTTGGATTCGGTCTGCTCAGCAGCCCCGCAAGCCAGTGGCTCTCAAGGGTTCATATGAGATGGCGAGGACGGAATTTAAAGCCGTTCGCCTGTTCAGGTGCGATATGGTGAGCCGATCCCCCCGCTCAAGGGGCAATGCGGCGCTATTACACGGGGTTTAACCAGTATCAACGGCGTCGTGGAAGCCATTGCAGCAGCCATTACCGATTTGAAACGCGAATTGGACCGATTGTCGGGCCCTGCCGGTTGTCGCGGCTGCGCCGTCAGCCCATCTTCGCTTCAGCAAACAGCAGGGAAGGCGGCACCATGAAATACACGAAACTCGGACGCACGGGGCTTGTCGTCTCGCGGATTTGCCTCGGCACGATGACTTTTGGCGGCGAGGGCGGAATCTGGAAGTTTATCGGCAAGCAGCAGCAGGAAGAGGCCGACGGCCTTGTCCGGACTGCGTTCGATGCCGGCGTCAATTTCTTCGACACGGCGGATGTCTATTCAGCCGGCGTCTCCGAGCGGATCCTGGGCCAGGCGATCCGCAACAATAATTTGCCGCGCGACGAGATTGTGGTTGCCACCAAGGTTTTCGGACGGGTCTCGACGGTGGTGGCCGAGGATGCGTCAGATGCCGAAAAGGCGGAAGCTGAGCGGCGCGAAACCAGAGCCGTGAATATTTCCGGCCTGTCGCGAAAACATATCATGGACGGTGTGGATGCCAGCCTTGAACGGCTCGGCCTCGACTATATCGACCTCTACCAGGTCCATGGCACCGATCCGCTGACACCGATCGAGGAGACCGTCGACGCGCTCGACGCCGTCGTGCGGTCGGGCAAGGTGCGCTATGTCGGCCTCTGCAACATGCCGGCCTGGCTGATCATGAAGGCGATCGCCTATGCCGAGCGGCGCGGCCTCTGCCGGTTCGAAAGCTGCCAGATGTATTATTCCATCGCGGGACGCGACCTCGAGCGCGAAGTCGTGCCGCTGGCGAACGACCAGCAGCTGGCCATCCTGCCCTGGAGCCCGCTCGCCGGCGGCTTCCTGTCCGGCAAGTTCAGCCGCGACGGCGCCGGGCCGAACGATGCCAGGCGCACGGTGTTTGATTTCCCGCCAGTCGACAAGGACAAGGGCTTTGACATCATCGACGCCATGCGCCCGATGGCCGAGCAGCGCGGCGGCAGCGTCGCACAGGTCTCGCTGGCCTGGCTGCTGCACCAACCGCATGTGACCAGCGTCATTATCGGGGCCCGCACAGCCGCGCAGCTGCAGGACAATCTGGAAAGCGTGGATGTCATGCTCAGCCCTGACGAGCTTGCCAAGCTGGACGATATTTCGGCGCTGGCACCGGAATATCCAGGCTGGATGGTGGACCGTCAGGGCATGGACCGGCGCGGGCAAGTCTGATGCCGGGCGTGCGCATGGTGGTCCTGGATACTGTGAACGATCCCGGCACGCCGGGCAGGATGGGCGATGACCGGTTCGGTTTTGACGAGGCCGCCGGCACCGCCTGGGCGCTTGACGGGGCAACCGATGTTACCGACCTCAGGCCGTTCCCGAATGCCGAGAGCGGCGCCGCATGGATTGCCGAAGCGCTCAGTGCGCGCCTGATGGTGCCGCCGGCGGCTGACGAAACGCCCAAAGCCTATTTTGCGAAAGCTCTGACGGATGTTTGCGCCCGTGCAGAGACATCAACGCGCATCCCACTTGACGACCTGCCCGGCGAGGCCCGGCCCATCGCGTCGGGCATGTGGATGCATGTTGCGAGTGGCCGGGCCATGTTCGCCTGGCTTGGCGACTGCATGGCGCTGCTGCGGCGCGGCGGCAGCGTCACTGTGATCGGCTCGCCCGGCAAGGCGGAGGCGGAAACGGTGACGGCGCGCCGCCTGCTGGCGGTGTCGCCGGAAGAGCGCCTCGCGCAGCTGCAGACCGACCGGCGACGTTCGAACGCCAACCGCACCTGTTTCGGGCTCGACCCGCATGCGGCATCGAACCTGGAGACCCAGGCTGTTTCGCTTGAGCCGGGCGATACGATCTGCCTGATGAGCGACGGCCTGTACCGGCTTGTGTCGCCCTATGCGACGCATACGCCGGAACGATTCATGGCCCTTGTCGCCGACACGGGTCTAAGCGGCGCGGTGGCGGCGCTGCGCGCGTTCGAAGATGCGCCCGGACGCGACATGCCCCGGCTCAAGGCCCGGGATGATGCTTGCGGCGTGCTTTTGCGCATCGACGCTATGGGTTAGGCGGCGGGTCTGGCCCTGAGCGCAAAGATCGGCATAGTGAACCGGCTCGCACGCGAATGGCGGACACGTCCATTCCGGGAGGCACGACCGAAGAGGTCATCCTGCAGAGCGACCTCACCGCGTTCGACAATGTCGTCATCGTGCCGAACTGGGAGCCGGGAATAGTGACCGCGTGGAAAGTGGCGTGGTAATTCGCAGCGGCTTTGCCGCTACGAACGCTATTGATCGCGCATGTCATCAGGCAGGTCTGAACAAGTTGTCCAGATAGGTTTGCGAGCTAGCTCGAAGAGCGAAACGTTGAAAACGAGATATGTGTATGGCAACGCAAAAGGCAGTGAGGATAGAAAACTAAGGTGTCCGAATAGTGCGACAAGCATCGCGAAGAATCCGCCAGCTTTAAGTGCGTCGACTGAAGAACCGTTTGCGCTATCAGGCAAGAATCCGGCCACAGATAGCAGTGCTGGGCCATACATGGTCAAAATTTCTGACAGACCTACGATGATCGTGCCTGCCATGAGGTTTGAAATCAAGACCGCTCCCGCCAGTCATAAGCGGGGCCGTAGTTTGTCGGCTATTCGGTTGCGATTGAGAACGACGAGCACAATCGTGGAGGCAAGTACTGCTCGTGCCGTTCGGGAAACACGAATAGCTCGCCGTCGGGAACCAAAAACCTTGATTTCCCGAAGGCTGATTCCAGAATCACGAGTTGAAGCGGTCCAGCTAATATCCATTCGATCATCGCCCAGAGCCAAGTGCTGGGCCGATATCTCAAAGATCCGGTCGGGCGCGCTGCGGGTGTGTGATCGGGCGCTCGCGACATGCCTAATTTCTACCTTCAGGTGATTTAAAAAGCGGATATCGCCCTGATTTTCAGAAATTTAACTCGCCCCACCCGCGCTCACCGCGACCATGGCCGCGCGCAATGTGCGGTCGCCGATTCTCCAACCGGGCTGGAACACGGAGGCGATCGTGCCTGATGGCTGCTCGGAGGGTATCTGGGCGACAGCCTGGTGCTGGTTCGGGTCAAATGTCGCGCCGGGTGCGGCATCGATCTGTTTGACGCCGTGGCGGCCCAGCGCGGTTTCCAGTTCCTTGGCGGTCATCTCGATGCCGCTGAGCAAGTTGTTGCCGGCGTCCGACAGGTTGGCACGGTCTTCATCCGGCAGGGCAGCGAGGGCGCGGGCGAGGTTGTCGGAGACGCTGAGAAGGTCGCCGGCGAAACGTTCGATGGCATAGACGCGGGCATCGGAGACCTGCCGCTCGGCACGCTTGCGCGTATTGTCGAGGTCGGCCAGCGTGCGGAGCAATTGCTCGCGCAGTTCTTCGGCCTCGATCTTCAGGCGCATCGCTTCCTGTTCGGGCGAGATTTCCGAATCGGCCTCGGCTTCCATGCCTTCCGCCGCCTGGGCCCGGGCATTCTTCAACATGTCATCGGCCGCCGACTTGAGGTCGGCCCTGGAGGCATTCGGATCGATGTTGGCGTTGTGGCCGGTCTTGGTCTCGTCGTTCATCACTTCCCATCCTTTGCGCGCCGGGCGGCGAGGATTTCGCCGATCACCTTTGCGGTATAGTCCACCATCGGTATCACGCGGGCATAATTCAGCCGGGTCGGGCCGATCACGCCGAGCGCGCCAATGACATGTTTTGCACCGCCCATATAGGGGGCCACGATCACACTTGAACCCGAAAGCGGAAAAAGCTGGTTCTCCGCGCCAATGAACAGGCGCACGCCATCGGCCTCACGTGTCGTATCGAGGATATCGAGCAGGCTTTGCTGGCGTTCAAGCTCGTTGAACAGTTGGCGCACACGATCGAGGTCATTGGCGGCCCTGGCGTCTTCGAGCAGGTTGGCCCGGCCGCGGATGATCAGCGACCGGCCCCGGCCCGGCGCATCACCGCTCCACTGGACAAGTCCGGCCTCGACAAGCGCTGCCGCCGCGGTATCGAGCGCAGCGCGGCGCGAGCTGATTTCCTCGCGTACATCAACGGCCGCCTCGGCCAAGGTGCGGCCTTTCATGCGGGTGGAGAGATAGTTCCCGGCTTCGATCAGGGTCGTGGCAGGCAGGCCCTCGGGGATTTTCACGAGCCGGTTCTCGACATCGCCGTCCTCGGTGACGAGCACGCAGAGCGCATCGCCGCCAGCCAGGGGGACGAATTCAACGTGCCGTACGGCGGTGTCACGGCTCGGCGAGGCAACAAGGCCCGCACCGCCGGTCAGGCCGGACAGGATGTTCGACGCTTCGCCGAGCACGGATTGCAGGTCGCCGCCGGCGCCGCGCAGGCGCTCATCGATCTCGCGCTTGTCGGCGCTGGAAGGCTCGCCGATCTCCAGGAAGCCGTCGACGAACAGGCGAAGGCCCCGATGCGTGGGTGCGCGGCCTGCCGACACGTGCGGGGCATCAAGCAGGCCGAGATCGGTCAGGTCGGCCATGACATTGCGGATCGAGGCAGGTGACAGGGCAATCACGCCCTTGGACAGGGTACGCGAGCCGACCGGCTCTCCCGTCGTCAGGTAGCCTTCGACAATCTGTTTGAAGATGTCGCGCGAGCGCTGGTCGAGGCGCTGCATCAGGGACTGGCTGTCGGGCGTCAGGGGCATGGCTATTGATTAGGGGCGCGGTGGCCCCGGTACAATAGACGTTCAGACAGTGAGGCTCGTCCCATCGTCGCGGTCATCGGCGCTACGCCAGGCAAAATAGGAGTAGACGAACAGGATCAGCACGACGCCCAGGATCAGGGCGGTCAATTGCAGCGCCAGGAAGAGGCCGCTGAAAACGAACGCGCCAATCAGGCCCAGGACGCCCGCAATCATGAAGAGGGGCCCGGCAAGACGGTGGGTTTTCTCCCAGGCGATATCAGATGACAGTGTCCAGGGTGTGCGCACGCCGAAGATGAAGCTCGACCGCGTCTTGGGCAGGTAATTGCCCATGACGATGAACAATACGGCGGCGCCCGCAATGATCCAGCGGACCATGCCCGATGTATTTAATGGCTGGCCGGCGCCTTTCACCATGCCATAGGCAACACCCGCAGTGACCAGTGTCATCAATGTTGTCACGGAGATCCAGGTCACGACATAGGCCTTGCGTCCGACCGCCAGGTTCTGTTTTCGCGGGTCGAGCAAAGGCGCGATTGCCATGATCGCCGAGACGGCTGCGGTCACGCAAGGCAACAACCACAGGACTAGCAGGGCATCAGACCTGTTGCCGAACCGGTCTGGCATGCCATCAGCGCCGAAATGGAGCGGAATCTGGTTGCTCTCGGGCAGCAAACCGCTTGCATATATGACAATGCCCCATGAAACGGCGACCATGGCGGCGGCCCAAGCCAGTCCGGTGAGGATATAGGGTTTCATTCTGCGGCCTCCTTCAGCTCGTCGTCTCCATTATCGCTGCCGATCAGGCCGAGCAGGGCCCTGGCAGCGTCTTCAAGCACGCTTGTGTTCACGCGGTAGAGGATCTGGTTGCCCTGACGCTCCGCCGTGATCAGGTCGGCATCTTTCAGCACGGCGAGGTGCCGGCTCATGGTCGGCCAGCTCGACTCGAACTCGGCCGCCAGGTCGCCCGCAAGGCGCGGTCCCTTGCGCAGCAAGGCGAGGACCTGACGGCGCGCCGAGTGGGCCAGGGCCTTAAAGACAGTGTTTTGCATATAATCTAATTAGCCTTTTTGCTAATATGAGTCAACGCCTGTATGAAGCGCTCATCCTGAGCTCCTTGGGCAGGTTGCTCAGAACAGCCCTCCAATCAGGCCGTCGGCATTGAGATGGATGGTCTCGGCAGCCGGGTGACGGGGCAGGCCGGGCATGGTCATGATGTCCCCGCATATGGCGACAACAAAGCCCGCACCGGCCGACAGGCGCACTTCGCGCAGCCGCACGGTATGCCCTTCCGGTGCGCCGAACAGGGCCGGATCCGTCGAGAAACTGTATTGCGTCTTGGCGATGCAGACGGGCAGGCGGCCAAAGCCGTCGGCTTGCCAGCGGGCCAGCTGGTCGCGCACGGCGCGCGGCGCCTCGACATGGTCAGCGCGATAGATTCGTTTGGCGACGGTTTCGATCTTGTCGAAAAGAGGCAGGTCATCGGCATAGAGCGTGCGGAAGTCGGCAGGCTGTGTTGCCAGCGTCTCTGTCATGATCCAGGCGAGCGCTTCGGCGCCCCTACCGCCATTGGCCCAATGCGTGCAGAGTGCGACGGGCACGCCGACACGGGCGCAATAGGCTTCGATCGCGGCGATCTCGTCCGGCGTGTCCTGTGTGAAATGGTTGATCGCAACCACGACGGGCAACCCGTATTGCTGCAGGTTCTCGATATGGCGACCCAGATTGGAAAGGCCTGCCTTGAGGGCGGGGACATTCTCGGCACCAAGTGCATCCCGGGCGAGACCGCCATGCAGCTTCAGCGCTTTCACCGTGGCGACCAGAACGGCCGCGTCTGGCTTGAGGCCCGACTGGCGGCATTTGATATCGAAGAATTTCTCGGCGCCGAGGTCTGCGCCGAAACCGGCTTCGGTCACAACATAGTCGGCCATCTTGAGCGCGGCACGTGTCGCAATCACCGAATTGCAGCCATGCGCGATATTCGCAAACGGTCCGCCGTGGATGAGGCAGGGATTGTTTTCAAGCGTCTGCACGAGGTTGGGCAGCAAGGCATCTTTCAGCAGCGCCATCAGCGCGCCGGTCGCCTTGATATCGGCGCAGGTAACGGCGGTGCGGTCGCGCCGATAGCCGACAATGATGCGGTTGAGGCGCTGCTCGAGATCGGAGGCATCCGTCGCAAGACAGAGGATCGCCATGATCTCGGAGGCTACCGTGATGTCGAACCCGCTCTCCATCGCGGCGCCATTGCCGGGCCCGCCAAGGCCGGTGACGATCTCGCGCAGGTTGCGGTCATTCATGTCGAGCACGCGCCGCCAGGTGACACGGGAGGGCTCAAGCCCGCTGGGGCTGCCCCAGTGGATATGGTTGTCGACCATGGCGGCCAGCAGGTTGTGCGCTGAGGTGATGGCGTGGAAGTCGCCGGTGAAGTGGAGGTTGATGTCCTCCATCGGCACGACCTGCGCATAGCCGCCGCCAGCCGCCCCGCCCTTCATGCCGAAACAGGGGCCGAGCGACGGCTCGCGCAGGCAGAGCAGCGTGTTCGATCCGATCCGGTTCATCGCATCGGCGAGGCCGACGCTGGTCGTGGTCTTGCCTTCGCCGGCGGCTGTCGGGCTGATCGCGGTGACAAGGACAAGCTTGCCGTTCGGCCTGTCGGCGAGTCCGGCCAGGTAGCGCGCAGCGATCTTGGCCTTGTCATGACCATACGGGATCAGGTCGACGGGGGGGATGCCGAGCTTTACGCCGATTTCGACAACAGGCTTCTTTGTCGCCGCCCGGGCGATCTCGATATCACTGGCCATGCGGCCCCCTCTTGGTTCCCTGATGCCCCTCTGGTGTAGACAGGGCCGTCAAAACCCGCAATCAGGCGGGGCAGAAAAGAGGACCCTGTCATGACCCAGCTTATCCGCCCATCCAGACGCGCTTTCGACCAGTTGCGTGAGATAACGCTCGAGACCAATGTGACACGGTATGCCGAAGGCTCGTGCCTCGCGAAGTTTGGCAACACGCATGTCCTGTGCACGGCCAGCTGGGAAAAGAGCGTTCCGGGCTGGATGAAGGGCAAGGGCGCCGGCTGGGTGACGGCCGAATACGGCATGCTGCCCCGCGCGACGCATACGCGTGGCCGCCGCGAAGCCGCTGCGGGCAAGCAGTCCGGCCGTACGCAGGAAATCCAGCGCCTGATCGGGCGCAGCCTGCGCTCGGTGGTGGACCTGACCGCACTGGGCGAGAACCAGATCACGATCGACTGCGATGTGCTGCAGGCCGATGGCGGTACGCGTACGGCGTCCATCACGGGCGGCTTTGTCGCGCTCGCGCTGGCGTGCCGCTATCTGAAAACAGAAGGCGTCATCAAGGCCGACCCGATCCAGAAACAGGCAGCCGCCATTTCCGTCGGCGTCTACCAGGACTTCCCTGTACTGGACGTCGACTATCCCGAAGACAGCGAGGGCGAAGCCGACATGAACGTCGTGATGAGCTCGGATGGCGGCTTCATCGAAGTGCAGGGCACGGGCGAAGAGCGTCCGCTGAGCCGCAAGGAACTCGACGAGATGCTGCGCCTTGCCGAAATGGGCTGCAACGAATTGTTCGAGGCCCAGCGCGCCGCGCTCGCCTAGAGTATCCGTCTTGGTCAAGCCAGTCTTGGTGTCCATTCCCGGTCGTCGCGGATGAGGGCGTTTGCCAGGACTATCAGCTTTCGCATGACGGCCGTGATGGCGACTTTGGGCGGTTTACCGCGTGCGGTGAGCTCGGT
>NZ_JBDNGN010000012.1:0-4838 GCF_041689225.1 Hyphomonas sp. | reverse complement strand
TGCGCACATCGCTAAAATCAATGGACTCTCGGAACCTACTGCCAAGACGGCGCTGGGGATTGTGTTGAATTCAGCTGAGCGACAGGCTTCATCCTTCGCACCGGCAATGTTCAAGGCCATTCCCGGCGCTCGGGCACTCGCAGCCCGCACGGGCTCAGAGTTCGGCGCCGCCACAGGAATCATTGCCCGCCTTATCGAGCAGACTCCCGGCGGCAAACGCGTCGTCGCACAGACCATGATCGGCTCGCTTCATACGATCGGCCTGGACCACAAGGCGATTGGCCACCTGCTGCCATCGATCTCGACCTTCATGGAAGAGAATTACGACATGGCAGGCTTCGGACATCTGGGCGACCTGATCGGCCATGACATGGATGCGGAAATCAGCGCGGCCAAAGCGGCCTGACCTTCACTCCGAACTCGCACCGAACAAACAAAGCCGCCTGACAGGGCGGCTTTTTTTGATTCCTGCGACGCTTGGCTCAACCCGCTTGCCAGGGCCGTGCTCTTTTCTTTGTCGGCGCGTGTGGCTACAGCGGTGCCAGCTGAATTGAACGAGGATACGAAATGCGAACCGACACCGGGCTGCGCGCCGACGAAGCACTGGCACTGGACCTGATGGCCGCGATCCGCGCCGACGCCGAAACGCGCTGCGCCCCGGACAAGGTGGAACTCGTCTCCGTGACAATCGACGTCACCGGTGCTGACGTGGCCGGAACGCCAGTGTTCAATGCCCGGGTCGACCGCAAGACCCGCACGGTGCTGTTCACCGGCGGCTCGGCTACGTGCGGCGACGAGACCGTGATGACCGCGACAGCCGTTTACCGGATTGTTTCGGCCTAAGCCTACATCGGCGTATCGCGCAGTTTCATCAGGTCCGGGAATTCCGGGTCGCGCTTTTCGGCGCGTGCCGCGAAGGCTTCCTGCATGTGTGGCGGCGGGATCATGCCGGCATTCCACACACCGATATAATCGAGCGTGTCGGCCGTGTTGTGGTCGCGCCCGTAATTGATCAGCGTCTTGCAGCCGGTCACCGTCAGCGGGTCTTTCGACGCGATCTCTTTCGCCGTCGCCAGAACGTGAGCCAGCACGTCCTCATGCGTATCGAAGACGTCGTTCACCAAGCCGATTTCCTTGGCTTTGGCGGAATCGATGCGACGGCCCGTATAGGCCATTTCCTTGACCCAACCCTCGGGGATGTAGCGCTGCAGGCGCGGGAATGTGCCGACATCGGCGGTCATCGCGATATTGGTTTCCATGATCGTGAAGAAGGCGTCCTTCGTGCACCAGCGAATGTCGCCTGCGGAGATCATGTCGATGGCGCCGCCGATGACGCCGCCCTGCAGGGCAAAGAGGACCGGCACGCGGGCCTCTTCCAAGGCGTTGAAGCTGGACTGGATCTGGCGGATGTTAGAGCGGAAGGCTTCGGCTGCGACGTAGCGATCGACCTTTCCGCCACCCTCGCCTGAGCCGAAGACGGCCAGGTCCATGCCGGCCGAGAAATGCTTGCCGGTGGACGAGATGACGATGCAGCGGGCACGCGCATTCATGTCGATATCGCGGACAATGGCGGGCAATTCGTTCCAGAACGCCTTGTTCATCGTGTTCATCGCCTCGGGGCGGTTCATCTTGATGTGGGCGACCTTGTCATTGATCTCGACGGCGAAGGCTTCGTAGGTTTTCTGTAGCATGGGCGCGTTTCCTCGATTTTGCCGAAGACTAGCACAGGCCTGTTGCACGGCCAGATGTGACGCCGCGCAAGCCTCAGGCGTGGAGCAACTCGGCCTTGTTGGCGCGTATGAGGAAGGCCAGCCTTTGCGGCGTCTGGTCCGGCAGCTGTCCGATCCTCAATTTCAGTCCGGCCATGGCCGCTGGTTTCCTTCACAGGGGTACAAGACACGGTCCTTGTTGATAATGCAGAGCCGCCGGCCCGATCCGGTTCAGTACCAGGAGCGGCAGAACGTCACGAGCGTGGCCATTGTCAAAGGCTAAACCCCGGCGGGCGGGCGCATCTACCAAAAGGCGCATTTTAATCGACGCGGTCCGGACTCATCCACTCCATCAACAAGGAGCGGAGCCATCCGAACATGCGCACATCCCTGTGGACATTCGACACGGTCACTGTCGACCTTGAAGACAGGGACTGCTCGGTCAAGGCGGTCCATGCGATCAGCCTGGCGGAGGTCACGATCGTCTTTCGTCTGACAGACCGGCAACTTAAAGGCTCACCTGATAAGCTCAGGCAGGCGATCGAAACACTCGCAACCGACAAGATCCTCGATCTTGCATCCTTCCTCGACCAGATGCCGCCTGGCTGACAGCTCAAACGGGACCCAACACGAGCAAGGCGAGAAAGTCGGCAAATAGTATGGCGGCCGGAACCCGGATCCATCTGGGCAAGGGAGGCGGCCCATATTGTCCGCTCCTGTCATCATCCCATCCCATGCCGGTGAACCCGTTTCTGCAAATGCATGAATCATGATCAGCTTGAGCCATGAGACAGAAGCATACCGGCACTTTTTCAATGATCTTGCTCCTTGCCGCCTGCGGACAGATGAACGGCGATGCGGGGCGCGCTGTCCCGGCAGGCGATCCCTCAGATCGGATTGCCGGTGTCGCGTCCGTAATTGACGGCGACACAATCGAGATACACGGGCAGCGTATCCGCCTCTCGGGATTTGACTCGCCCGAGCGCGGGAAGACCTGCGCTGGCACCAATGTCTACCAGAAGGCGGCGCTTTACCTGTCCGACCAGATTGGTAGCCGAACCGTAACCTGCACCAGCAGCGGAAAGGACTCGTACGAGCGCACCGTCGCCACGTGCAATGTAAGCGGCGCCGACCTCGGCGACCTCATGGTCGGCGCTGGCTGGGCCCGCGACTGGCCGAAATACAGCCAGGGCGCCTATGCGGATGCGGAAGTGCGAGCCCGTGCTGCGCGCAAGGGAGTTTGGAATCTTGAGTGCCCGGATGACCTCTGGGGCAATCGGAAATATGACTAGGGTGGTTCTTCCAATGTCTGAACCACCCAAGAATATGTATATCATAACGCTCAAAGTTTTCCTGCCTGTCGAAATCTGCCGGAGGGGCGATGAGAATCTGGTCGTGCCGGCCCGGTGCGCCCTGCGATAAGTCCGGAATCACCTGCGGCGGTGCGGACAGGCGCGAAGGCAGGGATGCCACCAAACCTACAAATGCATTAAAACTGAAGCTATAAGTGGAAAAAGAGAACTTAATGCGCTATAAGTAACGCATAAAGATAATTGTAATAAAATTTATATAATGCTTCATATAAGGCGCGCAAGCTGCATTAAATCGGAATTGGGCTGCACGAATGACGCATAAGATTGATTTTTCAACGGCATCCAGCGGTGCGCTAATTGAAGCGCTTTGCAAGCGACTCGACGAGATCCGGCTGAGCCGCAATATCAGCCAGGCAGACCTCGCGGCTGAAGCCGGCGTCTCCAGGAGCACGCTCACCCGGCTTGCCGATGGCAAACCCATATCGCTCGATTCCTTCATCCGGATCATGCAGGCCTTGCGATTGACCGATCACCTGGCTGCCCTGTTGCCCGACCCCGCCGTTCGGCCCGTCGACCGCGTACGTCTCGAGGGGAGCGAGCGTCAGCGCGCAAGCGGCAAGCGAGCCGCCGCCGCGAAATGGCGCTGGGGCGACGAGGATTCCCAGGCATGACCGATACGGCCCGGGTCATTCTATGGGGCAGTGATATCGGTGCTGTGTCCTGGCTGCCGGATCGTGGCATTGGCGTCTTTCAGTATACACCTGAATTTGCCGCCTCCGGTATTGCCGTTGCCCCGGTCATGATGCCCCTGACGGACTTTCCCTACGAGTTCCCGTCGCTGTCGCGCGAGACGTTCAAGGGTCTGCCCGGCATGCTGGCTGACAGCCTTCCTGACAAGTTCGGCAATACACTCATCAATGCCTGGCTGTCGCGCCGCGGCCGGGAACCTGGAAGCTTCACGCCCGTCGAGCGCCTCTGCTATACCGGCACGCGCGGCATGGGCGCGCTCGAATTCAAACCCTTGATGCGCGATGCGCCGACTGAGTCGCGACGGGTCGACATTGATGCGCTCGTTGCGCTCGCCAACCGTGTCCTGGACGACAGGATCGCCCTTGAAGGCAAGTTCACCGGCATCGACGACCAGCAGGCCATCGAAGACATTCTCCGGGTCGGCACGTCGGCAGGCGGGGCGCGGGCAAAGGCTGTCCTCGCCTGGAACCCGCAGACCGGCGAGTTCCGGTCCGGCCAGGCTCAGGCCGGGGAGGGGTTCAGCCAGTGGCTGATGAAATTCGACGGCGTGCATGGCAATCGCGACAGGGAACTGGCCGACCCGCAGGGCTTCGGCCGCATCGAATATGCCTATTCCCTGATGGCGCGTGCCGCCGGCATCGACATGGAAGCGTGCCGCCTGCACGAGGAAGGCGACCGCGCGCATTTCATGACCAGGCGTTTCGACCGGACGCAAACCGGCGCCAAGCTGCATATGCAGTCGCTTGGCGCGCTCATGCACTATGATTTCAACATGGCCGGGGCCTATGCCTATGAGCAGGCGCTGCAGGCGATCCGGCGCCTGCAGCTTCCGATGGGTGATATCGAGCGCCAGGTTCGACGGACCTTCTTCAATCTTGTCGCGCGCAACCAGGACGACCACGTCAAGAACATCGCCTTCCTCATGGACAAACAGGGACGCTGGTCACTCTCCCCCGCGTTCGATGTCATGTACAGCTACAACCCGGCCGGAGTATGGACCAGCCGCCACCAGATGAGCCTCAATGGCAAGCTGGACGGTTTCGACCGGGAGGACTTCCGCTCCCTT
>NZ_JBDNGN010000011.1:0-15348 GCF_041689225.1 Hyphomonas sp. | reverse complement strand
ACGATTGCCTGCAGCGAAAACACCCGCCAGCGGCGTGAACGTCAGGTTCACGGGGAAGTTCCACGGACTGATCACCCCGATCACGCCCTTGGGCTGGAACTGGAGTTGCGCTTTCGACCCAAGCAGGCCCAGCGGGAACTCGACCTTCCGCTTTTCTGGCTGCATCCATTTGTGGACGTGCTTCTTGGCAAACTTCAGGGCGGCGATCGACGAGACGATATCGGTGAAACCCGACTGGTCTTTTGAACGGTGGCCGAAATCCTCGCACATGGCATCATTGAAGGCATCGCCATGCGTCACCAGCAGGTCGATTGCCTTGTCGAGCCATTCGATGCGCCGGGTGGCTGACGGAATGCCGTCGCGCAGGTTCGCAGCCTTTTGCCGCGTCAATATGGATTCCATGCCGCTGCCGGTTGCGCTGTCGAGTGCCATGCCAAATTCTCCCAATTGCCTGTTCTTGCTTATGAACAGTGTAGCCCGCGTTCAGCGCTTAACAAAGCGAAATGCATTGCCGCTGCGTGAGGCGTTCACATCCGGACGATAGCCACTAAATTGCCGCCAGACATATCAGAGAGAGAAAAACGCGATGGCTTACGAAAAGATTTCCTACGAACTGTACGGCAGCACGGCCATCATCAGTTTCAATGATCCGGCAACCATGAATGCCTGCGGCGTCGACACCGCGCAGGAACTGCTCCACGCGTTCGAAACGGCGAGCAAGGAAGCGCGCTGCACGATCCTGACCGGCGAGGGGCGCGGCTTCTGCTCGGGCGCAAATCTTGGCGCCAATCCCGGGAGCGGCAGCTCGCTCAGCCATCCCGGTTCACAGCCCGACGCCGGGCGGGCACTCGAAACGCACTACAATCCGTTGATCCTGGCAATCCAGGACCATCCCCATCCCGTCATCACGGCCGTGAATGGTGCCGCCGCCGGCGTGGGCTGCGCGCTGGGCCTGATCGGCGACCTCGTCATCTGCGGCAAGAGCGGATATTTCCTGCAGGCCTTCCGGCGTATCGGTCTCGTGCCTGACGGCGGCTCGACCTACCTGCTCGCACGCACCATCGGACGGACGCGCGCCATGGAGATGACCCTGCTGGGGGAAAAGGTACCGGCCGAGCAAGCCATGGCCTGGGGCCTGGTCAATCGCGTTGTCGAAGACGACGCCTTGATGGACACGGCGAAACAGCTCGCCCAGCAACTTGCCGAAGGTCCGACTCAGGCGCTGGCCCTGACACGCAAACTGGTTTGGGCTGCCTGCGATGGCGACTTCGATGGGGCGCTTCGCGCTGAACGCCTCGCCCAGCGAACCGCTGGCCGCACGAACGATTTCAAGGAAGGCGTGATCGCGTTTCTGGGTAAGCGGAAAGCGGAATTCAAGGGGAATTGATCACCCTATGATTGAATAGAATCATATTCGATTAAGAATAGAGTAAGGCATCCGTGACAGGTTGCAGCCTACGCTTTGGGGCCGGGGGGCGAGTGCGCGCATGGACTATCGACTTATCCATTTTAATTGTGCGCGACCGACGGGCGAGTTCACGTTCGACAACGAATTCGTGCGCGTGTTCCTTGCGATTCTTCCCCGGATTTTCAGCGACGCCGACAGTTTTGACGGCATCCACTGGCATCGTCACGGCCTGCGCCAGCCCGACGGGTCCTGGCGCGACTTGGGCAATGCGTTTCCTTATGCGAAAGACCTCGGTGTCCCGGACGTATGCACGATGGCTGGCTGGACCTCGCTCGCAGACATGCGGTCGTTCGTATACGATGGCAGGACGCACCCGTCGGGCATGCGCCGCCTGAAAGAGCAGCTTGATCGCAGTCAGGGTCCAGGCTTTGTCATGTGGTGGGCACCGCGAGAGGAGAGATTCACAATGGAAGACGGGTGGACGCGCCTCACACACCTGCGCCAGAATGGGTCCGGTCCGTACGCTTTTTCACTCGACCAACCCGTGGTCAGACCGCAAGTCGCATGAGGCTGAGCCGGCGCAGCCTGATCGGCTTTATGGCTGCGTTCTTGACGCTGGCGGCATGCTCCTCTCATTCGCCCCCCGAACGCACGATCTACCTGGTTCGCCATGCTGAAAAGCAGGCTGGCGACGATCCCTCCCTGACGTCGAATGGCGCCCTTCGCGCCGCCCTGCTCGCCGAAACGCTTCGCGATGCAGGGATTGTTCGCATCTATTCCACCGACTACGCCAGGACACGAGAAACAGCCGCGCCGATTGCCGAAACCATCTCGGTACTGGTGACTCTTTACGATCCATCTGACTTGTCGGCATTTGCAGACCAGTTGAAAGACGAATCCGGCATCACGCTCGTTGTCGGACACTCCAACACAACGCCCGCCCTGGTCGAATTTCTGGGCGGCGAACCGGGCACCGACATCGACGAGCCTGCCGAGTATGACCGCCTCTATGTCGTCCGTATGCGGAAAGATGGGATTGACACCGAATTGCGCCGCTATGGCGCACCCTACCAGCCCTAGGCCTTCTTCGCCGGTTTGGACTTCCTTGCCGCCAGCGCCACTGCCAAGGCGCGCCGGCCCCAGACGCTCGCATCCTCCGCATCATCCATCGCAGCAGACGGCAGGCTGACATAGCCGATCTCCATCCGTTTGCCGTCACTTGGCCGTTCCCAGGCAAACACTTCGCCGCCCTCAGCCTCCAACGCGATCCGCAGCGCGGCATCCGTCTTCAGGTAGATCACGTCATCGGCCAGGAGGGCGAACATCACGCCTTGTGCATAGACGCCGGCACCACCAAACATGCGCTTTATACGGACGTCCCCCATAGGGGCAAACAGGTCGGCCATGAAGTCATGGAACGGGTCTGGCGCCCTGGCCATGCGTTCAAGCCGGCGGCAGGCCCAGCCGATAGACGCCCTTGAACGCATCCAGGTTTTCGACCGGCTTGCCCTTGCGATAGATCGTGATCGTGCCCGCCTTGGCAAGACGCACGGCTTCCGCGCGCACGTCTTTCAGCACGCGCTGGAAGTTCTCTTCGCTCACCGCACGCGCCGCCTGTTCGGCGCTGATCGTCTTGCCGACGCCGCATTCAGCCGTCAGCGCGAGAATCGCCTCACGCACCGCATTATGGCCGGGCTCGCTCACCAGTCGATCGCCGCGTAGACGAGCTGCTGGAATTGCTGGCGCATCGGATAGGTCGAGGACGGCATCAGCTGCGTGGCCTGAATTGCGATGATCTCTTCTTCGGGATCGATCCAGAAGAAGGTGGATGCGAGCCCGCCCCAGCTGAACGTGCCTTCGCTGCCCGGCTGCTGGCCCGCGATGATATCCGTCACGACCGATCCACCCAGGCCGAAGCCGACGCCATCGGCCATGACTTCCGTGAACATGGACTTGCCCATGTCGCGCATTGTCTTGCCGCCCGGCAAATGGTTCTGGCGCATGAACTCGACAGTTTTCGGACTGATCAGGCGCTGGCCGTCCAGCGTGCCGCCGCGCAGCAGCATCAGCGCGAAGCGGTGATAATCGCGCAGGGTCGACACAAGGCCGCCGCCGGCATTCAGCAGGGTCGGGCGTTTGGTGTAGAGCTTCGACGCGGCTCCGGCGCCGTCTGCCAGACTTGTGACACCCGTCTCCGCATCCTTCTGGTAGCAGGCCATGAGACGGTCGATCTTTTCTTCCGGCACCCAGAATTCGGTGTCGTGCATGCCGAGCGGACCAGTGATCCGCTGGCGGAAGAATTCGTCCAGTTCCATTCCCGACACGATCTCGACAATCGCACCCAGCACGTCGATGGAGTGGCCATACCACCATTCGTCACCCGGCGAGCATTGCAGAGGCAGCGCCGCGAGGCGCTTGGCCATGGCCTGAAGGGTCTCGTCAGGCCGCCCGATCTTTTCCTGCCGGTACAGGAAGTCGACCGGGTGCTGCATCATGAACCCATAGGTGATGCCCGACGTGTGCGTGAACAGATCCAGCACTTTCAAGGGGCGATCCGGCTTGCGGGTCGTGAAGCTGTCCTTGTCGCCTGCATCCCAGACCATCACGTCGGCAAATTCGGGAATGTAGCGGCTGACATCATGATCGAGGCGCAGCTTGCCTTCCTCGAATAGCATCATCGCGGCCAGCGACGTGATCGGCTTGGTCATCGAATAGATGCGGAAAATCGTGTGCGGCCCGATATGCTCGCCTGCGCCCATTTCGGTGGTGCCGGAATAGTCTTCAAGCGCGATCTCGCCGCCGCGCGACACCAGCGTCGCCATGCAGGGCAGCTTGCCGGTATCGATATAGTTCTCGCGGAAGTATTCGGGGATCGCCTCAAGGCGTTCGGCGTTCAGGCCAACTTCGTGCGGATCTGTCGGGTCATGTTCGAACATTTAAAGTTTTCCTGCCTTTGCGGCCCGGGCGAGTTCCCGGGCGATGATGATCTGCTGGATCTGGCTCGTGCCTTCATACAGGCGGAAGATGCGAACGTCGCGGTAGAAGCGCTCGATGCCATAGTCGGTGACATAGCCGGCCCCGCCGAATACCTGCACGGCGCGATCCGCGACCCGGCCACACGCCTCGGTGGCGAACAGTTTCGTGCACGAGGCGAGCATGGTGACATCTTCGCCGGCATCGCGGCGGCGGGCCGCGTCGAGAATCATGCAGCGGGCGGCATAGGTCTCGGCCTGGCTGTCGGCGATCATCGCCTGGATCAGCTGGTGCTCCATGATCGGCTTGCCGAACTGTTTGCGCTCAAGGGCGTAGGTAACCATTTCCTTGATCAGCCGCTCGGACACGCCGGTCGCCACGGCGGAGATATGCAGGCGGCCCTTGTCGAGCACGCTCATCGCCACCTTGAAGCCCTCGCCCTCGCCTGCGAGCCGGTTGGCCACAGGCACGCGCGCATTCTCGAAGATCACGTCGCAGATGTGCGCGCCCTGCTGGCCCATTTTCTTTTCGGGCTGGCCCACGGACACGCCGGGCGTGTTACGCTCGACCACGAAAGCCGACACGCCCTTGGCGCCGGGCGTCGACGGGTCGGTCCGCGCCATGACCGTAAACAGGTCGGCCTTGTTGGCATTGGTGATGTAGCGCTTGGTGCCGTTCATCACGTAATGGTCGCCATCGCGGATCGCCTTGGTCGTCAGGCTGCCCGCGTCCGATCCCGCTTCCGGCTCGGTCAGGGCAAAACTCGCGATCAGGTCGCCGCTGGCAATGCCGGGCAGCCATTTCGCTTTCTGCGCGTCGGTGCCGAACAGGACCAAAGCCTGGCTGCCAATGCCAATATTCGTGCCGGCGACTGAACGGAAGGCCGGCGACGTGTGGCCGAGCTCGAACGCCACGAGGCATTCGGTTTCCATGTCCAGCGCGAGGCCGCCATACTCTTCCGGCACGGCAATGCCGAACAGGCCGAGCTGCTTCATCTCGTCGACAATGGATTGCGGCACAGCATCATTCTCGCCAACCTCTGCTTCGATCGGCACACATTTCTCGGTTACGAACCGGCGCACCTGCTCGATCAGAGCGGCGCGGATTTCGGCGTCAAAGGCCATCAGGAAACTCCCGTAAATTACTGTCTGAAACAATGATATGCCGTTGCGACATGCTTGTCGAAGGGTGACCGTGCGGTATCAAAGTCAAAAGGGAGGAACAAGACGGAAATGCTTGCAACTGAAGTTACTGAAGGCGAGTTCAAAGGCTGGAAGACCTGGCCCGAGGAGCCGTTCGAGCACGATGCCGCCGGACCGTTTTACCTGAACGAGGATGAAAAAGGTCCCGTTGCGGCGTTCCGGGCTCAGCGCAAGCACATGAATGCGGGCGGCGTGATGCACGGCGGTTGCCTGATGACCTTTGCCGACTTTTCCCTGTTTGCCATCGCCCATAATGGCCTCGAAGGCGTTTACGGCGTCACCATTGCCTTCAATTCGGAATTCCTCGATGGCGCAATTGAAGGCGAATATATGGAGGCCCGCGGTGAATTGCTGCGTCAGGGCCGGTCCATCACATTCGTGCGCGGCATCATCACCGCTGACGGGCGTCCCGTCCTCAACTTCTCCGGAACGATCAAATACAGAAAGCCAAAAACATGAGCCAGATCCCCTATCAGGAACTTTCCCGTTCGATCAAAGGCAAGACCGCCCTCATCACCGGCGCCGCCAGTGGCATGGGCCGGGCGACCGCGCACCTGTTTGCGCGTGAAGGCGCCAATGTCGCCGTCACCGACCTGCGCCAGGGCGACGTCGATACCGTGGTCAAGGAAATCAAGGATGCCGGCTTCGACAATGTCAATGGCTGGGAGATGGATGTGTCCGATGCGGCCGCGATCAAACGCGTCATCGACAATGCGGCGGCCCATTTCGGCGGCCTCGATATCCTCGTCAACAATGCCGGCTTCGCCAAGGCGGCGGACATTGGCGAGGAAAGCTATGAAGACAGCTGGGGCCCCAGCATCAATGTCATGCTGACCTCGCACCAGCGCGCCATCCGCGCCGCCTTGCCCTATATGCGCAAGAACGGCTGGGGCCGCATCGTCAATATCGCTTCGACCGAAGGCCTCGGCGCGACGCCGGGCAACTCACCTTATGTCGCCGCCAAGCATGGCGTGATCGGCCTGACGCGCGGCCTCGCCGTCGACCTCGGCCGCGAAGGCATCACGGTCAACAGCATCTGCCCCGGACCGATCATTACCGGTATCACCGCTGGCATCCCCGACGAGCACAAGGAAATCTACGCCAAACGCCGGGTGCCGCTGCGCCGCTATGGCATCCCGGAAGAGGTCGCCAACATGACCCTGTCGCTGGTCCTGCCCGCGGCCTCGTTCCTCAACGGCGTGCACATTCCCGTCGATGGCGGCATGTCGATCAAGAACGCCTGATCCGGACAAGCGGGTTTGCGGGGGGGGCTAGCACTTCGCAAACCCGCGCGCGGTCATTGCATCATACCAGCGGCCAAGGTGCTCATGCTCCTTTTGCGGCTCCCACTTCATGGTGCGACAGAAACCACAGCCGATATAGAGCGTAATGTCGGCAATCGAGAACCGATCAGCGGCAACGAATTCGTGCGTCGCAAGGTGCGCGTCGAGGCGTTTGGCCATCGTCCGCGCGGCCTTCTCACCCTTGGCGGCGGCTTCCGGGCTCTGCGGCACTTCCAGCGACGCCATCATCGGGTGAGCGTTCCGGAACCAGCCGGCGAACTGGATGAAGAACATCAGTTCGATCCGGCGGTCCCACATTTCGATCAGGGCCTTTTCCTTCGGGTCCCGGCCCATCAGGTTCGGCTCGGCGAATACCCCTTCGAGATAGGTGCAGATCGCCCGGCTCTCGGTGATCGCCGTGCCGTCGTCCAGCACAAGCGTCGGCACCTGGGCATAGGGCGACAGCTTCCGGTACTCGGCTGTCTTGTGTTCCTGATCCATGATCGACACGTCGATCATCTCGACCGCGTCCAGCTTGCCTTTTGCCCGCAGGAAAAAGACGACGCGGTCGGGGTTCGGGGCCTTGGGGCTCTGGTAGAGTTTCATGGGTTTCCTCCTAGAATGTTTTTCTGACGCCCAGCGTCGCATTCAGCGGCTCGCCCGGGAAGTAACGATCATTGCCGAACGCGAGATCGGCCCGGTCGGCATAGGCTTCGTCAGTCAGGTTGCGCACGATCAGGAAGGCTTCGGTGCCTTCGCCGAATTCATAAGATCCGCGCGCCGACAGGACCGTGTGCCCCGGATAGGTCGCCGAATTCGCGGGATCCATGTAATATTCGCCGATATGTTCGACAGACAGCGACAGGCCGAGCGCCTCGGTCGCCTGCCAGTCGAGCGAGGCATCGGCCAGCCATTCCGGCGCCGTGTCGATCCGGTTGCCATCGCGGATGGTCTCGGTGCCCGAACCGACGATCCGGTCGAACGTATAGGTCTGGTCCGACCAGCTGGCATTGCCCTTCAGCACAAGCGTGTCGGTAATGTCGAAGGACGCTGCCGCCTCCACGCCCTGATGGCGCGTCGAGCCGTCCGGCACGTTGAGGCCGTCGCTGTCGCGGAAGAAGAAATTCTCCTTGTCCATCCAGTAGGCCGCGACATCGAACACGAGCCGTCCGTCTATGGCACTGCCGCGCGCGCCGATCTCGACGCTGTCGAGCGTCTCGGTGTCGACTTCGCCCGCCACCTGCTTGTCTTGCAGCCGGTAGAGGTCGGAGGCCTGCGGTGCCCGTTCGCCGCGCGCATAGTTGACGTAGTAGCTGACATCGCCCGGCGACCAGATCAGGCCGAGCTTCGGCGTCAGCAGGTCGAAACTGTCGCTGCGGTCGGCGGTGACGTTGAAGCGGCCATTGATACCCACAGGCGCGTCGGTGGAATAGTCATAGTCATGCGTCTCGCCGCGCAGGCCTGCCAGCACACTGACATTGTTGCCGAGCACAAATTCCGCTTCGCCCCAGAGGGCGAGCGTTGTCGTGTCGACTGTGTAGTCATAGTGGATGCCTTGCGGGAACCGGCTATCGCCCGGAAAGAAGCCGAACGCATCCGGCTGAATTTCCTTGAGGTATCCGCTCGCCACATCGACATCCGCGCCAATGCGAAGCGCCAGAGTGTCGCTCGCCTGCCAGCCATAGCGCGCCATCAGTCCGCCGCCCGTGTGGCCATTCTTTTCCACACCGCCATTCGGCAGGAAGTGCTGCGAGAAGATCATCGCCTGGCTGTGCGCATAAGGCGTCAGCACCAGCGTGCCCGGCCCCAAGGTCCGTTCCGCCCGCGCACCGATCCGCGTCGACCAGGCATCGCGATAGGCTTCCGGGTTCGGGTTCGTCGTCACAAGGTAACTGTCCTTGTAACTGTCCGTCCCGCCGAGGAAGCCGGCCGATTCCTGATTGAGGTTCGAAGCAGACAGCCACGGCGTCACGGTCCACAGCCCGATGTCATATGCTCCGACAAAAGACAGTTTCTGCTGGTCGGCTCCCGTATTGTCGCGCCAGCCCGTGTCATGCTGCAGAGACAGGCCGAGACGGACATGTGTCCCCTCGTCCAGCGCCATGTCGGTGCGATAGCGGCCCAGCGTGCCATAGCTCGCACTGGCGAAACTGCCATCGCCCGGCTGGCCAAGGATAACATTGACCAATCCATGCACCGCATTCGAGCCATATTTCGCACTGCCCGGCCCGCGCACGACTTCAATGGCGCTCGCCACTTCATGGTGCGGCTCCATCAGGCTGTTGACGTTGCCGAAGGCGGGCGAGCGCGTCGGCACGCCATTCTCGAGGATCAGGAAACTGCCCTGCCCCGCCCCGCCGGTCAGAACCGGTGAGCGGATCGCGATCAGGTGCTCCTGCCCCGAATTCATCTGGATATTCACGCCCGGCAGCGTGTTCAGGATTTCGGCGGGGTGGTCGGCGTCTATGGCTGCGATTTCATCGCTGGATGCAGCAGAATAGCTGCCGGGATCGGCTTCGGATCGATCTCCCCACACTTCGACCGGCGACAATTTCCGTTCATGGGAGATAGTGATCGAGACATTTCCTGCATCGTCCCTGCAAACATTGTCGACTTTGTCCGACGCACACAGCGGCAACGCTGCGATCTCCTCGTCCGTCAACTGCGCCGCAGCCTGCCCCGAAAGACACGCCGCCAGAACGGCCAAGCTAACAGTCGTCGCAGTCAGTCGGTACGGCATGGAGAACCCTTCGGTTTGGTCGCAATATCCGAGACTTAGGGCGATGCCCACCCTTTGGCGAGCCCTCTCCAAGCGTCAGGTCAGCCCGCCGCGCCAGCAAACAGCTGGTACGGCAACGCGCCCACGACCGCCCCGCTGAGGCAGGTCGCCAGCGTGCCGGCCAGCAGCGTGCGCCAGGCGAGTGACAGGAAGTCGTCGCGCCGCTCGGGTTCGACGATCGACAGACCGCCGATCAGGATGCCCATCGAGCCGAAATTGGCAAAGCCGCAGATCGCATGCGCCGTGATGATGCGCGTGCGCGGATCCATCGCATCGACCGGGATTTCGGCCAGCTGCAGGAAGGCCACAAACTCGGTCAACACCGTCTTCACGCCCATCAGCGAGCCGGACTGTGACGCCTCGGCCCACGGCACGCCGATCATGTACATCAGCGGCGCAAATATCCAGCCGAGCACGCGCTCGATCGAGAGTGGCGCGCCCAGCACGTCCGGGAACAGGCCGAGGCCCGCATTGATCAGCCAAAGCAGCGCCAGCGCCGCGATCAGCATGGTGGTGATATTCAGCACAATTTTCAGGCCGTCGGTCGCCCCGGTCGAGAAGGCGTCCATGGTCGAGGCATAATTGAAGTCCGGTTCCTTCATCCGCTCGGTCGAGGGCGTGGTTTCCGGGATCATTGTCAGCGCCACGGCCACTGCCGCCGGCGCGGCCATGATGGAGGCGGTCAGCAACTGTGCCAACGGGTTCGCCATTTTGCCATCTAGGAATGCGCCATAGACGACCAGCACAGAGCCCGCGATGGTCGCAAAGCCTGCCGTCATCATGATCAGCAGTTCCGAGCGCGTCATGCCCTTGATGTAGGGCCGTATCAGCACGGGCGCTTCGGTCATGCCCATGAACACGTTGGCCGACACCGCGAGCGAAGTCGCCCCGCCCAGCCCCATGGTACGCTGGAAGATATAGGCGAAGCCGTTCGTCACCCAGCGCAGGATGCGCCAGTGCCAGAGGATGGCCGAGAGGGCAGCCACGACGATGACTATGGGCAGTATCTGGAAGAAGAAGAGCGGCGGCGGCGTGCCGTCCATCAGTTCGGCGCCCGCCGTATTGTCGCCGACATAGCCGAACACGAAACTGGTGCCGGCGCGCGTCGCCGCCTGCAGGCCGTCGACCACATCATTGGCGTGGAACAGGACACCGCGCACGAAGGGCACACCGAACAGGAGCAGCGCAAAGACGAACTGCATCACGGTGGCGCCGATAACGATGCGCCACGGGAACAGGCCGCGTTTTTCCGACACGACCCAGCAGATTCCATAGATCACCGCGATCCCGATCAGCGCCCGGGCATTGTCCCAGCCCCATTCATAACCTGCCAGCATCCAAAATCGCTCCCGAGCCCGTTTTGATAGCCCTATGACTTAGCCGTGACGGTCCGGATTGGAAAGCGCGCAAGTGCAACGCGAGACGGGCACCGCGCGAATCGATCCCGTCAGGTGCGGGTTGGGGCATCAGACCGCCCAGTTTGCCGGGCTTGTTGACGCCCCTGCATCCTGAGCTTAGGTTTTTTCTTTAATTATCAAGCGTCTGACCCGGTCACTGACCTGGATGCCCGGCCAGCCCCCTGGAGAGCCAACATACAAATGAAAATGCGCGCCTTATTGATGGCTATGGTCATGGCCGTCGCCACGCCTGCCTTCGCTGAATCCGAATTGAACAAGACCGACGCTGAAAAGACGGAGGCCGCAAAACCGATTCCCGATCCGGTCATGTTCGAAAGCAAGCATACCGGCACGTTTGGCACGGCGAAGGTCGCCTACACGGTCGAAGCGGGCGAGACGTATATAAAGGGCGAGGATGGCGAGCCGGCCGCCAGCCTCTTCACCACGTCCTATGTCGCCGACAAGGCGGGCAGCGCGCGCCCGGTGACGTTCATCTTCAATGGGGGACCGGGATCAGCCTCGGTCTGGCTGCACATGGGCCTGCTTGGCCCGAAGCGGGCGCAGGTGGCGAGCGGTGCGGATGCCGATGACGGCGCAGCGCCCTACAGGCTGGTCGACAACCCCCTGTCCATTCTCGATGTGACCGACCTCGTCTTCATCGACCCGGTCGGCACCGGCTATAGCCGCACCATCGGCAAGGGCGAGAACAAGGACTATTGGAGCGCAGCAGGCGACACAGCCTCCATCTCGGAATTCATCCGGATATGGATCACGACACACAAGCGCTGGAACGCGCCGAAATACCTGATCGGGGAAAGCTTCGGCACGACACGGGCCGCCTACATCGCGAACGAGCTGACCACCGGCGATGTCGATATCGCGCTCAATGGCATCGTCCTGATCTCTCAGGCGCTGGACTATGAGGGCTCCACCTCGGTCCACGACAACATGTATTCCTACATCACCTACCTGCCCAGCATGGCGGCGACCGCGCAGTATCACGGCAAGGCGGGACTTGGCATTCCGCAGTCGGACTTCCTGGCCGAAGCACGTACCTTCGCCCGCGACGAATACGGGCCGGCGCTGATGAAGGGAGACCGGCTGAGTGCCGAGGAGCGGGCACACATTCGCGACCGCCTTGCCTATTTCACCGGGCTTGATCCGGCTTATATCGAGACCTCCGACCTGCGCATCCTGATGCACCGCTTCCAGAAGGAATTGCTGCGCGACAAGGGCGTGGCGCTGGGACGGCTCGACGGGCGCTACCTCGGTGACGAGGCCGACGATGCGGCCGAAGGCCCGGAAGACGATGTCTCAAGCTATGCCATCAGCTCGGCCTATTCGGCCCTGATGAACCAGTACCTGTCTGCTGATCTCGGCGTCGAAATGGACCGGCCCTACATGGTGTCCAGCGCGGACGCAGGCGAGCAGTGGATTTTCCGCGATGTCCCGGAAGGCGAATATTGGGAACCGCACTATGTGAACGCCGGCCGCAAGCTGACCACGGCGATGCGCCATAACACGGCGCTGAAAGTCATGGTCGCGAGCGGCTATTTCGACCTGATCTGCCCCTTCTTCGACGCAGAGGTCACATTCGCCCGCTATGGCATCCCGCAGGACCGCGTCGCCCTCACCTACTACCAGGGCGGGCACATGATGTACCTGAACGAGGGCGCGCTGAAGGCTCTCAGTGCAGACATCCGGACGTTCTATGCAGGCCGGCTTGCGGATATCCGGCCCGACTAGGACCGATCCCGGAATCAAAGTCCCCGGGCAAATGGGCCCGGGGATATGCATTCAATAGAGGGCTAGCCGAGCTTGCAGACGCAGATTTTGTTGCCGTCCGGATCGCGGAAATAGGCGCCATAGAAAGTCGGCATCCGGTTGCCCGGTGCGCCTTCGTCGACAGCGCCAAGTTCGATAGCCTTGTTATAGACCTTGTCGACGGTTGCGTTATCGGCGGCGGCCAGGGCCGGCATTACGCCATTGCCGCAGCTGGCGGCGTCCTTATCATGGGGGTCGCCGATGGCGATCATCGGCTGGCCGGGGCCGACACCGTAGAATTGCAGCCGGTCATTGGCGAAGAACCGTTTGGCACCCATTTCGCCGAGGACGGCGTCATAGAAAGCCAGCGCCTTCTCTTTATTGTTCGTTCCAAGGGTCACATAGGCCAGCATGTAGGTTCCTCCCATTTCATGCGTTTCTTTTTGGTACTCTTACCTGCCGGCACGCGCCGGGCAAGATATGACGCAGCGGCGCGGCTTGACGTTTACGTGAACGTCTGGTGTGACACGGCCCAAACCGATTTATTGCAAAATGCAGGAGTTCTCCCATGTCCGATATCCGTTTTGACGGCCGCGTTGCCATTGTGACCGGCGCCGGTGGAGGTCTTGGCCGTTGCCACGCTCTCGAACTCGCCCGCCGCGGTGCAAAGGTTGTGATTAACGATCTCGGCCCCAGCATGGACGGGTCGGGTGGCAGCTCCGCCGCAGCCGAATCCGTTGTGAAGGAAATCGAAGCCCTTGGCGGTGAAGCCATGGCCAACGGCTCCTCGGTGGCTGACGCAGCCGGCGTCAAGAAGATGATCGACGACACGATGGCCAAGTTCGGCCGCATCGACATCCTGATCGCCAATGCCGGCATCCTGCGCGACAAGTCCTTCTCCAAGATGACGCAGGCCGACGTCGACCTCGTCATCGACGTTCACCTGCGCGGTTCGTTCATGCCGATCCACGCCGCCTGGGACATCATGAAAGAACAAAATTACGGCCGTATCGTCGTGACGACGTCCTCGACCGGCCTTTACGGCAATTTTGGCCAGGCCAATTATGGCGCCGCCAAGCTCGGCCTCGTCGGCATGATGAACACGCTGAAGATCGAAGGCGCGAAAAACAACATCAAGATCAATGCGGTCTGCCCGGTTGCCGCGACAGCCATGACAGAAGGCCTGATGCCCCCTGCCGTTCTCGAACAGCTGAAGCCTGAATATGTGTCGCCCGGCGTCATGAACCTCGTCAAGGACGATGCGCCGACCGGCGTGATCCTTTCGGCGGCTGCAGGCGCCTTCTCGATCGCGCGTATTGTCGAAACCGAAGGTGCCTTCGTTGGCCAGGGCGACGACCTGACGGCTGAAGCCGTGGCCGCCAAATGGGACCAGATCACCGATACGTCCAAAACGCTGCCAGCCTTCAAGGCTGGCGGTGAACACAGCCAGCACATGTTCGCCGTCGTGGCAGGTGGTGTGAAGGCCTAAGCTTGCTTCAGGCGAGTTTTGAGCGCAGGATTCTCCTCACACGCTTTTTTGAGGAGAATCCATGCGGTTCACTGCATCCACGCTTCTATGCTCAATTCTCATGCTTGCCGCCGCTTGCAGTGCGCCGCCGCCTGCCGAGACCGTCCAGCCCTTCGTCCAGCCGGTTCCCGTCAGCGCGCAAGGGGAAACCTGCGGCGGCATCGCCGCGCTGAAATGTGAAGAAGGCTATTTCTGCAAGCTGGCAGATGGTGCCTGCAGGACCACGGCGGATGTCGCCGGCACGTGCCAGGAAATCCGCCCCGACTGCACACGCGAATATGCGCCGGTCTGCGGCTGCAATGCAAAGACTTATCCGAACAAATGCGAAGCGCATGCCGATGACACGAGCGTCGGCCACGAGGGTGCCTGCACCGGCTAAGGACAGCGGCCTTCCTGCCGGAAGGCCGTTACGTCCCTATTCCTGCATTGCCTTGAGATACATGGAGTTTTTCGGTTTGGAAAACACGCTCTCAACCATTGGCACGAAGAATTCCAGCGGCTCGCTCTCATAGTCCGGATCGAAGGCTGCCTGGTCGTAGAGATGGCAGAACTGTGCGCAGTATTCATAGTGCGGACTGTCCTTGAACTGCTCGCGCATGTTCTTGTCAAGGCCGAGATATTCGAAGAAGTAGTAGCCTTGGAACGCACCGTGATTGGCCACCATGAACAGGTTGGCCTCTGAAACAAAGGGTTTCAGGATCGCGGCGGCCACGTCCGGATGGTTCATGCTGCCCAGCGTATCGCCGATATCGTGCAGCAGGGCGCAGACAACATATTCCTCGTCGCGCCCGTCGCGGTGGGCCCGCGTCGCGGTCTGTAGGGAATGCGTCAGCCGGTCGACCGGGAAGCCGCCATAATCGCCGTCCAGCAGGCGAAGGTGGTCCAGCACACGCTTGGCGAGGCCCTTGTTGAAGTCCTTCGCGTGACCGGCAATGATGCTCCAGTCTTCCTTTGTACCTTCCAGCATTTCGCGGAATTTCGCGCGCTCGCCCATATCGTGTCCGTCTGCCATTT
>NZ_JBDNGN010000010.1:0-8234 GCF_041689225.1 Hyphomonas sp. | reverse complement strand
TCAACCCAGATATGAAGGCGAAATACGAGCAGCTGATCTCGACAGGAAAATGCAAGAAGCTGGCCATCACAGCAGTCATGCGAAAGCTGATCGTCATGGCCAACGCACTGCTTCGAGATCAGAGTAAATGGACCCAAAACCCGGCTTGACCAATACGGATACTCATCGTTTGCAGGGCAATCAACTGCCGGTCAGTGGACGCAAGCATCGCCTGCCGGTAATAGTATGCCGCCCGCAATCAGTTCGCTATTCTTTACCCCGAACGGTTCAATAATTGACCCGTCGAAACCGCATGGGCTAAGCCTCATACACAGAGTTTCGGATACTCCCGGGGCGGCTGCCACGTGATGATTTCCAGCCGGACTGGACCCACCTCGCGACAGAGTTGAAGCGCAAGGGCGTGACACTGACCCTGTTGTGGCAGGAGTATCGATCGCCCATCCGGAAGGCTATGGCTTCACGCAGTTTTGCGGGCAGCTTCACAGCCGGCTTCAACGCCAGTGACCGGTCACGGCGACCGGCTCGGGGCGCTACAGCGCCCTGTTTGTCAGCAGTTTGGAGGAGCGAATTTCCTCGATCAATGGCAGGATATCGTTCTGGATGTTGTTCGGATCCGGCGAGTGACGGTATTCGAACGCGGTTTGGCGGCTGCTCACGAGATCGCACACTCGGTCGGACCCGGTGGCATAGACCACCACGTCGACGCGGCGCACGAAATCGGCCAGATCGAGTGCGTCCACCAAGGTGATCTCGGCACTGCTGACATGCGAAATGAACCTCAGAATGTTTAACCGCATCAGCCCGGTGAATTCGGGGAAAGTAGATACGATGCCGACCCGGGCCGCCGAATCCAACCCGGCAAGCCGGGTGCGGGTCTCGACCGAGGGCACGAAATTGACCCCGGCCACTGGCACAACCGCCGGCACCACACTCCGCACTTCCAGGCGGCGGTTCGCGAGGGTCAGCACCAGGTCGTAATTCAGCAAAGGTTCCGCCGCAGACAGGGTGCCGATTGTGGCCGTGTCGATGCGATCCTGCTCTGCAAGTTTTCCCTGGATGAAATGGGCATAGGCCGCCGTGGAAGCCTGGAACAGCCCGACGAACAAGATGCGCAGCGGCATCGTCGAGCGCGCGCGCTGCAGATTGCCGCGCACGCCGGTCATCTCCGCCACCTGCCCGACATCCAGGCCCAGAGTACGCGCGACAGTCAGCAGTTCGTCGATCGCCTGGTTCAGTCGCTGCAGCCCTTCAAGTGACGGAAGACCCTCGACCAAAGAGACGAAAGTGCCGGACTTGCCCCGGGCTTCGATCAGTCCCGCCGCTTTTAGCTTGTTATAGACATTGACCACGGTCATCGTTGCCACGCCGGTGCTCTCGGCGAACTCGCGCACCGTCGGCAGGCGGGTTCCGGCCGGCACGCTGCCCATCAGGATGCCGTATTCGATGACGCCGCGCATCTGCACGTTGAGTGCGATCGGCGCGTCGCGATCCAGCCCCGCGGTCAGTAGTTCCAGCATGGCACCTTCGGGCGCCGGCCCGAGTCGGTCGGCCCCCTGAGCGCGCACGCCGTTTGCCTCGCCATCCGCGACCACGGGATCGGACGGTTCCGGTGTCTCGGGGCCGGTCAGGTCCGCCGGGCCGCCGTTCGTCCCGCGGGTCTCATTGTGCGACATGGATCGGCCTCTTCCAAAAAATCACTTGCGGGGTTTGCGTTGCGTGCTTGTGCGTCATGGCTTCAACTGTTGAATGCTCGCATAAAACTGCGCAGATAGCTGCCCAAGTAGGAACTGAGGTATCCTCCCTCCTGTACCAGCAAAGTCGGTAATTTCATCGCGGTGAGTTTGCGCCCCGCGCCGGCGAATCCGGCTTCAGTAATCTTGAACGCCTCGACCGGGTCGTGTTCGCCTCCGTCGAAGCCGAGCGATACTACCAGCGCCCCCGGCGCGTAGTCAACGATTCGCCCCAGCGCAGCCTCCAGCGCCACGAGCCAGTCGGCGTCGCCAGTGTTCGCGGGGAGCGGGAAGTTGCAGTTGAAGCCCAGGCCCGGTCCTTCGCCGGTTTCGTCGGAATGGCCGGCGTAAAACGGCGCGGTCAACCTGGGGTCGATGTGGACCGAACAGACCAGCACGTCGGCACGCTGGTAGAAGATGAACTGCGAGCCGTTGCAATGGTGGACGTCGATATCGAGTAAGGCCACCTTCCCGAACCGCGATACCAGGTGATTGGCGGCAATCGCGGAATTGTTGAGGAAACAGGCTCCGGTCATCAGATCGGGATAGGCATGGTGTCCGGACGGGCGGCACAGCGCGTAGACCGGGTCGGTCCCGGCGGTCAGACATTCGGCGGCATGAATCGCTGACTGCGCGCTAGCAAAGATCGACCGCCAAGTGTCGGCAACAATTGGACATGAGGTGGAATTCGAGTACCAGCCCAGCAGGCCCAGGAAATCCGTCGGCCGCCGATGCATCCGATGCGTCGGATGCACATTGGGAATCGCGACCGGCCCGAAATCGGCATGGGCGCTCCATTGCGCGTAAGCGTCGCGCAGAAAGTCAACGTAATCGGCGTCATGCACCGCCAGGATCGGCCCCAGCCCACCCAGCGGCGCCTCGACGATCTCGTGGCCCTCTTCGCGCATGACTCGCAGGAATATCTCGTAGCGTTCGCAGCGATCCGGCTGCGCGATGAGTTTCCCGGTCCGAAACACGGTCTCAGGATCGTGCAGGGCTTGATCCGGGTGATGTACAACAAGCATGTTCTGGCCCCTTCCTTACTGTGGATCTGCGCCGGGCTAGTCGGCGAAATGACAAGCCGCCAAGTGCCGGGGTCGCACCTCGCGAAGCGCGGGGCGCTGCTGCGCGCAGATGTCCCGCGCAATCCAGCAGCGGGTTCGGAACGGACAGCCCGAGGGCGGGTTCAGCGGGCTGGGCACGTCGCCTTTCAGGATGATGCGCTTGCCGCCACCCGCCGCCTCGCGCCCCGGAATCGCCGACAGCAGCGCCTGGGTATAGGGCATGCGCGGATCCGCGAAGAGATCCTCCGCCTCGGCCAGTTCGACCAGCTTGCCCAGATACATGACCCCGACCCGGTCGCTGATATATTCGACCACGCCCAGGTCATGGGCGATGAACAGATAGGTCAGGCCGAATTCTTCTTGCAGTTCGGACAACAGATTCAGCACTTGCGACTGCACCGAAACGTCAAGTGCCGAGACCGGCTCGTCCGCGACGATGAATTTCGGGCGCAACGCCAGGGCGCGTGCGATGCCGATGCGCTGGCGTTGGCCGCCGCTGAACTCGTGCGGATAGCGGTCGAGATGCTCCTTGCGCAATCCCACCACTTCGATCAGCCGCTCGACCGTGGCGGCGCGCTCTTCCCGCGGCACGCCCTGGATCACCAGTCCCTCGGCAATGATGCGGCGGACGGACATCCTGGGGTCCAGGCTGCTTAGCGGATCCTGAAAGATCATCTGGATGTCGTGGCGCAGGGCGCGAAACCGCGCCGGGCTGGCAGCCAGGACATCCTCGCCCTCAAGCCGAATCTCGCCTTCCTGCGGCTGCACCAGGCGCACGATCGAGCGGCCGAGCGAGGATTTCCCGCAGCCGGATTCGCCGACCAGGCCCAGTGTCTCGCCGCGCCGGATGGTCAGTGAGACGTCATCGACGGCCTTCACCCAGCCGGTGGTCTGGTTAAGAATGCCGCTGCGATTGGCGAAATAAGTCTTGAGATTGCGGATCTCCAGCAGCGGCGGGGCGGCAGCATCCGGTCCGGTCTGCGGGGGCTTGTCGTGGGCTGTGGCGTCTGTTGCGGTCATCGGTCAACTCTCTTCGGTCAGCCAGCAGGCAATCGCGCGGCCGTCGCCGGTCTCTTTCAGTACCGGCTTGGTGGCACAAATATCCATCGCCCTTGGGCAGCGTGGACTGAAGGGGCAGCCCTTGGGCATGTTCAGGGGGCTCGGCACCGAACCGCTGATCGCTCGCAGCCGTTGGCCACGCATCCCGCCATGCGGAATCGAATCCAGAAGGCCTTGGGTATAAGGATGCTGCGGCTCCTCGGTGACCTGGGCGACCGTGCCGCGCTCCATCACACGCCCGCCATACATCA
Organism: Hyphomonas sp.; assembly: GCF_041689225.1. Taxonomy (GTDB): domain Bacteria; phylum Pseudomonadota; class Alphaproteobacteria; order Caulobacterales; family Hyphomonadaceae; genus Hyphomonas. The sequence goes on along the minus strand of NZ_JBDNGN010000010.1, from coordinate 4,130 downwards.
CAACGACCTCGTCGCACATTTCCCGCACCACGCCGATGTCATGCGTGATCAGCAGCACGGTGGCATCGGGCAGGCCTTTCACCAGATCTAGGATTTGGGCCTGAATGGTCACGTCCAGCGCCGTCGTCGGCTCGTCCAGAATCAACAGATCTGGCGTGTTGGCCATTGCCATGGCGATGGTCACGCGCTGTCGCATGCCGCCGCTCAGGCGGTGCGGATATTCGTTGGCGCAGCGCTCAGGATCGGGAATCCCGACCTGCCGCAGCAAGTCGACTGCGCGGGCATGGGCCTCTTGCCGACCAATGCTGGCATGGGCGTGCAGCGATTCCGCCACCTGCTTGCCGACCTTATAGACCGGGTTCAGCGCTGACATCGGATCCTGAAACACCAGGCACAGGCTGCGGCCGCGTAGATGCCGAATTTCCTTTTCACGCAGCTTCACCAGGTCGCGGCCACGATAGATGATCTCGCCGCCGACAATCTCGCCCGGCGCTTCTATCAAGCGCATGATCGACAGCGAGGTGACGCTTTTGCCCGATCCGCTTTCCCCCACGATGCCCAACGTCGAGCCGGCGCGGATCTCGAAGCTGACGCCATCGACGGCGCGCACTGTGCCGCCGCCGGTGCGGAAATGCGTCTGCAGATCGCGCACTTGCAGCACCAGGTCGCGCCCCGCCGCCGCCCCGGTCGAATTTGACGCCGGGATCATCGCGGCCGGTTCGCAAAGATCTGGGCGCCGACCATAAAACAGGTTGTCATAGGATTGCATCCAGTCTGGTAGGTTCCGGCCGGGTTTCGGTCAGATCGGTACGAAACGCAGCCTGGGGAGTCATTGCAGCGCGGCCGACGGCGGCATGTCGCACACCGGCCTGCAGGATCAGCCGCGGATCGCGTAGCGCATCAAGATCGGCCAACGGATTGCCGTGGACCACGATCACATCCGCGGCCTTGCCGGCGATCAGGGTTCCGGTCTGGTCATCGATGCCGATCACTTCGGCGGCGCGGCCGGTGGCGGCATGGATCGCCTCCAACGTAGAATAGCCACCGGCGTGCATCAACTCCAATTCCAACGGCAGGCTGTCGATGGAGGTGAAGCGCCAGCCGGCATCGGTGCCGGCAACGAACTTGACGCCCGTTGCGCTGAGCTTGGCGAATTGCGTCTGATTTTCGGCGGCCATGGTGCGCCAGCGCGCCTGCATTTCCTGCTCGGCGGGGGTAAGCCGCTCTTTCAGGCTCAGCGCATTCAGTACGGTACCGCCCACCGCAAGGGTGCTGGTCACCGGAATCCCGGATGCCGCAAGCCGATCGGCCACCGCAGCATCATAGACCTGGTTGCCTTGGGCGTCAGTGATGAAGCCGGCATGTTCAATCTGGTCGGCCCCGGCCTTGATCGCGATATCGATCGATTGGGCGCAGAGGCAGTGCACGGAGACTTTGCGGCCGTTGCGGTGCGCTTCGTCGGCCAGCGCCAGCATTTCATCCTGGCTATAGGCCGGCAACCACGAAGCTGTGCCAACGGTGCCGCCACCACTGCCCATCACCTTGATGAACTCGGCGCCCTGCTTGATCATATCACGGACTTTGCGACGCAGGCCGTCGATCCCGTCTGCCTCGCCGCCCAGATACCAGGTATGGCCGCCGGTGATAGTGATCGGCTGGCCGCAGGCCATGACCCGGGCGCCGGAAACATAGCCAAGCTCTTGGGCACGGCGCAGGTCGATGGCGGTTGTCTTGTAGGCGCCGACATCACGTACCGTGGTAATCCCGGCAGCCAGCGCCCGCGCGATGGCATGGGTCGAGGTCGCGACCATCACGCCCTCGGATTCGCGCATGGCGTCTTCCAGAGTGCTACCGTCGCCGGGAAGATTCAGATGGACATGGGTATCGATCAGACCGGGTAGGATGGTCCCGCCCGGAAACTCCAACAACTCGGCACCGGCCAGGCGGTCGGGAATATCACCCCGAATGATTCCCGCGACTTTGCCCGCCTCAATCACCAGGGTGGCGTTTTCCAGCGGGTCGGCGCCGGTCCCGTCAATCAGTCTGTCGGCACGAATGAGCATGGTCACGTTAGTAGTCCTTATCATGGGAAGATTGTGGGCTCCGCCGACCCGACATGAACGGCGGAGCCAGGGATCATTTCGTCAGCGACGCGGCGCCGAAATATTCGAAGCCACCGCCCGAATAAGTTACTCCGGTCAAGTTCTTCACGGTCATGAGCAGGTCAATGTTTTGCCGAATTGGCATCAACACCGCATTGTCCATGATGATCTTCTGCGCCTTGCTATAGATCTCGATCCGCTTTTCGGTATCAGACTCTTGCTGGCCCTGAATGATCAGATCGGTCAGTTCCGGGTCGGACCAGTGGCTCCAATTGAAATACTCGCCCGGCAACACCCAGAAGTGCAGCGCGTCCGGGTCGACACCGATGTACTGCAGCGGCGTGAGGGACATGTCGCCCTCAACATTGGCGGCCAGCCAGGCCGGAACCGCAAGCTGCCTGACCTGGGCATCCATGCCGAAGTCGCGCAGATAGCCCTGCATCGCCTGCGCCAGCAGCGGATACGACGGCACTGTCGAGATCGCCGTAAGATCCAGCGTCAGCGTCTTGCCGTCCTTTTCCCAGAACTCGCCCGGCTTGGTCCAGCCAGCATCTGTAAGCAGTTTCGCGGCCTTCTCGACATCGTAGGGATAGGCATCTTCCAGACTCTCGTCATAGCCTGTCATCCCTTTCTGCAACGGAGTATTGCTGACCGGAAAGACGCCCGCCTCTGCCAGTTGCACGACGCCCGTCTTGTCGATGGCGTGCATGATCGCCTTTCGCACAGCAAGATCGTCGGTCGGGAAGCGGCTGGCATTGATCGGTGCGAAGATTCCGAGTCCGCTGATCGGAACAGCGATCTGGGTGTAGGCGTCTGAGGCCCCGAGCGACTTCCAGTACACACCGGGCGTCTGCTGCATGACGTGGGACTGGTCACTTAGGAACTGGCTAACGCGGGCCTGCGAGTTCGGTACGATCTGGAAGGTGATGCCGGCGATATTCGACGCGCCGTCGTGATCAGCCGCAGCCATCCAGTTGTAGTCTTCGAAGCGTTCCAGAACCAGGCTCTGGCTCAGCTCGTAGCTGACGAATTTGAACACGCCGGTGCCGGTGGGATGCTGTCCCAGATCGGCGCCGTATGTGGCGATCGCCTCGGGCGATTGGATGCCCAGGTAGGGTTCGCCCAACTGTGCCAGCAGCGGCGAATAGGGTGCCGTGCAGGTAATCTCGACGGTGAACTCGGCGGTAGCGGTCGCGGACTTGCAGGGACCGATCAGACCCAGCGCAATCTTCGACTGCGTGTCCGGGCCGGTGATATAGGCGATGTTGGCCACCACCGCTTCGGCGTTGAATTTGGTGCCGTCGTGGAAGGTGACGTCCTCGCGCAGGTTGAAGGTGTATTTCAAACCGTCCTCAGACACCGACCAGTCCTTGGCCAGCAATGGCTCGATCTCGAAATCCTTGTTCAGCCACACCAGCGTGTCGAACATGTTCGTCAGCAGCGAGCCGACGTTGCGCGCGCCAGTTGTGGCGGGGTTAAGCGTGTCGATAGGTTCTGCCCAGCCGATGGTCAGATGCGCACCCTTGTCGATCTCCTGCGCCAAAGCTCCTTGGGCGCAGAACATGATACTGGCCGAAGACAGTAGCAGTCGGGTTAGTCCGATTCTCATCTCAATACTCCTAGGTTTCAAGTGGTCGTTTCGTGAGCCGCGCCGCTCAGGCGCGGGCAAGAGTCGGGTCGAGTTCGTCGCGCAGCCCGTCGCCGATCAGGTTGACCCCGATCACGAAGAGCGACAGGAAGACGCCAGGAAACACGGTGATCCACCAGGCCAGCGTGATATAGATCTGCCCGTCGTTCAGGATCGCGCCCCATTCTGGGGTCGGCGGCTGTACGCCCAGTCCGATGAAGCCAAGGGCGGTGATCCACAGCGCGGCGATGCCCAGCCAGGTGGTGGTCATGATGATCACGCCTGACATCACGTTCGGCAGGATATGCGTCAAGATGATGCGGCTGGCGCCAGCCCCCAGGGTGATCGAAGCGTCGATATAGGGCAGATTGCGGATCTCGGTGGTCGCGCCTTCGACTAGC
>NZ_JBDNGN010000009.1:0-5634 GCF_041689225.1 Hyphomonas sp. | reverse complement strand
GGGGCGGTTCAATGTGGCCGACGATAAAATGCTTCCCGGTTTCTGATGAAGAAACCGCACCGCCTGAACATTCGTGTGACGTCTGCCATGCTGCGCCAGCTTGGGCGTGAGGCGCGCGGGCATGGCGTGACCATGACCGCTATCATCGAGACCGCACTGCAGCGCTATTTCGATACTGAATAGATCGAGCCGCTGGACTCCCGTGTCATCCGGCGGCTTGATCGGATGGAACTGAGCCAGGCTGAAATCGAGTGCGATGTCGCGATCGGGCTTGAGACGCTGGAGCACTATATCTTCTACTGGCTGACCCGAACCGAACCGATCCCGGAAGGGGAGCGGGACGCGGCTCATGCGCTTGGCCAGCGCAGGTTTGATTACTTCATTGAGCAGGTTTTGCGGAAAATTAGTCCCGGATGACTCTCACCGACACTGGTCCAAGCTTGGGTCTCAAAGCAAAAGGGAACAGACTCTCCGAATAATCGGCCCGGATCAGGGGGCTGGGTCAGTCCAGCCCTGGTGTTAAAATCCGGCGGCGATGAAATGCATTTGCCTTCAGACATGGCCTTGCTGCGCTGGCCACAGCCGTAAGTACGATCCGTCATTCAGCCAGAAAACCAACGATGTTATTGGTCCAGATAGAGCCGGTGTTTGCTTGCAACGGCCGTGGCAACAACCGGATCTACGCCGGCTTCGTTCGCGAATGTCTGCCAGTTTCGAACAGCTTGAGAGACCTGAGAGATAAGGTCATTTGCTTTGGCAGGTTTGATGCCCGCCTTGCCGGCAAAGGCGATAAGGTCTTCTGGTTCAAATTTGTCCCGCTTTTGGTTCACGCTCATCTGGTGCTGGTTTGTCCAGGCACCGTCTTCGGTCCAGGCATACGACACGTCGAAGGCAGGTGAGAGAGACCAGTCGCCCCGACGGTTCATCAGGTAGGCGATGTTCTTTACATGATCATCCTGATTGCGTGCGATGATGTTGAAGTAGGTGCGCAGGACCTGCTGCTCAAGTTCGGTACGCGGCAGGCTGAGGCGTTTCATGGCCTGAAGGGCCTGCTCGTATGAATAGCTGCCAGCCTGATTGTAATCATAGTGCGCCAGGGCACCGAGCGATTGCATGTGAATTTTGGTGCCCGTGGGCGTCCGGTCAAAGCGCCTGGTCATGAAATGGCTGCGGCCACCTTCATTATGGAGCCGGCATGGCGCCATTTCAATTCCGGCAGCGCCGGCCATTAGGTAATAGGCGTATTCGATCTTGCCGAACCCTTTGGGATCGGCGAGTTCGCGATCCTTGTTGTTGGACACGCCGTCGAACTTCATCAGCCAGTACTCGAAACCGCTTGCGGCCTCGACTTGTCCAGACCGGAATGCGCCGGTCACGGGATTCCAGGCCAGGATCGCCTTGGCGCGTGCGCCGCCAGCGGACGTTCCGACCCGCAGGATATTCTCGATAACCTTCCGGTCATTCTCATTGCCACGGAAGACCCCACCCAGGTTTTCACGTTCGGTCAGGACACGGCTTGATAGCGCCACGAGGCGTTCAATGTCGATATCCTGCGATGCTGTCGGGGTGGCTCTGTGAGAAGGCTGGAATTCCAGTGCGCCCATGCCGCGTGTGCCGATATAGCAAAGGCGCTCTACGGGATGGAAGTCGTCCCGGGACCGGCCTTCCGAAGCCAGCCATTCATCGATGATGGCATTGCCGAACTTGTCGGGCAGGGCGTCGGCAAGCAGCCCGGGCAGACCTTTGAACGTTGTCCAGGCAAGCCCTGGGAATTCGTACGGGGCTTCGCGCAATGGCATGACCAGGGGCGAAACTTCAATTCCGCTTTGGAGGAAGTCCGGATTGTACTGGAAGACGCCGATTCGGCGCTCCGCCACCCATGTGACGGCGCCAATGGTTGTCCCCCACAATTCGATTCTGGCAGTATCAACCATTGTCTGTCTCGTCGCCCCAGGTCCAGGCGCCCGCCGGAGCCGGACGGGAAGTTGCCGGGCGGGCGCGCTGGCGTTCCTGGCGGCTGACACCCAGCCGCTCCATTGGGCGGACGGATGGATCGGGCAGGAAGGACGACAGTTGATCCTGCAGCCCAAGAGCGATCATGACGCGTATCAGGGTATCAAAGGCCACACCGTCACCCTTTTCGAGCCGGCGTAAGGTCCGGACACCGATGCCGGCTTCAGCTGCGAGATCGGCCTGCGTTCTGTTCTGGGCCAGCCGCAAGGCTTCGGCGCGCTCGCACAGCGCGCGCTCGATTTGTTCGCTGGTCGCAACCGAGAAATCGATAGAATAGGTCATATGTGGCCGCTTTTACGATAAACCGAACTTTACCGGCAATATATGACCGGATAGTGAATGCACAACATATGTCTGCAGTTAATCGGCTACGATTAGCCGATTAATATCCAAAAAAGTAAGTAAACGGCGATTTTTGGCCGAATAAAAATGCGACACAGTCAGCGGAGATTCAGGTGCAAAAAGGGAAATCGCCAGCGAACACTATGGGCTCGCCTGTAACCCGGGCCAGTCGTATCGGGCGGCAGTGAAAGTGATTGGGAGCGAGGGCCGCCAGGAGACTGGCCCGCATCTCAACAATCGGGCCGAAAATTCATACTTGCCCTTCAGGCGACGAGAGCGGGCATTGCTCAGATTTCGCCGCATGCGAAGTTTGCAAAGGTTCGTCTCCATTCATTCATCTGTGTGCAACCACTTCAACCATCAGCGAAAGAGTAATAGAAAGGCCAGGTTCAAGACGATGCGAGACGCGGCGCTTCGCGAGTGGCGCGACCTTCTCGTCGCCTAGGACCTGCTCGTTTGCAAATAATGGAGACTGGTTCGCATTCGTCTGACAGCACCGGTAAATCAACAGCATCGGTGGGTTGCGGACTGGCGGGTTTCAGGCGCGGCTCATTTGCTGAGCAACCTTGCCTCCTTGTCCAGCGGATCAGAAGGTCTCAGCTGAAACCTCCAGGTATTGATTTGGCAGATTCTGAAAACGGCTTCTCTGTATGTCCTGCAATCGATGCAAGTGCGTACAGAGCACCCTGAAGTTGCTGCGTCAGTTGCGCGTCGGCGGTAATTGCGCATGCATCAATGTGCCGTCTGGGTAGTTCCAAGGAGATGGAAGCTGCTTCAATCAGTTGCACACCCATGGTTTTGAGGATCAATCGAAGACTGTCATCGGCATGGTGCGCATGCGGGGCAGTGTTGATCACTGCAACTGGCTTTTGATAGGTCACTACATCCCCTACCAACCATTCGAGTGCATTTTTCAGAACTCCAGCTAATCCACCTGCATATTCCAGGCTGCAAAACAGAATGGCATCGCTGGTGGCGACCGCGCGGCGCCAACGACGAACCTCCGGCAAAAGTGCATCATCGCCCACGTCCGAATTGAAAAAAGGAAGCAGCCCAATTCCATTGAACACTGTAACTTATATAACGCTTGGGGCCACGATGCGGGCGGCATCGACACACGCGCTATTTGAGGAGTTTTCTCGAAGGCTGCCAGAAACGGCTAGTACGTTTACCATAGCTTCAATGGTGAATGTCCTCGAGGTATTTTACAAGCCAAGTTCTTACGTCGAATGAGATCAGAAAGATCGACTCGGCCGCCATCTTAGCGCCATCGCGAATGTCCGCCGTCAGAATACCCAAGGAGCGATGCCCCCTGCCCGGTAGTGGGAGGTTGGCGCCTATCAATGCGTGGATCGGGTCAGGACCGCTTTGCACCCGATTTCAGTCGCTCATTGGCAACTCAAGGGCACGATGTCTCTGCTGGTAGGTAACCGCATTGACCAACGATCGGATTTGACAAATATGGCTCATGCGCCGATTCACTTTCCTCGTCCTTCTTGCCACCTTGTTTGTCGCGACGCTTGTCGCAGCTCAGGAACATTCAAGCTTTCCAGTCAACGTCGACATTCCCAAGCCGCCTTCACCGTTGGTGGCCGACGGTCGCACACGGCTGGTCTATGAACTGCATTTGACCAATTTCTATTCAAAAGCGTTCGATCTTGAAGGCATCGACATAATCGCTGGTGATCAGACGCTCGAGGCGTATCGCGCTGACACACTAGCCGCATTGTTGAGGTCGGTTGGAGCGGAATCCGACAAAGGCAAGGTTCGAACTATCGAAGGCGGGAAGGCAATGGTCGTTTTTATAGACCTTACTCTGGCCCCCGGTGTGGCTGTGCCGGCGCAACTCAGTCACCGACTTTTGTTTGCGGCAAAGACCGCTGAAGGCTCGACAATCGAACGCACGGTGACGGGCCTCGAGATCGAGGTTCAGCCGAGGGCTCCAGTGATCGGCGCCACACTTCGCGGCGGGCGCTGGGTCGCTGCGAACGGGCTGTTCAGTGATGATCATCGGCGTTCATTCAATGCCGTTGACGGGCGCGAATATCTCGCGCAGCGTTTTGCCATAGACTGGGTAAAACTCGGACCCGACGGGCGCTTTTTCCGAACGAATGCATCGGCGAATGCCAACTTCTACGGCTATGATGCAGACGTCATCGCGGTCGCCGACGGAGTCGTATCATACTTGGTTGCAGATATTCCCGATAATGAAGGAAGTAATCCGCAAATCAGTCGGAGCGTGACTCTGGACAATATCACTGGCAATTCCCTCATCCTCGATCTGGGACAGGGAACGTATGCGCTCTATGCGCACCTTCAGCCTGGCAGTCTGAACGTTTCGATCGGTGACAAGGTAACGGCCGGTCAAGTTCTGGCCAAGCTTGGCAATTCCGGCAATTCCGATGCACCGCACCTGCATTTCCAGATAATGGATAAAAACTCGCCGCTAGGCGCGGAGGGCATGCCTTATGAAATAGAGACGTTTACACAGGAAGGCACGCTGCCGGATCTGAGTATTTTGGACGATGGCAAGCCCTGGTTAGCCGACAACACTGCTTTCAAATCTCTTCGCAAAGAGTTCCCTGTCGACAACGCGGTCGTCACATTCCCCTAGAGAAGTCGTCCATCATCAGACGGAGATGTCACCGGGTGGCAACTAAAGCGTCGGGGAGAGTTGGGTTTCGACATAGACATTGAAGGCGGATCGATCCATTGCGCCGGGGATAATCCAGGGTGCGGTCAACTGTCCACATCTCAAGCCGGTAATGAAAGTCTGTGTGCCCCGTCTGCGGAACGGGGCGTCCGCCTTCAGGCGCTAGCCCCTTCGCGTCCTGCTGCGCAGGCGAACTGTCTTCGCGTTCACAGAGTTTGATCGATGAAGACCAACCATCCTGGCGAGCGCCTCATGAAAGATTGACGCTGGTTGATCCACATAAGGCGGTGCTCAGCCACGTCAGCGCGTGCGCATTCCGATGCCATCAGCTATTTATATGTGGATCCGTGCTCGGCACAGGAGCACAGAGATCGACGCAGGATCGGTAAACTTGTCCGTCTCGGCTTCAAGCTGGTCGGCCATTCCCAGCATCTTCATGCCCGGCTTGTTCCCGATCAGCGCGCTCAGCAGGTCGTGATGATCAGGAGTTATTGTCAAATCTGGTGTTTGAGAGTTTTTGGTCATGCGGCGATCTGGCCAGTTTCGGTGGTTTCGATCCCGTCTTTGAATTTGACGCCGGTAATGACTTTGGCGAGGTAGTCAAAGCCGCGTAGTTTTCGCCAGTT
>NZ_JBDNGN010000008.1:0-29437 GCF_041689225.1 Hyphomonas sp. | reverse complement strand
GCGCTGGCGACGCACGCAAGCCTCAAGCTCAATACGGTCTGATGAGGAAAGAAAGCCGGTGCGGATCATGGGCATAGCTGAATCGTTCCAAGCCCAGCCGTCAAGCCATCAAATTCGGCTTCCGCAGGACTCGGAGTATAGGTCAAAAAAATGCGACGCTCATTTCGAAAAAATGAGACGAGAGTCACGAATTTTTCGAGTTAAACGCCTATAGCGACTACCGCGTCAAATACAGAACTCGCATATAGCATCTCTACCTGGTCCTTTCTGAGGTCCAGCGTGCGTCCCTGGTTCATGTATCCTTTTTCGGTGATCTCACCCGCATCCGCCTGGGGCGGTGTTTCCTGGAGCAGGATCCGGGCGATTCGCGCCGAAGGCTTCGGATTGGCCGCGTTGTGTTTCTGCAATCCGGCTTTTACCGCGCCGATGACTTTCGGATGGCGCGACAGTTCGGCAAGCGACAAGGCCTCACCCACCAGGCGCTGGCACCAAGCCTCATTGAGAAAACCGAGCAGACAGATTTCATTGCGGTTCAACCCGCACACGACCGCATCGGACAATGCGCCACCTGTCGCCGCCACCGCCTGCACCCGCACCGTGCCTGCCGACACCCACGTTCCGCTCGCCAGCTTGAATTCCTCTGCCGTCCGGCCATCGAAAGCGAGGCCCTTTTCCGGATGCTCGGGATCGACGAATCGCACTGCGTCACCCAGACGGTAATAACCTTCTTCGTCAAAGGCCTCAGCGGTGCGTTCGGGATTGCGGTAATAGCCGGGTGTCACGTTCACCCCCTTCACGCGCAGCTCCAGCTTCTCGGCATTCGGCACCAGCTTGAACGTGTTCCCCGGCAGCGGCAGTCCGATCAGGCCCATCACGTCATTCGGCCAGTGCACGTTTGATGCGGTCGGTGATGTTTCGGTCGCGCCGTAACCGGCCGACAGTGAGATGCGTTCACCGGTCACCCGAATCGCCACGGCCTGAATACGCTCATAGATGTCTTGCCCCATCGCCGCGCCGCCATAGGCCATGCAGTTGAGGCGCGAGAAGAAGGCGCGCGCAAGGTCTTCGTCCCGCTCCAGCTCGGTCGCCAGCGCCGCCCAGGCTGCCGGCACGGTCGTATGCTGCGTCGTCAGGATTTCCTTCAGGTTCCGGATCATTTCCGGCAGGCGCGCGGGCGTCGGCGCGCCCTGGTCCAGGTATAGCGTCCCGCCCCAATCGAGCATGTTGTGCAGGATCGAATGAGCGCCATATGTATGGCTCCACGGCAGGAAGTTGCACATCACCTGCGGCCCGCCCGTGATCTCCTCCAGGCGCGCCTCATCCCAGACTGAGCGGATCATCTTGGCATTCGCCGCGACCATGCCATGCAGGTTGATCACCGCCTTCGGCTCGCCTGTGGAGCCGGATGTCAGCATGTACTTCGCGACCGTCTCAGGCTTCAGCGCCGCATAGGCGGCGTCGACCGCGTCAGTCGGCTCCTTGGCAAAGCGGCCGATATTGACGCAGTCACATCCTTTCGGCTCGTTACGGCTGTAGAGCACCAGCCGGTTGCCCACGCCCATGCCATCCATACCGCGCTGATACTCGGCGCCATCCTCGACATAGATGAATTTTGGTTCGGTCAGCTGGTCGATATATTTCAGGCGCGCGAAGTCTTCACTCAGCAGCGCATAGGCCGGTGTCACGGGCACGACCGGGCTGCCGGCCCACATCGCGGCATACATGACCAGCGCATGATCGATCGCATTCTTCGACAGGATCATCAGCGGTGCATCCGGGCCCGCGCCGGCATCAATGAAGCCCTGGGCCAGCCGGCGCACGCGCTCGAGCCCTTCGCTATAGGTCATTTCGCGCCATCCATCCGATTGCGGGTCCTCCGGTACGCGCTCAGCGAGCCATATCCGGTCAGGCGCTTCAGCCGCCCACTTCACCAGCGGCGCCAGAAGATGCGGCGGGTGCGCCTTCAGCGGCTGTCCATTGTTCAAATAGATCGTGCCGTCAGGGCGTCGATCTATGTCCAGCTTCAGTGGAAGATAGGGCACTTCGCGAAACGGTAGGTTGGTGTTGCTCATGTCATGCCTTTTGTCGGGATGTGGATCACTGCGCCGCAATGCTTGCAGTGGACGGCATCGGGATCATGCATGGTCAGGCCGCACACGCCGCATTCCTGCTCGACCTTGTCTGTCGGCCGCAATATGGCGCGGACAAGCCGGAGGAACAGGGTCAGGCCCAATACCATGATGATGATGGCGATCAGCTTGCCGCTTTCGCCCACCAGCAACACGTCACCATAGCCCGTTGTCGTCAGGCTGGTGACGGTAAAATAGAGCGCATCGAGATAGGAATTGATGCCGTCATTGATGCGAACCTGCGAAACATAGACCAGCGCCGCCATGATGAAGACGAACACGATCAGGTTCGTCACCCGGTCGATCACCTGCTCATGCTGCTGAAAAAAGCCCCACATTTTCCCGGCACGCTTGATGAAGGTGAAGGCCCGGATCGCCCGCACCGCCCGCAGGACGCGCAGGAAGGCCAGGTTCGCCACAAGCAGCGGCGCGAACATCGTAATCACCACGATCAGATCAGCCCAGGGCAGGAACCGCATCAGGAACTTGCGCTTCGACCTAGCAATGTAGAACCTGGCCACAAGGTCGAACAGGATTACCGCGCCGATCACATAGTCGATTATGTAGTGATGCTGCCCCCGCTGCGCGAAAGGCGCCAGCAGGAAATAGATGATCGTCGCTAAATCGAAGATCAGCATGGCCCAGCGGAAGATGAACGGCCCGCGCCCATGCCCCTCGTAGAGCCAGAACAGCCCCCGGTTCAGCCCTTTGCGGTCGCTCAAGACAACTCCTCGAAAATTCCCATTGCCAAGCGCGTGCCTATCCCGGTGATCTATGTCTCATTCTGCATGAGCGCTCCGCGAAAAGCAAAGTCACACGCCAGATAGGCTGCAGATCACGATTTGTACATTCGCCCGAAAGGCGCGCATATTCGCGTGAAGATATAGCGGTGGCCCGGCTTGACCTGACGGGACACCCAAATCACCATGAAACCATCACTCAGCGACGAGACAGTGCATATGCGAAAAGACGGCTTTCTCTCCCACATGAAAATCATGCTGGCTGCCGCTGGTGTGGCCCTTGCACCCGCCTGTGGCGGAGGCGGCGGATCGGGCAGTGCGTCATCGCCTCCACCGCCCCCGCCGCCTCCCGCCGCAGCCGGTCCGACATGGACACAGGGTGTTTATGCTTCGGCAGGCACCTTCTCGGACAAATGCGAGGTGGTCCGCACGGGCGTCGACCTTGAAGGCAACGCATTCCCCGACCAGGCCGGATCCCTGTCGCAGGAAATGTTCTGGCTGCGGTCATGGACGCACGAGACCTATCTTTGGCCCGATGAAGTCACGGACCGGAACCCAAACGCCTACACCAACCGCATTGCCTATTTCGATACCCAGAAGACTTTCGCCACGACCGCGTCTGGCGAAAACAAGGATGATTTCCACTTCAATCAGCCTACCGAAGAATATCTGGAGCAACGGAATTCCACCGCCCTTCCAGGCTATGGCGCCGCGTTCGCCGTGTTTTCGTCGACGCCACCACGCGACATTCGCATTCGCTATACAGAGCCTGGTTCACCTGCCTCCGAAACCTCTCTTGGGCAGCCCAAGCTGGTGCGAGGCAGCCGAATCCTGCGGATAGACGGCATCGACGTCGTCAATGGTGCCGGCACGCAGGCGGAAGTTGACCAGTTGAACCGGGCGCTGTCTCCGCAGACCGCGGGCGAACAACATGATTTCGTGGTGCGCGATCCGGGCAGCTCGACCGACCGCTCCATCACGCTAGCTGCGGCCAACATCGCTCCCAAGCCCGTCAACCGCTTCTCGACCATCGACACAGCAGCAGGCAAGGTCGGCTACGTCCTGTTCAACACGTTCAGCCCCTTTGCATCGGAAAAGGAGATCGCCGACGCGGTGACGTCGCTGAAGGCATCGGGCATCAATGACCTGGTCCTGGACCTGCGCTACAATGGTGGCGGCCTGCTCGCCGTCTCCTCACAGCTCGGCTACATGGTCGCCGGACCGGCCCGCACGCAAAACAAGGCATTCGAACAGTTGCGCTTCAATGCTGCCGCTGGCAGTCGCAACCCTGTCACCGGCGCGTTCAATGACCCGATCCCGTTCTATTCAACCGGGCTCGGTTTCTCCCTCACGGATGGCCAGCCCCTGCCACGCCTCGACCTGCCTCGCGTCTATATCCTGACAACGGCCCGCACTTGCAGCGCCAGCGAAGCGCTGGTCAATGGCCTGAGAGGCGTCGACGTCGACGCGGTGCTCATCGGCGACACGACATGCGGCAAGCCGTTCGGCTTCTATCCGGCCTCGAATTGCGGGGAGACCTACTACAGCATTCAGTTCCAGGGCGTGAACGAGAAAGATTTTGGTGACTATACGGATGGTTTCGCACCGCAAAATTCACCCAACGCGTTTGCCGTGAAGGCACCGGGCTGCACGGTTGCCGACGATTTCACCCGGGAACTCGGTGATACGAGCGAAGCCCTGCTCGCCGCAGCCCTGCAGTATCGCCTCGATGGCACTTGCCCGGCCGTGCCGGTATCAAGCCAGTCGCCCCAGAGTGTGAGCGTGAGCAAGGCAACCACCGCTGACGGACCGCCGCTCGAATTGCCGGGGCAATCGCTCTCGGGAACCAATCGCGACATGAGCATGCCGCGCACGCAATGGAGTACCGGCCGATGACCAGACGCACGCCCCTTTCCTATATGTTCGCCAGCCTGCCCCTGTTCGCCCTGCCCGCCTGCCAGACACATGCCGACATGACACCCGCGACGCTCATGACGGATGACGCTGCCAGCATCGCCATTCTGAAGACCGCCCTCGGCGAGGCCATGGGACGCGCCAATATACAAATCGCGGCAGCGGACCTGACCACGGCCACCTATGTCTCTGTCCTGCCGCCGCCGCCAGGAGAGTTCGAAACGCACAGCGTGGCCATGCCCGTGGCGTTCGAAATCGTCCTGAATGACGGAGTTTGCACACTGGTGCGCCGCGAAACCGGCGAACATCATGCAGCACCCGGCCTGACCTGTCGTCCCGCGAAAGGTTGACCGTTGCCCTGCACTGCAAAAAGCCAGCATAGCCGCCCGTCCAGCCCCTTGCGGTCACTTGTGCAAATTCTGTCCCCCATCCGCCAATTGGTTAGTCGGTGTCGCGCGGAAGGCCGCAGAGGCAGGATGGCGCCGATGGCTGAATGTGTTTTGCGGCGCAGTATCATTTCCGGGCTTTCTCGATCTCGGCGAGCACGGCTTCACCGCGGACGATCTGTTCCTCGATGCCGTAACTGAGGCCAAGCTTGCCGTGCATGATCGTCTGGAATTGCTGGCGTGTGCCCGGCATCAGATCCCAGTCATAGCGTTCCAGACGGTTCTCCAACTCAGGTGAAAAGTCGGGATTCAGATAGATCGCATCGTGAAAACCGTCATGCGGCGCAGACACGCGCTGCAGTGTCAGGCTCGTCAGTTCGCGTTGAGAGTCAGCTGTCTCGTGATAGCGGATAAGCGCTGTACGAAGGTCCGGCGAGGACAGCTCGGAAAGCCCTCCCGCCGCCATCAACTCGATCAGCGTCACCGGTTCTGACGGGCCAGGCTCAAATCCGCCCGCGCTCCCCAGTGTCTGAAGAAACGCCGCCTTGTCTTCGGGTTCCTTGCCGTCCCGAATCGCCCTCAGAACATCGCGTGTTGCCGTGAGCGAGACATCGGCGTCGACCTTCGCGGCTTTTCCCGCCTCCACCACCGAGGTGAATTCCCTGGCAAGCTGTTCGAGGAACATGGCTTCTTTTGACCGCTATCGAGCCGCATCGTTCCAGTTCCCGACCTGCAGGCCAATGAACACACCAAACACAACGATCAGCGTTTCCACAGCGACGGTGAACCAGTCCTGCTTGCGCAAGGCATCCGCTAAACGGCGGAGGTCATATACCCACGCCTGCCTGCACGATCCTGCTTTCACGTCCCGCCACGACTCGTCCCCCGTTTGGAGAACTTAGCGCCAAATCCTGCTATGCCTGGAAAAAACGGAGTGTGCGTCTCTCACATCGATAGCTGCGCCATTGACCGCGCAAGATTGGCGCGCGCCTGTTCGTCCGATCGCTTTTGGCCCGCTTCGGTGGAATAGATCGTCTCACGTTCCGCAAATGATTTCAGTATCCGCAGGCGGCCGGCGCGGAACGGCTCATCTGGCACGAATGCGTATTCCGCCCGCACATCCGCTTCGTACGGGTCGAACACTGGCTCCGGGGCGCCGAGGATCGAGAGGTCGATGTCCAGGAATAGAGCAAGGTCGTTTTCATCGACATCATCCAGCCCGTCGGGAATCTTATGCTTTGCGGTGGCGCGAATGATCCGTGCGGCGAAGGCAAGGTCATCTTCGGCAAGCCAGACCTTTCCCTCAGCCTCAAGAAGCTATGCGCTCAGCTCCTCATTGTCCGGGCGCGTTGGATCATAAATCGCGTCATGCCAGTTCAGCGCCCAAAGCACGGCTTCAGGGCGGTACCAATGACCAGCCAGTCCATCGAAGTGACGCTTCAGCGCGTCGATATGATCCCATGTGTGATAATGGCGCTGCGGCTCACCATAGCGGGCCTTGAGGGTTTCGATCAGCCGCGCCGGGACACTCAAACCTCGGCAGGCTCCAGCGTCTCGTTGAAGCGCACGGGCTTGCCGCCGCCCTTGGCGACGATCTCGCCGTCGCGCATCACGAAGCCGCCGCGCACGATGGTCGCCACCGGCCAGCCGGTCGCCTCGAACCCGTCAAACGGTGTCCAGCCGCATTTCGACTTCGACCACTCCTTCGTAATCGTCTCCTTGCGCTTCAGGTCCACGACCGTGAAATCGGCATGATAGCCCTCGGCGATCCGGCCCTTGTCGGCGAGGCCGAACACACGCTGCGGCCCGGCGCTGGTCAGCTCAACGAAGCGCTGCAGCGACAGTTTCCCATTGTTCACATGCGTCAGCATGACCGGCACCATGGTCTGCACGCCAGGCATACCCGACGGCGAAGCGGGATACGGCCGCGCCTTCTCCTCGATCGAGTGCGGTGCGTGGTCCGATCCCATCACGTCCACGATCCCGGCATTCAGCGCGCGCCACAGCGCATCGACATGGCGCTGCTCGCGGATCGGCGGGTTCATCTGGGCATAGCCCTTCAGCCGCTGGTAGGCCTCCGGCGCCACCAGTGTCAGGTGCTGCGGCAGGCATTCCACGCTCGCCACATCCTTGGCATCGCGTAGCATCTCAAGCTCTTCTGCCGTTGTGATGTGCAGCACATGGATTCGCTTGCCGACCTTGCGCGCGAGATTCAGCAGGCGCCGCGTCGACATCACAGCGGTCTCTACATCGCGCACCACAGGGTGGCTCGTCCAGTCGCCGGTCACCGCCAGCTCGCGCCGTTCGGCGAGGCGGTACTCGTCCTCGGAATGGAAGGCCGCGCGCCGCTTGATCGCGCGCAGCACCGCTTCGACGCCCTCGTCATCATGCACCAGCAAGTCGCCCGTCGAAGCGCCCATGAACACTTTCACGCCGCAGCAACCCTGCGTCCGCTCCATCTCGGCCAGCAGGCCGACATTGTCATGCGTCGCTCCGGCATAGAAAGCGTGGTCGATATCCATCCGGCCTTTGGCCCGCTTCAGCTTGTCGGCCAGCATCTCGGGACTCGTCGTCGAAGGGTTCGTGTTCGGCATCTCGAACACCGCGACCACGCCACCCAGCGCTGCCGACCGTGCGCCTGACTCCAGGTCTTCCTTCCATTCGAGGCCCGGCTCGCGGAAATGGACCTGGCTGTCGATCACGCCCGGCAGGATATGCAAGCCCGTGGCATCATAGGTCTCACCGGCGCTGGCGGCCGACAGGTCGCCAATCTCGGCGATCCGCTCGGCGCGCACGCCAATATCAACGCGGGCCTCGCCGCCGGGAGTGACAACGGTGCCGCCACGTAGGATCAGGTCAAATGTCTTGCTCATGCACTCTATATGCTACCGCTTGCCGGGCATGTCATCCCGTGACGCTGCCGTAGCCCTTGACCTCACCCGTGCTGCACCGCACAAACCGCGCTGCACAGAGACAGGAATCGCCATGAAACTCGCCAGCGCCCGGACCACCACCCCTTCTGCCCTACGGCCACTCATTATCGGCCTCGCAGGCGTCGCTGCGCTAACGGCATCTTCCTATATTTCCGTCCCGATGTACCCGGTGCCGATAACGCTGCAAACAATGGTTGTCCTGCTGATGGGCGCCTTGTTGGGCCCGCGCACGGGGGCCGCCATCGTGCTCTCATGGTTGGCCTTGTCGATGACCGGCGCGCCCGTGCTGGCCGACGGCAAGTCCGGACTTGCCGCCTTTGCCGGTCCGACAGCCGGCTATCTTGCCGCCTTCCCGCTGGCTGCCTTCCTCGCCGGCTACCTGCCCAAGGGTGACCGTCTCACCGCCCACGGCCTGCGCCTTGCTGGCTTTCTCGGCCTTCACGCCCTCGTATTGACGCTTGGCTGGGCCTGGCTATCGGGATTTGTCGGCGCTGAAACCGCCTTCGCAGCAGGCGTTGTACCCTTCCTGATCGGTTCGCTCCTGAAAAGTGGGCTTGCCACCGGAATCTATGCGGCATGGAAAGGCACTGACAAACAGCGCGGCGACCACTAGGTTAGGCGCATGTCCAAACGCACCCTGCCCAATCGCTCAATCATTCGCCTGTCCGGTCCGGACATGCTGGCCCTGCTTGACCGTACGGTGACGCATTCAGTCGAAAACTGGAACACCGGCGAGATGCGCTACGGCGCGCTGCTTACGCCGCAGGGCAAGATCATTGCCGACTATCTCGCGATGCTGTCGCTCGACAATATCTATCTCGATGTTCACAGCGACGCCGCAGACGATCTCGAACGCCGGCTCAAACTGTTCCGGCTCCGCTCCGACGTGGTAATCGAACAACTCACGGAAGACCTGGTCACCGAGGGAAGCTGGGTCGATGTGCGCTCGACGCAGCTGCCTCACCGCGCGATCTCGCCGATAGCCGAAATTGGCCTCGATATGCCGGATGACGAATGGCACGCCGAGCGTATCGCAGCAGGCGTGCCCGAATGGGGCGCCGACTATCGCTCTTCGACGGTCTTCCCCACCGATGTGAACATGGATGTCATGGGCGGGATCGATTACAGGAAAGGCTGCTTCGTCGGCCAGGAAGTCGCCAGCCGCATGAAACGCAAGGGCAAGATCCGTAAGCGCACGCTGCCTGTGCATGGTGCCGGGCTAAAGCGTGGAGGCGAAGTGCTCGCAGGCGGTTCCATTGGCACCGTCACCAGCATGTCAGGCACATCAGGCCTCGCCCTAATCCGCACCGACCGCATGGTGTCCGCCGAAGCTGCTGGTCACGCCTTCACCTGCGGCGGCCAGCCCGTCACGATTGACCGCCCGCCCTGGCTGGACCTCGAATTGATTGCCCTGACGGCCGCCAATGACTGACGCGCCCTATTGCGCCTGGGCCCCTATGAATGACGCGATCTACCGCGGCTATCACGATACGGAATGGGGTGTGCCCGAACGCAACACCCGCGCCCTATGGGAGAAGCTGCAGCTCGACGGCATGCAGGCCGGACTGTCCTGGATCATGATCCTGCGCAAGCGCGACTCGATCCGCAAGGAATTCGACGATTTCGAGCCTGAGCGCCTCGTGCGCTGGACACAGTCGCGCATCGACAAGGCCCTGCAAAACCCCGGCATCATTCGCAGCCCGAAAAAGATCGAGGCAACCATCGGCAATGCCCGTGCTTTCCTCGACATGGCCGACGCGGGGGAAGACTTCTCCGCCTATTGCTGGGACTGGGTCGGCGGCAAGCCGATCGTCAACGCATGGACAGACTTCCGTCAGGCCCCGACGTTCACGGACTGGTCTGCGGCCATGTCGAAAGACTTGAAAAAGCGCGGCTTCAAATTTGTCGGCCCGACAATTGTCTACGCTTGGGCGCAGGCGGTCGGCATGGTGAATGACCATGATGTAACTTGCCCGCGTCACCAAGCTGTACAGGAGTGCTTAAGATGAAACGTCTCGCCATCACCGTTCTCGCCATCCTGCCGCTTCTCGCGGCCTGCTCGTCGACGTCAGGTCCCGAATATCGCAAACAGGTCGCCTGGAACCGATGCGCCAGTTCCCCCGGCCCCGAAGCCCGCGCCTCCTGCATGAAAACCCAGATCGCGCTGTTGGAAGCCGCTGACCGGGCCGACGCCGAAAGCATCAAGGCAAGGCAGGAAGACGCCGAAGATCGTCAGGCCAGGATCGAGGCACACGGTGTGCCCGCAGACAAAGCACAGCAAACGACCGATTCCGGCCTGACTTGGCCCAAGTAAACACTTGCACCTCGTCTCTCGACCCGATGCACAACGCGGTTTACACCTACCCAATTGAATAGACGATCATAAGAAGTGCGGACTCCACCGCGCTCATCCTGAGGGCAAGATGAAAACTGCAGTCATATCGGCGACCGGTCTCTGGACGCCACAGCATTCGATTTCCAATGAAGAACTTGTCGAAAGTTACAATACGTGGGCCGACAACTGGAACCTCGCCTGCGCTGCCGAGATCGGCGCCGGCACCGTTGATCCGAAAACGCACTCCTCCGTCGAATTCATTGAAAAGGCGTCGGGCATCAAATCGCGCTTCGTGATCGACAAGGAAGGCATCATCGATCCTGAAACGATGGCACCTCGCATCGATGAGCGACCGAACGAACAGATTTCCGTCATGGCCGAGATGGCCGTGCACGCTGCACGCCAAGCGCTTGAGCGCGCTGGTCGCAAGCCGGAAGATGTCGATGCCGTGATTTGCGCCGCCTCCAACATGCAGCGCGCCTATCCCGCCATGGCCGTTGAAGTTCAGGCCGCGCTCGGATGCGGCGGCTTCGCCTTCGACATGAACGTGGCCTGTTCGTCGGCGACGTTCGGCATCCAAACAGCGGCAGATTTCATCCGGAGCGGCAGCGCCAAATCGGTCCTCATGGTCAATCCGGAAATCTGTTCCGGTCACCTGAACTTCACTGACCGCGACAGCCACTTCATCTTCGGAGATGTCGCGACCGCGGTCCTCGTCGAGGAAGAAAGCATCGCGCCTTCCGGACACTGGAAAATCCTCGGCACCAAGCTCAAGACCGAGTTCTCCAACAATATCCGCAACAATTTCGGCTTCCTCAATCGCGCTGCGCCGGAAGGCATCGGCTCACCGGACAAGCTGTTCGTGCAGGAAGGCCGCAAGGTTTTCCGCGAAGTCGTCCCGATGGTTGCCAAAATGATCGGCGAGCATCTCACCGAGCTTGGCCTCGAAGGCACTGACCTGCGCCGCATGTGGCTGCATCAGGCAAATGCCAGCATGAACCGCCTGATCTCGTCCAAGGTCTTGGGACACGAAGCGAGCGATGACGAAAGCCCGACCGTGCTCGACACGTATGCCAATACATCCTCGGCAGGATCGATCATCGCGTTCCACAAGCATTCGGACGGCTTCAAGCCCGGCGACAAGGGCCTGATCTGTTCGTTCGGTGCGGGTTATTCAGCTGGAACGGTTTTCGTCGAGAAAACCGCCTGAGGCACGATACTATTCTTCGAGGTCTTCGGCGAACATGTCGCCCCAAAGGGCAATACGGCTGGCGCGCACGGCTTCGACAACGACAATGATACATCCGCCGAGCAACACGCAGAATGGCAGCGTCTGGCTCGAAATGAACTGTGTCATTGAATCGATCATGTCTGTTCCTTGCTCGGCCCCATATCGTCGGCGGCATTTGGCGTGTGATATGCAATGGTTATGCCGCAAAGGGCTTAACATGGCATTTGCCGATCAAGGCGGAAATGGGGTCACTTCGTAACCGGATCGCCTCCGTTTCTTTACCCTTGCTACCAATAGATTAAAGATGGCCCGGATGAGTACCCAAGCGAAGCGTTCTGTTAAACCTCCTCGTGTCTGGCAGCGCATGCTGTCGGGACGCCGTCTCGACCTTGCCCATCCCTCGCCCGTGGATGTTGAGATCGCGGACATTGCCCATGGCCTCGCCCGTGTGGCCCGCTGGAATGGCCAGACAAAGGGCGGTCACGCCTTCTCCGTGGCCGAGCACTCGGTGATTGTGGAGGATCTCTGCTGCTTGCTCGAACCGGGCCTCAATCCGCGCGATCGCCTGACGGCGCTCCTTCATGACAGCCCGGAATACGTCATCGGCGACATGATCTCCCCGTTCAAGGCGCTTCTGGGCGAAAGCTACAAGTCCATCGAGGCCCGCCTGCAGGAGGCGATCCATATCCGGTTCGAACTGGCGACGGTCACCCCTGTCAGGTTGAAGAAACTGATCAAGAAAGCCGATCATATCTCTGCCTGGTTCGAAGCGGTCCAACTCGCCGGTTTCTCCGAGGAAGAATCAAACAAGTTGTTCGGCAAGCCGCCGGAAGGCATTCGCCTCAAGCTGAAGCCGCTTTCGGTGCCGGCAGCGCAGGAAGCTTTTCTTGCGCGCTACGGACAACTGCACAATGATTTCGAAATGAGCAAACGGCGATGACCTATTCTGTACTGATTGGCCTGTCTGCCGTGATGGTGGCCATCGAGGATGATGCGCCGCTTGTCCTGGTCAGCCAGCGCGACACCGGCGAAGACGCCCTGCCATTCGGCCCGTTCGACCCGGAACGCCACCGCACCTTCGACCTGTCGCTGCGCGGCTGGGTGCGTGAGCAAACCGGGTTCGAGCTTGGATATGTCGAGCAGCTTTACACGTTCGGCGACAAGGACCGCGATACCCCCGAGGCCACCCTTACCGACACCCCGCCCGCCACCCGCGTGATCTCCGTCGGCTACCTGGCTCTGATGCCAGAAGCCGCCCCAACCGATTCCCGGTTCGCGGCCCGCTGGCAGGGCTGGTACCGTTACTTCCCGTGGGAAGACCATCGTCACGGGCGCCCGGCAATGATCGACGCTGAGCTCGCCCCCCACCTCTTCACATGGGCTGCCGGCAACACACAGCGTCTCGACCGCGCCCGTATCGCCTTCGGTCTCGACGGTGCCCGCTGGGTCGAGGAACGCGTACTGGAGCGCTACGAGCTATTGTATGAAGCAGGCCTGGTCGCCGAATGTGCGCGCGATGCTGGCCTGCCCCAGCCCGCTGTCGCTTTCGGCGCCGCCATGGCCTCCGACCACCGCCGCATCCTCGCCACCGCCCTGTCGCGCCTGCGCGGCAAGATCAAATACCGGCCCGTCGTGTTCGAACTTCTGCCCGAGCGCTTCACACTCTCGGCCCTGCAGCGCACCGTGGAAGGTATTCTCGGCCTCTCGCTGCACACGCAGAACTTCCGGCGGGCGCTGGAAAAGACGGGCCTTGTCAAAGGCACAGGGCGGCTCGAGACCGGCACGGGCGGACGCCCGGCCGAACTCTACGAATTCTGCCGGGACTATGTCCGCGGGATCGCAGCGCCGGGCCTTGCGACACCGCGCAAGACCCAAGACTGACTATTCGATCCCTTCGGGCTCGCCGACGATGACGAATGTGAATTTGTCGGGCGACAGGTAGTCTTTCGCCACCCGGTTCACGTCGTCCAGTGTCACCGCGCTGATCTTCGCATTGCGCGTGTCGAAATAGCCGATGCCCAGTTCTTCCTGGCGTACGCCCATCATCTGGTCGGCAATCTTTGCATTGGAATCAAAGCCCAACGCATAGGACCCGGTCAAATAAGCCTTGGCATTGTCGAGTTCTTCCGGCGTCACGCCATCGGCGACGAACTGGTTCAGCTCATCATGGATTCCGGTCAGGAATTCGCCCGCGCTTTCATTCTTGGTCTGCCCACCGCCGCTCCAAGAATCCAGATGGTCCGAATTCGACAGGCCGGTATAAATGCCATAGGTCAGGCCCTTTTCGACACGTAGCGTCTTCATCAGGCGGCTTTCGAAGCCTCCGCCACCGACCGTGTAGTTCAGGACATAGGCAGTGAAGAAGTCCGGATCGTTGCGCTTGAGGCCCGGCGCGGAAAACGAGACCAGGCTTTGCGGCTGGGGCAGGTCGACAAGGATGGGGTCAGCTGGTGCCGCAGGCAGCGAAATGTCCGCCACGGCCTCAATCTCGCTCGCGTCTGGCAGGCCCTCAACTGCCTTGTCTATCATCAGCGCAAGGTCCTCCGGCGTCACGGCACCGACGGCCGTTACCAGCAGCCGGTCCTTGACCATCAGCTTTCGCATCTGCTCGCGAGCGAGCGCCGGGGTAAGCGCGGAAATGCTCTCCACGCTCGTCTGACGGGCATAGGGATGGTCTGGATAGCGCGCATTGGCCATGGCTGTGCGGGCGAGCCAGTTCGGACTCGTTTCACGTTGTTTGATGCCGATCAGGTTCTCGCGCTGGAATCGCTCGAACGGGCCATCATCAAAGCGCGGCGCGGCGAAAGCCGTCGCGATCAGATCCATGGCGTCAGTTGCATTCTCGGTCAGCATGGAACTAGAGCAGCTCGTCCAGTCATTGCCCGTCGAGCAACCGAAACTCATGTTCAACTCTTCCATCCGCGTCTGGAATGCCAGCGAGTCGAGATCGCCTGCGCCTTCATTCATGTTGTAGACGACCAAGTCCGACAGGCCTTCAAGGCCCTCGGGATCGGATGTCTCGCCGCCCCTCCAGGCCATTTCCAGCGACAGGATCGGGATTGACGGTTCGGAGACGAGCCAGACGGACACGCCGCCCGGCGTCACGAATTGCTGGATTTCGGCGAAGTCACCCTTGTGAACATCGACGATCATCTCCGGTTCGGTGACGGTTTCGACAAGGGCTTCCGGCGTCGGCAGGGGCTCGGAAACACAGGCGGTCAGCGCGATCGCCGTCGCTGCGCCGAGGATCAGCTTCAGGTATGTCATATCAAACGCCTCCTTCGGCTGGCACCAGTTCCGCTTCGATATAGTGCCGGTCTTCGCCGAACACATTGCGCACGGCGGCAAGGGCCTCATCCGTGGTGATTGAGCGGATCTCATCGGGATAGTTCAGGATATCGTCCACCGTGCCACCAAGAGCCAGCGTCGACCCGAATAAATTGGCCATGCTGGACTGGCTGTCGCGGCCATAGATCGCCTCGGCGGCCAAAGAATTGCGCGCCCGCTCAACTTCGGCATCGGTGAAGCCTTCTGCGAGCACCTTGCGTACTTCTGCCATGACAGCCGTATCCAGATCATCGAGCGAGACGCCATCTACCGGGCTCGCGCTTATGATAGCCGGGCCTTCATCGTGCAGCGTGGTCCATGCGTATGTGTTGACATCGATGGCAACTTGCTCGTCTTCAACAAGCGCCTGATAGAGGCGGCTGGTCATACCGCCACCGAGCACGGAAAGCCCGACATCAAGCGCGTAGGATTCCCGCCGTTGGCGTGACTGTGACAGGCCTGAATAATATCGACTCCAACTGGGCTGGCGAACCTTCGGGTCAGCATGCACGATCAGCGCGTTCTCGGTAAGCAAAGGCACTGGCGCCCACTTGCGCGTTCCGTCCACTGTCCCGGTCGGGGCAATCTTTCCGTATGTTTCCTCTGCAAGCATGCGGACTTCATCGGCGCCCACATCCCCGGCCACCACGAGAATCGCGTTCTCAGGCGAGTAATATTTCTCGTAGAATGCCATGCCGTCTTCCGGCGTCAGGGCCGCGACCTCATCCATCTCGCCAATCACGGTGATCTCGTAGGGGTGGCCCTTCCACAGCATCGAAAGCACCTGCTCCTGCAGGATCGCGCCGGGATTGTTCTCGATACGCTGGCGGCGTTCTTCCTTTACGACGTCGCGCTCGGAAATGAAGGGACCTTCGGGGTCGTCATTGATCTTGAGATTGACCATCCGCTCGGCCTCGAGCTCCATCATCTTGCCAAGCTGCGGCTTGGCCACGCGCTCGAAATAGGCAGTGTAGTCCCAGCTCGTGAAGGCGTTGAGTTGTCCGCCATTGCGCTGCACGATCGTGGTGAATTCCTCGGGGCCGAGATTCTCGGTCTCCTTGAACATCACATGCTCGAAAAGGTGGGCGAGGCCGGACTTGCCCTCATCCTCGTCGACAGCGCCCACCTTGTACCAGACCATATGCGTGACAACCGGCGCGCGGTGATCGGGCACCACGACCACTTCCATGCCATTGTCGAGTGTGAAGGTCTCGGGCGCCCACGCGGCGTCGTCAGCCATCGCGCCCGGGCACAATAGAGCGACTGCAAGCAGCCCTCCGGTGATAATCCGTTTCATGGGCATGCTTCCTTTATTCGTCTCTAGCGTCCGTTGTTTGGCGTGATCAGGTTCCCGGCAGCTTCAGGCGCGCCGACCCGCTGGCCTTCTCGATGACAACATCGCCGCCACCTGTGGCATTGTCCGCCCGCGCTGCTTCCAGGTCTTCCGGGTTTTCCTTGCGCCAGAAGAGCAACGTGTCGACGACACCAGACGACTTCCGGATCGTCTTGGTCTCGTCATAGTCGACCTGCGAGCGCACCATCGGGTTGACCGCATTCGCACCCGCTAACGCCACTAAGGCGCGCTCGGACTTGCTGGCATCCTTGCCGACCGTCGTGCCGAACGCGGTTGCCACTTCGGTGCGGTTCGGATCGACTTCTGCCGGCAGCGAGCCGCCAGCCGGTGGTGGACGCAAAGCATATTCCGGCGGAATAATCAGCGGCGCCTTGGTCACGACGCGAAACTCGTCAGGCGTGCGCGTGCCGCCACCAGAACTGCAGGCGCTTATGAGTGCCAGGGCAGCCCCAGCTGCAATAAGAAGAACAGGTTTCATCATGATAGGGCGTCCTCGCCTCGGGTTGGCTTCGGTTTTAATACTCATATTCAGGCTTTAGCCTGCTTTCGACCAGACAGTAAGAACTGGTCGACAAACAGCAAGACCGCACCAACACTAATCGCAGCATCGGCCACATTGAAGACCCACGGGAAAAACAGCGCATTGGCATCGATAAAGTCGACTACGGCTCCGAAACGCACCCGGTCGATCAGGTTCCCGAAGGCCCCGCCAACAACCAGGGCCAGCGACAGTTTCAGCAGGCGTCCGTCGGCGCGCAGCAACCAGACCAGGAATCCCAACGCGATCACCAGCATCACGCCCGCAAGCACCCAGCGCATAATTCCTTCGGATTGCAGGAAACCATAGCTCATGCCCCGGTTCCACAACATGCTCAGGTCAATCGGTCCCGGCACAATCATCCGGCCGCAAGAAACCGTCCCATCAAGACAGGGCAGCGCATTGAAACGCGGCTCTGACAGGATCAGCCATTTCGACACCTGATCGGCCAGGGTCACGACAGGCACCAGGGCCAGCGCCCATATATTTGCCGGATTGAACTTCATGCCGTGCAGATTGCAGACCCCGACCCGCCGATCAAGCGATTCTGTGCAGGTTCGGGCCGCTGAGCGGGCGTCCTGCCGTCATGCAGGACGCCCGCCCTGTCCTATTCAGGATTGGTCAGCTTCAGAATGAACCGGTCGGTTTGGCCGCGCACGGCTGGGTCGAACACGTTTTTCGTGTGGTCGTCAGCCGCGCTGGCCAGGATGTCGCTGTTCACGTTCACAATGAAACCAGCGGCCTCGGCCGATGCCACCGCAAGGGCCGGATCGATCCGGTGCAGTTCACTATTGTCAGCCCCGGGTACACCGGCATGGTCGATCACGCCAAGCACGCCACCGAGCTTCAGCGTGCTGCGAATGGCAGACAGGAACCCGACCGCCGCGTCAGGACCATAGGCATTGTATACGTCATGGAAGTTCAGCCCTGTCAGCGCCACGTCCACGCTGCCAACCGGGATGGTGAGCGCCGTCAGTTCTTCGTCCTTGCGCACCACATTGGCTAGCCGGTCGTCGGCAAGCCGCGCCGTCAGCGCCTTGTCATAGGCCCGGTCGCGCAGGGCAAGCGCCGCTTCGCTGTTCTGGGCATACACCGTACCGTCCGGCCCGACCGCGATCGACAGCACTTCGGTGTACCAGCCGCCCGACGCAATGAAGTCCGCCGCCGTGTCGCCGGGCTTGAGGCCGAGATAGGCCAGCACCTCGGCCGGCTTGCGGCCAGCATCGCGCGCCTTGTCTTCGTCAGAACGGGTTTCTGCGGCAGCAAGCGCCTCGGACACCGCCGCAACATCAATGACCGCTGGCGCGACCACCATTTCCGCTTCCGGAGCGGTCTCCGCTGCGGCGACGTCGGCAGGCGCAACGGGTGTCGCACAGGCACCCAGCAGCGCCGCTCCAAACAGGCTGATAGCGAGATATTTCATGATCTGTCCCTCCCGATCATTGTTGTGATTGCGACGAAACCTAAACGCGCAGCATGGCTCCGGCCACCAATGCCGGAGCATGTCCGCTCAACAATCCCTGAACGATCAGCCGTGCGTGGCGTCCCAGGCCTTCACGCTCAGCGCGTCGCGCGGCGTGATGTCGGGGAAAGCCCGGCCTGCCGTCGCCGGATCGAAATACTTCCAGCTGCGCCGGCACTTCCAGCCGTCTGCCTTGACCGGATAGACGATCACGCCCGGCGTGTCGTCCAGCGTGAATCCGCCGCCCTCGCCTGCCGACGAATGCACCAGCTCCGCGCCGGACGTGATGAACAGGTCGCCAGCATCTTCGCCCTTGAACGCCTTGATCAGTGCCTCGTCGGCAATCAGCACGCGCGGCGAGGATTCCAGTGAGGCGCCAATCCGCTTCTCGCGCCGCTCGACTTCCAGTGCGCCTGTCACAACACGCCGCACAGTGAAGATTTTCTCCCAGCGCGCCGCAAGCTCGGCGTCTAGCCAGCCCGAAGGCGTGTCCGGGAACTGCAGCAGGTGCACCGAAGCCGCCCTGTCCTTGATGTGGCTTTCAAGGAAGGCCTCCTCCATCGTGAACGGCATTACCGGCGCAAGCCACGTCAGCAGCCGCTCCAGCACCGTCGCCATCACCGTGCGCGCGGCGCGCCTACGGTTGCCGAACACCGCGGTCGCCTTGTCCCAGGCTTCCGCTGTTTCGAAGCGCGGGTCGCAATAGAGGCTATCCTTGCGAATATCGAAATACACAGCCGACAGGTCGACCCCGCAAAAATTGATCAGCAGGCTCATCACCTTCTTGAAATCATAAACAGTATAGGCGGCGCGAACCTGCGCATCGAGTTCCGACAGGCGATGCAGCACCCAGCGCTCAAGGCCGGGCATCTTGTCGGCGGCGATGGCTTCGTCTGCCGTATAGCCTTCCAGCGCACCCAGCATGTAGCGCACCGTGTTGCGCAGCTTGCGATAGGATTCCACCGATCCCTTGATGATCTCGTCGGAAATCCGCAGGTCTTCGGTATAGTCGCCCGAGGCGGTCCAGATGCGCAGGATCTCGATGCCATACTGTTTGGCAATCTGTTCCGGCTCGATCGTGTTACCGATCGATTTCGACATCTTCTTGCCTTCGGAATCGACGATGAAGCCGTGCGTCAGCACCTGCTTGTAAGGTGCCATGCCGCGCGTCGCGCAGCATTCCAGGAGCGATGACTGGAACCAGCCGCGATGCTGGTCAGAGCCTTCCATGTAGAGATCGGCCTGCCCGGTTTCGGCATCGATGATGCCGCGCGCGCGCAGGGCGAACGCGTGCGTCGTACCGGAATCGAACCAGACGTCCAGCACATCCGTCACCTTGTCCCAGTCAGCGGCGTCTATGCCATGGGCGGACAGGAAGGTCTCTTTCGGCGTGTCGAACCAGGCCTCGACGCCGCCCTTGGCGATGGCTGCCTTGATCGTCTCGTTCAGCGCCTTGGCCGTGTCGGCGGGCAGCGCCGCCGTGTGCGGCTGGCCGGACTTGTCGACGAAGATCGTGATCGGCACGCCCCAGTTGCGCTGACGGCTGATCAGCCAGTCAGGGCGACCTTCGACCATGCTGCGCAGGCGATTGCGTGCAGTCGCCGGGAAGAATTCAGTCGCGTCGATGGCCGCCAGCGCATTCTCACGCAGCGACTTGCCGTTGGGGCCGGGCTTGTCCATCGAGATGAACCATTGCGGCGTCGCGCGGCGGATGACGGGTGCTTTCGAGCGCCAGGAGTGGGCATCGCGGATCGTCGTGATGCCGCGCGCCAGCAGGTTGCCGCTCTCGGCCAGCGCCGTCATGACTTCTTGGTTGGCCTTGCCGGGCTCGCCACGCTTCTTGCCACTGGTGCGGACGATATCCATGCCCGCAAAGCGCGGTACGTCCAGCGTGTAGCAACCATCGGCATCGACAATCTGGCGGATGTCCTGCGTCGTACGGCCGGAACCCACCCAGACATTGAAGTCATCCTCGCCATGCGCAGGCGCTGTGTGGACGAAGCCGGTACCGGCATCAGCCGTGACGTGCTCGCCGGAAAGCATGGGGATGGGTTTGTCAAAGAAAGGATCCATACCGGAGAGAGGGTGCTTGAGCGTCCAGCCTGTCGGATCAACGTCAGAAACGCGTGTGAAGGCACTGACTTTGGCACCGTCCATGATGGCCTGAGCGAGATCATCGGAGATGATGATTTTCTCTCCGGCTTTCGCGTAGGGCGCAAAGCCCAGCTCTTCCTCGCTCATGACGGCATCGACCGTGTAGAGGCCGTAGGAAATGTCCGGGCTGAACGATACGGCCTGGTTGGCCGGGATCGTCCAGGGAGTCGTCGTCCAGATGACAACACTTGCATCATCATCGCGCCCGACAACCGGAAACTTCACCCAGATCACCGGCACTTTGCGATCATAATATTCCACTTCCGCTTCGGCCAGCGCCGTGCGCTCAACCGGCGACCACATGATCGGCTTGGCGCCGCGCACCAGCGCGCCCTGCATCGCCATGCGCAGGAACTCGGCGACAATCGTCGCCTCGCTCTCGAACTTCATGGTCAGGTACGGATTGTCCCACTCGCCCTCGATGCCCAATGCGCGGAATTCACGGCCCTGGATCTCAACCCATTTTTCGGCATAGGCGCGGCAGGCTGCGCGGAACTCATCGCCCGGCACATCGTCCTTGCCGCGATTCTTCGAGCGGAATTCCTCTTCCACCTTCCACTCGATGGGCAGGCCATGGCAGTCCCAGCCGGGCAGGTAGGGCGCATCATGGCCCGTCATCTGGTGCGAGCGCACGATCACGTCCTTGACGATCTTGTTCATCGCGGTGCCGAGGTGGATATGCCCGTTGGCATAAGGCGGGCCATCGTGGAGGATCCACTGCTTTGCCCCGCGCGCTGTCGCGTCCGCGCGCAGCTGGCCATACAGTTTCATCTCGTCCCAGCGGGCGATCCATTCCGGCTCACGCTTCGGCAGGCCGCCGCGCATCGGAAAATCGGTTATCGGCAGGAACAGCGTGTCGCGGTAATCGCGGTCAGTCAGGGAATCTGTCATGGGGCTCTGTATGGCTTCTTGCGGTATCTATGGATCTGATACGGGTTTCCCATGGCTTTGCCACGGGTTTCTGGATGGGTTTCTGCAGCATGAATTCCCGGCTTCGCCCACCCCGTCAAATCAGGTCAGTGCGCCGCCGGGCGTCTAATTCGAATGCAGTGTATCCGTGCCATGCTTTTCGCCTAGCAGGCGGGGCCAGCGCTGTCACTATCTGGCGCTACCTTCGGCCGCTTCGGGCCCCTGTTCCAACAGGTCTTCGGTCACATGTGCACACAGCACCTCGAACACCGCGGCGTTCTCCAGCAGGTTCGCCCAGGTCACGCCATGGTCGAGAATGATATAGCGTGAGATGTGCACCGTTTCCGGATCGGACTTGTAGACCGATACGGCGGCATAGGCCTGATTGATCCGACTGACCTGTTCGGTCGACCGTCCGGAATCAATGCCCGCAAGGAATTCAAGCCCTCGGCAATCGGTCCCGTCCGGATTGGCGCACGCTGTATAGATAGCAAAGGGCGTGCCGTCCTTACTGATCGCAAACACATAGGGGGCCTGCCGGTCATTGACCCCCGTCACGGTCAAATGCGCGTCCATGTCGTCCAGCAGCAGGTGCAGGTCACCCGCGCCGACCGAGCCGACCAGCATGCCCGGCGCACGAATGCTGGTGTCGGGCACCTCGGCAAACGCGCCAAGCTGCACGGCAACCGACAGGCAAAGGGACACGATGACTTTCTGCATATCAATTCCAACACAGGAGACGGTCCGGAGTTCCGTCGAGCGGGATTAGTTTTCGGGGGAAATCAGGCGCTAATTGGGCGGGGACGCAGCCGCTTGCAGTCGGACGCACGATTCCGCCGCATCCTTGTGCATTTGCGCGATCAGGGCGTCGACGCTCTCGAACTTCTGTTCTGGCCGCAGGTACGACACCAGCTGGACTTCCATCCACTTGCCGTAGATATCCTGGTCAAAGTCGAAAATGAACGTCTCCAGCAGCGGGTCGCGCAGGCCGGTCGTGGGCGTGCGCCCGAAACTGGCGACGCCATCGCGCCATGCGTCTTTACCCTCAAGCCGCGCGCGAACAGCATAGACGCCGTGGCGCGGGTGGATCAAGTCGTGGAGATGGATGTTCGCCGTCGGAAAACCGAATTGGCGACCGTTCTTTTCACCGGATTCGACGAGGCCTTCAGCGACCCACCAGCCGCCGAGTATTTCGGCCGCCGTTTCCGGCTCGCCCGCCATCAGAGCCTGCCGCGTCGCCGTGGACGAGGCTTTCGTTCCCAGCTCCAGCACTTCCTCGACAATCGAGACGCCGAAACCGAGGGCCCGCCCCAGGCTGGAAAGACGGGCCGCATGGCCCATCCGACCGCGCCCGAAACGGAAGTCGAATCCGACCGAGACGTGCGAAACGCCCAGCCCCTCGCCGAGGACCTTTCGCACAAACCCTTCATCCGTCATGGCCGCCATCTCGCCATTGAACGGCAATTCAAACACAGCATCCGCGCCCTCGGCGAGGATGCTGGCATTGCGCCGTTCCGGACGAAAAATGCGGAATGGCGGGTCGTTCGGTCGGAAATAGGCACGTGGAGGCGGCTCGAATGTCGCGACAGAGAACTTGCCATGCCCGGCCTTGCGGGCCGCGTCGATCACGGCCCGATGCCCGGCATGAAGTCCATCAAAGTTGCCGAGCGCTATAGACGCGCCCCGCGCACGCTCCGGCAATCCGCGATAGTCGGCGAAAACGGCCATCAGGCCTCCTGGCGCGGCGCAACTACTTCGGCTTCGCCGGTGATGACGCGCTTGCCGTCAACTGTGCATTCCACTTTCAGGGTCACCCGGTTGCCCCGGTCCTGCTTCTCGGCGACTTCCGCGCGAACCGTCACCGTATCACCGATATGAACCGGGCGTTTGAAGCGCATGGACAGGCCGATGAAGATGGCGCCCGGGCCTGGCAGATTGTTGCCCAGAATGCCGGAGATATAGCTGGCCGTCAGAGCGCCATGCGCAATGCGGCGCCCGAAAACGGTCTTTGCGGCGAATTCTTCGTTCATGTGCAGGGGATTGTAGTCGCCCGACACTTCTGCGAACCGCTGGATGTCATCTTCCGTAATCGTGTGCACGGTTTCGTGCGCCATTCCGATATCCAAGTCTTCGTACTTGTAGCCGTTGAACTCGCTCATGCGTTCGGGTCTCCGATATTGATCTGAAAGGTTCGTTACACGCGGGCGATGCCCACGTCACCATCTTAGGCCTGTCATGGCGTAAGTGGCCTGTTCACTATAGTCGGCCAGCAGGTCGGTCACTTCCTGCTCGAAGTCCGCGCCGTGTTCCTTCAGGCCCGTCCCGACATAGAGGCTGTCATAGCCCTGCAGGCGTGCGCCACGCACATCGGTTGCCGGGCTGTCGCCAATGCACAGGATACGCGACGGCTCAGCGCCAAGATCGCGCAGGCGCTCAACCGCCAGCCGGTAAATCGCAGCGTGGGGCTTGCCGGGATAGACAACCGTCCCGCCCAGGTCTTCGTAAATCTCGGCCAGCGCGCCCGCGCACCAATAGAGCTTGCCGCCAACACGCACCTGCTTGTCCGGATTAGCGCAAATCATTGGAAGGTTGCGGTCAACGCCCTGTTTGAGCTCGGCCTTGTAGTCTCCCGGCACATCATTCACCTGGTCCCGCAGGCCAATGCACAACAACAGGTCCGCTTCGGCAGTGTCGACGAAATTCAGGTCGAGGCCATCGTACAGGTACTTGTCGTGCTCGAAGCCCTCGTCGGACCCAAGCCGCCAGATCGTCTTGTCGCGGCGCAGCTTGAGTTCAGCGCGCGTCGCATCCCCGGACGAGACGCAATCGTCAAATGCGTCTGACGGCACACCGAGCGGCTCGAAATAGCGAATGACCTGCGCCTTCGGCACCGGCGCATTGGTGATCAGGCACACGCGGCCACCCTGCGCGCGGAAATTCACCAGCGCCTCGCAAGCCTCGGTGAAGGCCGCACGGCCGTTATGGATCACCCCCCACACGTCGCAGAGGATTGAATCATAATTCTGCGCGATCGAAGACAGGCCTTGAGGGAACTGGAGTTTTGTCATGCGCCGCGACCTAGGCTGCGCCGCAGGCAGGGTCAATCCGGTTCGAAACTATTGGGTCAGCCCACAGGCGCTCGCTGGCAGCGGATTGAGCACATAGAGCGTGGCCGTCGGGATGGAATGCGCGTTCGCGAGATAACAGCCCCGCACCGTCATGACCTGGCCGATATTCTCGCCGATCTGCAGGCTGGGCATGTATTCGCAAGACACGCTATTGGCGGCGAACTGCACCGGGTCTCCCGGACGTATGTTCATGAGCAGATGGTTGGACCCGGTCGGCACGGACATCATGCGCACCCCCTCCATCGGGCCAAATTCACAATCGCCGTCCAGCCCCGAGTAAGTGCCATCGGCATTTTCAAACGACGCATAGGCTTCGACCGACATGGTCAGGTCCAGCAGGACGACAGAATGGTCTTCGATCTTTTCAAGGTCGGGCGGCACCTCGAACTCCTGCGGATCCGGCAGGATGGCCCGGACAGTCAGCACGTCGGGCGGTGTCTGCGCCGTTGCCGCGCAAACAAACGCGAACAGGGAAAAAGGCAAGGCAATCAGACGCATAGATCCACTCCCGTCTCAACCGGACAGACGCATCAAGCACTGGGATTGGGGCGAAATGATGCCGAAAGGTCAGCCGAAGCTCGACAGGCGCTCGACAAGCGCCTGTGGCGGCGCCGTCTCTTCCATGAGGGACGCCTTGATCGGACGCGGGGCGCCAAAGATGTGGCCCTGACCATACGGGATATCGTATTCGAGAATCTCGACGACGCTGGCTTCGTCCTCGATTTTCTCCGCGATCATGGTGACACCATAGCGCGAGAAGACCGCACTGACTTCCTCACCATTGACCCGGCGGTTGATCGACGAGACGGGCCGCGCACCGTGTGGATCACGCAGCTGGTCGATCAGGGTCGTGCCGTTCATTTTCACGAAACGGACGCCCGCAGCCTGAAGGCGCGGCAGATCGAGCGACAGGTCTGAGGCATGGTCGATCGAGAAGCGGAAGCCAAGCGCCGTGAGCCGGTCCATATTATCCCGCATCGTGGTCGAGCGCGTTTCAAACTGGTCTGCGCGAATCTCGAATATCACCGCACCTGACAGGTCGCGATTCTCGGTCATGAATTGCAGGAACATCGGGAAGAAGGCCGCGTCTTCCAGGGACGATGCCGCGATGTTGCAGAACACACCGACGCGGCGGTCACGTTCGGCCAGACGCCGCACGATCTGGACGCAGCGGAACAATGTGAAATTGTCGATGATTCCCATCAGGTTGCCGCGGCGACCGGCATCCAGGAATTCAGCCGGCAGGATCAGCGAACCATCCGGGCGGCGCAGGCGCGTAAAGCCCTCGTAGAAAGACACGCGCCGCTGCGGCAGCGACACAATGGGCTGGAGGTGAAGGTCCACCCGGCCGTCCTTCAGCGCATCCTTGACGTCACGCAGCACGGCATCTTCCTGCGGCGCGACTGCCGATACCATAGACGGCTCGGACAGTTTCGATTCGAAGCTGCGCGAGAGCCTGTCGATCAGGCCTTCAAGTTGTTTCATCTCGGAAACCAGCGCGTCGCGGCGCTCGGTCAGCTCATGTTTGACTGTGGCTTCAACCGCTTCTGTCCGCGCATCGATCACATCGACCCGTTCTGCCGTGTCGCGGTTCCTGCGCTCGACCTGGTCCATACGCTCGTCAAGTTGCTGACGCGAACGGCTGCTGGCGGAGAGAACATGAATCTGGGCGAGAATCACGGATACAATCGCCCCGCTCGCGATCGACAGCGGCAGGCTGAGACCGGCATATGTATTAACGCCATAGCCGACGCCGCTGCCTATTGCGATGTACAGCAAGAACAAGACAAAAGTCATACGTTCAGCACCCAGTTCAATCCATCAACCTTAACAGATATGGCCAATTGGTTAACGAATTGCGTGGAAATGGCCTGATTTGCCATCTCCGACAATCCCGTTTCGGCCCAGCGTTGCATCAAGATCACAGACGTTTTGAGTCACACTCATGACACGTCTTCCAAGACTAGACAAAGGCTAAGGGCGGCGATGCCCGGGGGTCGTCGCGTTGCACTGGCCCGTGGCCATTTTATTGGCCGGAGCGGGGGCAATCTCGGGGGAGAACGGGGCTCTGCAGCAATGCGGGGCCCCCGTCGCTTTAGGGGGCGTCAGGGCCGGTTTCAACCGTGCTCCGGTCGACAAAAACGACATCCGAAATGGGCCAGATCAGCGTGCTGTTCTGGCAGGCCACGGTCAGGCGGGCTTCTCCGGAAAACTGCGTCGCCTGGGTCATGCCGCACGGTTCGAGCACGAGACGAACTCCATTATAATCAATCCAGTATCCGACCCGGCCGGTATCATTCACCAGATGGGTCACGACAAGGTCGCCTGTGTCGAACACGCGTGTCTTGGTGTCCTTTTCGCCCGGCAGGGGCCTCAGGCTGGCGGCATTGAATCCACCTGCCGGGGCCTGCTCGACAAAGGTGAAGGAGTCCGACACTTCATAGGCCTTGTTGATGGCGGTCAGGACCTCGCTGGTGCCGACCGGACCGGAGACGCGCAGAGGCGTTTCATGGCCTGCACGCCAGCTGGCATTGCGTATCTCATCGAGGCCTTCGATGTCGTCGCCACGCAGTGAAAACAGCATCACCGCATCGAGATTCCGCAGGTGTTCCGGGGACATATCCACTGCCACGCCAACAGGTGTGCCAAAAAGGACACGCTTTCCACCCGCCATCACCAAAACGCAGGGATTCGGGACCGTCACAGGTCCGCAAGGCAGCAATACGAAGTCCGTGCTGGTGATGTGGGAGCCGGGGGAGTCTGGGGGTGGCAAGGGGGTGGCAGGTCCGCCGCAAGCTGCCAATGCAAGACTGGCCAGCAGGATGATGATTCGCATGCAAGGGAGCTCCGGTCTACGAGATGACGGTCTCACCCGGTTCCCTTACGATTTCGTTCTCAATGAAACCGAGACAGTCGATTTCGACGCGGACACGATCGCCCGCTTTCAACCATTTCGGCGGCGTGTGGCCTGCCCCGACTCCGGCTGGCGTGCCGGTGAAGATCACATCGCCCGGCTCCAGCGTGAACGCGGCCGTGAGATGCGCGATCTGTGCAGCGATGTCATGGATCTGATCGCGAACGTATCCGACCTGGCGCGACTCTCGATTGACGAAGGTGCGCAGCTCGAGTGCGGACAGGTCATCGATCTCGTCCAGGGTGACAATGGCAGGGCCGAACACGGCATGGGTGTCGAAGCCCTTGCCCATGATCATGGTCTGGCTGGCGCGTTGCCAGTCACGCACCGAATAGTCGCAGCCGATGGTCACGCCAGCGACGATCTCGAACGCGCGCTCACGCGGGACGTGGCGACCATGCTTGCCGATGATGACGACGAGTTCGCCTTCATAGTCGAGCTGTTCGGAGACCTTCGGGAGGTGGACATCGGCATAGGGCCCGTTCACCGCCGTGACCTGTTTGTTGAACCATTTCTGGACCTCAGGTTTCTTCGTATCGATGAAGCTGACACTCTCTGCAGCATGCGCCGCATAGTTGACGCCGATCCCGAGAATCTTGCCCGGCTTCACCACCGGCGCAAGCAGCGTGACGTCATTCAAGGGGACGGGATCACCCGATGCGTCGGCCTTCAATGCAGCCTCCATCGTGTCGCCAACAAGCGGGACGACAGAGGCGGCCCGCAACGCGCCAAAGCGTGTCACGCCCTCATATTCGAATCTCACAAGACGCATACCGTTACTCTCCCGTCACACTTTTGCCCAAACACATTGCCAACCGTTCATCCCGCGTTGTGATGGGGTTTGGCAAGGGCTAGGGAAAAGGGCTGTATAGGGGAATTGAAATGGACCTAGGCGTACGCGCTCAGGAGAGCTCGCTAAGCGGTTTATTCGGACAAGGAGAACGCCTGTGCATGCCGCCCTACCAGCGTAGTTATTCGTGGGGAGAGCGCGAAGCCCTCGACCTGCTCGGCGACCTTGCCGAAGCAACCGATAGCAGCATCCCTCATTTCATCGGCGCGATCGTTCTCGTGAACGGCGCCGAGTCCGGAATGGTGGAGATTGTCGACGGGCAGCAGCGCCTGACCACCTTGACCATCCTGCTGGCCGTTCTTCGCGACCTCGAACCTGACTTGGAGCGCGCCGCAGCGCTGCACGCCATGATTGCCGATGATGCGCGTCCGATGCTTGGCGAAGCGGCCAACTGGCGCCTGACGCTGAACTATATGGACGGCGCGTTTTTCCGCGACACTATCCAGCGCCTTGGCGCAACGAAGACACTCCGGAACGAGCCGGGCGAAAGCGACAGCCAGCAACGCATGGTTGGAAACGCGAGCGCCCTGTTGAAGGAGCTGAAGCAGATGCCGGACGAGCGTCGCCGCGCCCTCACCGATACTGTCGTGACGGGTTGCGCGCTGGTCCGGGTCGTCGTGAATGACAAGGATCAGGGATTCAAGGTGTTCAGGGTGCTCAACACGCGCGGCAAGGAACCCGACGCACACGACATCATCAAGACCGAACTGTTCCAGAAAGCAAAGTTCTCGGTCAAGGAAGCCAATACCTATGCCGAACGCTGGGCCGAACACGAGGCCATTCTCGGCGGCGGCGCCTTTGACGACCTGTTGCGCCAGATCCGTGCGATCCATGACCGCTCGCCCAAGGGCGATCTCGTCGCGGGTTTCCAGAAGGCCGTCCTGTCGAAAATCGACCCGCGCAAATTCCTTGACGACATGCTGCCGAACTATGTCGCCGCCTATCGGCAGATCACGACCGCCAAAGTGACCGACGGCCCGAACGCCGCCCTTGTCGCCGACAAGCTCAACCAGTTGCGCGCGCTGGAGCAACAGAGCTGGCGCGCACCTGCCCTCAAATTCCTCGTCGAGCGTGGAATCGATTCCCCCATCGCGCCGCAATTCTTTACCGACCTCGAACGTCTCGGCTACGTC
>NZ_JBDNGN010000007.1:0-5701 GCF_041689225.1 Hyphomonas sp. | reverse complement strand
CGCGACGTGTTCGCGCAGCATGTTGCCCGTGACGGCCGCGTCCTTGAGATTGCGTCCGGCACAGGCGAGCATGGCGCCTTCCTGACCGAGGCCTTGCCCGGCCTCGACTGGACCTATTCCGATATTGATCCGGCCGGCCTTGATAGCCAGCAGGCCTGGCGCGCCGCCAGCGGGCATGACCGCCTGCACGGACCGCTGGCGCTCGATGCCAGCCTGCCTGACTGGGGCGAGGCGGAAGCTGCCCGGCCATGGGACGCGGTCGTGTCGATGAACATGGTGCATATTGCGCCCTTCACTGTGGCAGAGGGTCTGTTCGCCGGGGCGGGACGTGTGTTGGGTGCAGGCGGCAAACTGTTCCTGTACGGGCCTTTCGGCCGCATGGGGGTCATCGCCCCGTCGAATGCGGTCTTCCGCGAAAACCTGCAACGTCGCAACCCGGAATGGGGCGTGCGCGACCTTGATCAGGAACTGCTGCCGCTTGCGTCTCTGGCGGGCCTCGTGCTGCAGGCAGTTGTCGACATGCCCGCCAACAACCTCGCGGTCGTATTCGAGCGGATCTGAGAAAAGTGAGAGAGGCGCGCCTCTCTCCCGCACGCGCATCACTGAACGGCCCGTGCTGGCAACAGCGCATAGGAAATATGCGCCGGTCTTTCCGACCGTTACTCAAATGCCTGCATACTAGGCCCATCGTTGCTTCACAAAGGCCCGGCTGGCGCCGGTCGGTCGGGGAAGTGGCGGGATCGGACGGCGCTGTATCGGAACTGTCGACGGGCAGGAATATTGGGCGCCTGGCGGCATCGGGCAGAAACAAACGGGTACACCCAAACTGTCATAACCAGACCATAAAATCCGATCGCGCGGGCGGCGCTGGCCTGGCAGCCAGCCAACGTCAATAGCGATAGCCATACGCTCGGGCCATTGCATCCGCCCGCGCCACCTTCGCCGCTGCACCCCACGGGCCGGCCCGATGGGGATGTTGGCGCGGGACGTTCGGGTGGACATTGTCGCGTGACTGTCTGAAATACACGGCATGAAACAGATCATGAGCCTTGCATTCGTTGCGCTGCTGGCGGCCTGCCAGACGGCGCCGGTTGAAACACCCGTTGCCGACAGTCCGATTGAGGTGCCGCAAGCAGAAACCGTCGCCGCGGCCACCGATCCGATACCGGGCCAGCAATGGCTGTACGGGTCTGCCGAGGCCAGCGTGGTAATGCGGCAG
Organism: Hyphomonas sp.; assembly: GCF_041689225.1. Taxonomy (GTDB): domain Bacteria; phylum Pseudomonadota; class Alphaproteobacteria; order Caulobacterales; family Hyphomonadaceae; genus Hyphomonas. The sequence continues at coordinate 4,482 of NZ_JBDNGN010000007.1, read as the reverse complement.
ACCTGGGCGAGCATTGCGGGCTACGTCGAGGCGAAGGCTGCCAGTGCACCCACACAGGGCGTTGTGCTCACACCGGACAGCTCGCCCAGAGCGCCGTCATTCCTCGCCTGCGAAGGCAAGGCGCTGGCCGCTGTGTTTGATGCAGACGAGACGCTGATCTGGAACCTCGGCTCGATGGGTTATTTCGCCAGCGAAGGAATCGCCTTCGCCCCCGCGATCTGGGACAATTGGGAGAAGACCGGTGCAGGCAAGGCCGTGGCCATTCCGGGCGCACTGGCAGGCCTTGATCGCATTCGTGCGGCGGGTGTGACGGTGATCGTCAACACGAACCGTTCGGCTGAGAACGCGGTCGGGACAGAGGACACGTTGCGTGCTGCCGGGATTGGCGATTTCTCGCACGAATCGACATTGTTTCTGCGCGGCGACGCGCCGGACGGGTCCGGCAAGGATGGCCGCCGCGCCATGATCTCTGAAAATTATTGCGTGATCGCGCTGGTCGGCGACCAGCTGGGCGATGTTGCCGATCCGTTCAATGACAAGGCATTGAGTGTGGCCGAGCGCCGCGCGATGACTGAGGCACCCGCCGTCGCGAGCCTGTGGGGCAATGGCTGGTTCGTCCTGCCGAACCCGGTCTACGGCCCGTCGATCCGGGGCGGTTTCGACGACGTGTTCCCGCCGGCAACACAATGGGCGCCGACACCGCCGGCAGACGTGGCGCCGATCAACTGAGCTTCCCCACTCATTGCAGGGATACCGCACATGCCGCTGTTCGTGGTGACGTTCAAACACCTAAATGAGGCAGGCTGGCAGTAGCATCTTGTGGCGCATCTCGACTATCTTCGGGAGATCGAAAAGGAAGGGCGCTTGCGCGCATCCGGACCGTTCACAGACACGCCGGGCAAGACAGCCATGCTGATCCTGTCGGCGCCGGACCGCGAAGACCTGATGGCCTTGATCGCGCGTGACCCCTTCGAGATCCACGGCCTCATCGAGGACATGACCGTCAATGAATGGGACCCGATCTTCGGCGTATTCAACGACGAATCGACCATGCCGGGGCGGTTTTTGCCGAAGCGCGACTGACCCCTAGTTTCCGCCGCCGAACTGTTCGGTCCATTCGGCGACCTGTTCGTCCTCAATTTTCTGGAACAGCACGTCCGGCGGTGTAATGGCCAGGCCGGGCGGCAGGGCATTCAGCACGGCTTCCGGGCTTCTGAAGTTGAAGTTCCAGTGTTCCTGAGGAATGCCCAGCGCATCGAGAATCTTCGCGCCGGTTTCCGGAATGATCGGTAGGCACAGGATGCCGAACAGCGCCGCCAGGTTCAGGCCCGTGCGCACGCCCACAGCCGCTGCATCGACGTCGGACTTGTACTTCACCCACGGCTCGGCCTTGGTCAGGTATTCATTGCCTGCGGCCCAGATTGCGCGCGTTTCGGCAGCTGCTTTGCGGAACTCCATCGCCTCGTAATAGTCGATCAGGCGCGGCAGGCGCTCGGCCAGTTCGGCCGTGATCCATGCCTCGGCCTCGCCCGGCTCGCCGCCGTCGGGCACCTTGCCATCAAACTTGGCGACGCAGTATTTGGTGATCCGGTTGACGAAATTGCCGAGCACGTTGGCGAGGTCTGAATTGACCGCCGCCTGGAATCCTTCCCATGTGAAAGCCGCATCAGAGCCTTCCGGCGAATTGGCGATCAGGTACCAGCGCCAGTAGTCAGCCGGCAACAGGTCCAGGGCCTGGTCCATGAACACGCCGCGCTTGTTGCTGGTCGAGAACTTGCCGCCATACCAGGTGACCCAGTTGAACGCTTTCAGCTTGTCGACTGTCTTCCACGGCTCGCCGCTACCCAGCAGCGTGACCGGGAAACTCACCGTGTGGAAGGCGACATTGTCCTTGCCCATGAACTGGACATATTCGGTCTCGTCGGCGCCCTTGTCGGTGCGCCAGAGGGATTCCCAATCGCCGCCGGTCGCCGCAGCCCATTCCTGGGTCGCCGCGATATAGCCGATTGGTGCATCGAACCAGACATAGAAGACCTTGTTTTCGTAGCCGGGCCGCACCGTGCCGTCGGTTCCGATCACCTCCACGCCCCATGACAGATCGCGGGTAATCGCCCGGGCGATCAGGCCTTCGTCCAGCCATTTGTTGGCGATGGACACCGCCAGGCTCGGCCAGTTGGCGCCCTTCGTGTTCACCCAGGCGCGGATTTCGTCCTGCGACTTCTCCTGCAACAGGTAGAGATGGTTGGTGTCGCGGATCTCGATATTCTTGCTGCCCGAGACCGAGGAATAGGGATCGATCAGGTCGACCGGGTCGAGCAGGCGCCCGCAATTGTCGCACTGGTCGCCGCGCGCCTTCTCGAATCCGCAATGCGGGCAGGTGCCCTCGACATAGCGGTCGGGCAGGAAGCGGCCATCATCAACCGAATAGACCTGTTGGCTGGTGCGCTCCTCGATCAGGCCGCGCGCCTCCAGCACCTGCGCGAAATGCTGTGTCAGGGCGTGGTTGGCAGGCCGCGACGAGCGCCCGAACCAGTCGAAGGACAGGTTGAAGCCTTCGCCCGCCTTGCGCTGGATGGCGAATTGTTCGTCGCAATATTGCTGAACCGGGATCTGCATTAACTGCGCCGCCAGTTCGGCCGGCGTGCCGTGCTCATCGGTGGCGCAGATATAGGTCACGTCATGGCCGAGCAGGCGCATGGTGCGCGCATAGACGTCCGCCGGCAGCATCGAGCCCGCGAGGTTTCCGAGGTGCTTGATACCGTTGATATAGGGCAGGGCAGACGTAATCAGGATGCGCCGGGGTCGCGTCATGGGCGTGTTTTCTTTCCGCTTAGGGCGTTTTGAGGCAATATTCGGGTCGGCTGCCCGCTGGAACGGGACTTTTAGCGTGGTGAGCCGGAAAAGAAAGAAACTTGGGAGGATTTAACATGCCAAGACTCAGTGGAGTGAACCTGCTGGGCGTGCTGCTGGCCGCCATCGTCATGTTCTTCGTCGGATTCGTCTTCTACGGAATGCTGTTTTCAGGCCATTGGATGGCGGCGCGCGGCTATACGGTGGATATGGCGGCAGACGCCAATCCGGCCTGGATGGCCGGCGGTTTCCTGATCGAACTGGTGCTGGCCTTCGGGCTCGGCTGGGTGCTGAAACTCAGGGGCGCCAAGGGCCTTGCGGCCTGCGTATCGACCGCCCTGATGCTGGCCGTGGTCGTGGCTTTCCCGATTCGGGCCTATGATTACGTCTACGGGCTGTATCATTACCTGCCGGGCCTGATGGTCGACTGGGGCCATATCCTGGTGTCGCTCGGCCTTGCCGGCGTGGTCCTGTCCTTCTTCGACTAGGCATTTCGCGCAAAGAAAAGCCCCGGACAGTCAAATCGACCGGCCCGGGGCAGTGCGTTGGACAAAGGGGAGCGGTGACACCCCTTAGATCCAGCCAAGGGAAACGGGAATTACAGGCCGTAACCGGGTTCGGCCGTCAGCACGACGTCAACACGGCGGGCCAGCGGGGCCTTTGCGCGCATCGGCATCGTGGCATCGACCTTTGGGGTGATGTCCGTGTGTACTTCCGGCGCGCGGATGCCGCGGGCACTGAAGGCGTCGAGCACGGCGGTTGCGCGCGCTTCGGACAGGGCGGCGAGATCCTCATCGGAATGGGCTTCTTCCGACACGACTTCGGCGTTGATCTCGGTGACGGCGCAGCCCGCAAGGCGGTCGCTCGCCGCGTTCACGGCGCGCATCGAGTAGGATGACAGCATGGTTTCATAAGCCGAGAAATAGACCGATACGGTCACGTCTTCACAGGCTTTTTCGTGTGTTATCTGGGCTGGCACCGTGGGCGGCGGCGGTGGCAGCTGGCCATAGGCAGGGGCCTGCATCACGGCCGCGACAGTCAGGCCGGTAAGGGCGATCATCGAGCGTTTCATGGCGTGTTCCTTCTTGCATATATAGTTGTTGATACTGGACCTACGCATGAAGTGGGGCCGAAAGGTGCAAGCCGCGAGGCGAATGGGGCGGTTGCAAGGTGATTGCGAGAATTCGTGTCCAGCTGCCTCGGACAGCCGGAACATGAAATATTGGTCAGGCTGCAATCCTGCCATTGTTTCTCCATGTTGCAGTGCAACATATGAGTCATGGACAACCGCGCCATCTATACGAGCCTCAAGACGGGCAAGCGCATCTACCTGAGGCCGATCCGGCCGCAGGACGGCCTGCGCCTGCGTGAAAGCATCGCCAACCTGTCGGACCAGTCGCGCTATTACCGTTTCTTCTCGGGCATGAAAAACGTGCCGGATTCGGTGCTCGACCGCCTCCTGGCCGTCGATGGCATCAACCATCTCGCCTGGGGCGCGCTGGACCTGGCCGAACACGACCTTCCGGCCATCGGGGTTGTCCGGGTCATTCGCGATCCGCCAACCGGTGTCGCCGAACTGGCAATCGCCACACTGGACGCATTCCACAATACGGGCCTGGCCCGAATCCTGAT
>NZ_JBDNGN010000006.1:0-65285 GCF_041689225.1 Hyphomonas sp. | reverse complement strand
TGGATTGCTGAGTGCGAACCCGACGCGATGCGTCCTTAGCGATCGAACAGTTTCGAGACGCTCTCTTCATTCGCGATGCGGCGGATGGCTTCGCCGAGCAGAGGAGCGATGGGCAGGATCCGAATGGATTTGGATTTGCGCGCCGACTCAGAGGGCTGGATCGTGTCGGTCATCACCAGTTCGTCGAGGACTGATGTTTCAATCCGCTTGACCGCTTCACCCGACAATACGCCATGCGTGACATAGGCTGAAACCGACGTGGCGCCGTGTTCCTTCAGCGCCGCAGCGGCATTGGCGAGCGTTCCGCCGCTGTCGCACATGTCGTCCAGCATGATGCAGCGGGCGCCTTTGACGTCGCCGATAATGTTCATGACTTCCGACTTGCCTGCTTCCGGGCGACGCTTGTCGACGATGGCAAGGTCGGCATCGATCCGCTTGGCGAGCGCGCGAGCACGCACTACGCCGCCGACATCCGGCGAGACGACGATGATCTTGTCTCCGTTGAAGCGCTCCTTGATGTCATCGACCATAACCGGGCCGCCAAACAGGTTGTCGGTCGGAATATCGAAAAAGCCCTGGATCTGGCCGGCGTGGAGATCAACGGTCAGTACGCGATCCGCACCGGCGGAGCAGATCAGGTTGGCCACGAGCTTGGCGGAGATAGGTGTGCGGCCATCGGTTTTGCGGTCCTGTCGGGCGTAACCAAAATAGGGGATCACAGCCGTGATGCGCTTGGCCGAGGCGCGCTTCAGAGCGTCCATGCAGATCAGCAGCTGCATCAAATTGTCATTGGCCGGGTAGGAGGTCGACTGGATCACGAAGACGTCTTCGCCCCGGACATTTTCGTCGATGCGGACGAAGATTTCCTGGTCAGCGAAAGATTTGACTTCAGATCGTGTGAGGCGTGTGTCGAGATAGTCCGCAATGGCTTCGGCCAATGGCCGGTTCGCGTTGCACGATAGAAGTTTCATGGACTCATTACCCCTGACTGCCCGGCACCTTGTCGCTTTTGTAACAAAGCCCCGCGAGTCGCAACCGCCAAACACCGAGTTCCCTCAGTGCGGATCGGATGAGGTGGCATGCGCGTCGAATCGGCAACACTTGGCCGCGCGTTTCAAGCTTTGAGCAGGATCACTGATCCGTTGCGCCCATAGTCGGCTTCGCCGCGATGATTGCGGCGGCGATTGGAAAAATAGTCGTCTTCCATCGCGCACGTGTCATGGCCCACATCGGTCACCGCGCCGATGCCCACCGCGTCCAGTCGCTGGCGGACAAAGCCCGGCAGGTCGAACTGGAACCGGTCGCCCTTGCCGGGCTGGAACAGCACCTCGCTTCCGGGCGAGCCTGACATGAAGGCGTCGCGGAATTCCGGACCGACCTCATAGCTCGCCTGTCCGATTGTCGGGCCGATCGCAGCGTGGACGCGCGAGCGTTCGGCGCCAAGATTCGTCATGGCTGTCACGGTTGCCTCCAGTACGCCCCCAAGCGCTCCCTTCCAGCCAGCATGTGCTGCGCCGATCACGCCTGCCTCTGCGTCGGCGAACAGGACGGGCGTGCAATCGGCTGTCAGGATGCAGAGGCCCATTCCGGGCCGGTCGGTGACCATCGCATCGGCCTGGGGCCGTTCGCTCCAAGGTGCCTCGACCGGAACGACGCTGGCCGAATGAACCTGGTAGCAAGACAATAAGTGCTCTGCGCCCAGCGTTGCCGCGACAAGCGCCCGGTTGCGGGCGATCGCATTCGGCTTGTCGCCGGATCCGACACCAACATTGAGACTGTCATAGAGCCCCGTCGACACGCCGCCCTGACGACCAAAAAAGCCGTGGGTGATGCCCTGCAATCCCGCAAGGCCGGGACAGGAACTGAACGGTATTGCCATGCCCCTATCGGTGAAATGGGCAGCGCCTTCTGTCAAGGGCAGGCGTCGCGCCGCGTGTCAGTGGTGGTATGCGCTTTCGCCATGGCTCGACTCATCGAGACCGATTTCCTCTTCGTCGGCACTTACCCTAAGCGGGATAAAAATCCTGATCGCCAGTAACAGGCCGAGAGTAACGATAACCGAGTAGGCACCCACTGCGACGACGCCGAGAAGCTGTACGCCGAACTGGCTGGCAATGGTTGTTCCACCAAGGCCCGGGGCCATGGGACCAAGCGCCGCGAGGAACGGAATGGCCAGCGTGCCGAGGATACCGCCGACGCCATGAACGGCAAACACGTCCAGGCTGTCGTCAATGTGCATCCGGTTGCGGATCAGCACGACCGCACCATAACACACGACAGCCGCCAGGATGCCGATCACGATGGCGCCAACCGGTCCGACAGAGCCGGCAGCGGGCGTGATCGTCGCAAGCCCGGCCACCATGCCGGTGGCAATGCCGACAAGGGTGGGGCGCTTGAAACTGATCCATTCGATGCACATCCAGACCAGCGACGCGGTCGCCGCTGACATATGGGTCACGAGCATGGCGCGCGCCGCGTCGCCGTTGGCACCAAGCGCCGAACCGGCATTGAAGCCGAACCAGCCGACCCAGAGCATCGAGGCGCCCAGCATCACGAAGGCTGGATTGTGCGGCGGGTGCATGTCTTTCGGAAAATGCTGGCGCTTGCCGAGGATCAGCACAAAAGCGAGCGCTGAGACGCCAGCGGTCGTGTGCACAACGACACCACCCGCAAAGTCGATCAGGCCGCGTGCCGCGAGCCAGCCGCCGCCCCAGACCCAGTGGGCCACCGGTGCGTAGCATACGAGCATCCAGAGCGCCGAGAAGACCAGCACGGCAGCGAAGTTCACGCGTTCGGCAAAGGCGCCGAGGATCAGGGCAGGGGTGATGATGGCGAACGTCATCTGGAACATCAGGAACAGGGCTTCAGGGATCGTCTGTCCGTCGAGCGGGGCGCTGGTAACGCCGGCTGCAAACATCTTGCTGAATCCGCCGAAAAAGCCGCCCGTGCCCGGCCCGAAGGCGAACGAATAGCCGACGGCCAGCCACAGGATGCTCATCAGGCAGGCAATGGCGAAGCACTGCATCAGGATAGACAAGAGGTTCTTTGTCTGCACGAGGCCGCCGTAGAACAGCGCCAGTCCGGGCAAGGTCATGAACAGGACGAGCGCGGTCGATGTCAGGATCCAGGCCGTGTCGCCCGTGTCGGCGAAGGCGGGAACTGCGACCAGTCCGGCAAGTATTGTGAGCACGCTGATGCGCCTCATGGAAATCATGACCCCGGTCAATGCAGCCTCCCTTGGCATTTTTTGGCGCGTCGTTGCGCTCTACTGCACTTCATTCGACAGAATGGCGGCGGGAACAACCGCAAATCCAAACGGCCTGCCGATTTTTCTGATCGGTCAGTCGCCGGTTTGCGGCGTCACGCGGCGAGCCGGTACGGGCAGGCTGCACATGTCCAGGACCATGGGCGGTGTGTGCACAAAGGCGTCAATTTCGGAATAGTCGCGCTTGGAGGTTTTCAGTGTTTCCCATTCGGCGCTGGGCGTTGCCATGACTTCATAATCAGGCCGGGTCGCGACTGGCAGGTCGATCGCAAGCGAGACGGACAGGATCTCGTTGCCTGCTAGTCGTGCCGCACGGGCTGCGAACGCCGCATTTGACGCGGCTTCATCCTTTTCGAACAGGTCCGGGTAGTTTTCTGCGGCCTCCGGATCGACCCGTTTCAGCCGGTTCACATTGTCCATGCCGTCGATCACACGACCGAAGATGGTATAGTTGCGATCGAGATAGCGGCGCGGACCCAGCGGGATGAAGAATTCGATCGATCCCGTGTCTGGCGCGGCGCTGCGCGCCAGGCCCAGGGCGCCAGGACAATTCAGCAACCATTCCTGCTCGCCGTCCCGTCCTGCTGCAAACCCGTCGCGATGGCCGGCCGTCGCAGCGAACAGGTCGGCATTCCCGAGCGGCACGAAGCCGTCCGCTGCGACGGTGCGCTCGGCTTCGAGCGGCAGGTCGGGCCAGCCTGCCAGGCGCTGTTCGAACTCAAGCCCTGCCTGCGCGACATGGCCTTCGATGACGCGATAGAAAAATTCGCCTTCAAATACGCCCGAGCGAACAGCCTTGCGGAACTGGGCAACATGTTGCGGCGCGGCGTCCAGAGCGAGTTCGATGGCGACGGTGCCGGTTGTGGTTTCGAGCAGGACGAGATTGTCCGGATGGACGCGACGCCAGACACCCTCAGCGCCCGCCTGCTGCCCCATTACCCCCACCATTGCAGCAACTAGCGCGCACCTCCACCACATACCTGACACTCCCTTGCGTATGACGCCTCTGGCGCGCCTGCGGCTTGCCTGCTAAGCGCCTGCGCCATGTACCAGATAACCGCCAAGGGCGCACGGGCGCCAATCGAATCCGCGTGGGACGCCCTCGCCTGGGCCGATCCGTCTCCTGCCGGGGCTGTCGATGCCAAGGAAGATGGGCGCCTCGCATGGCGCCTCGACGCGTTCACCGAGACGCTCGAAGAGGCCGAGGCGTGCGTTGATATTATTCATGAAACCTCCCCGGAACTGACCGCGCGGATCGACGCGCTCGAGGATCGCGACTGGGTCACCCTGTCGCTCGAAGGCCTGCCGCCTGTTAAGGCGGGGCCGTTCTTCGTGGCCGGCAGCCACGCCCTTGCCAAGATGGCTCCGGGCAAGATCGCCGTCCTGATAGAGGCGGGCCCAGCCTTCGGCACGGGCCATCACGGTACGACGCTCGGTTGCCTTCTGGCACTGGATGAAGTGCGGCGGCGGAAAGCCATCGGAAAAGTGCTTGATCTCGGAACGGGGTCTGGCGTGTTGGCGATCGCCGCGATGAAGGCGGGTGCACACAGTGCTATCGGCACCGATATCGATTTCGACAGCGTCCGCGTCGCCAATGAGAATGCGGCGAAGAACCATGTGACGGGTTTTACAGCCCTGCATGTAACCGGGGCCAACACGCCGCGCATCCGTCAGGGCGGCCCCTATGATACCGTGTTCGCGAACATCCTGATGAAGCCGCTCATTGGCCTCGCCCCCACCATAGCGCCGCTGACGGCGCCGGGCGGGACGATTATCCTCTCAGGCCTGCTGCACCATCAGGCCGGGCCCGTTCGCAATGCGTTTGCCTCGCGCGGGCTCGATTTCCAGCGCCGGATCAAGAAGGACGGCTGGTCGACCTTGGTCTTCCGGAAGCCGGAGACGGCTCAGGTATAGGCGAAACGGCGGGCCCAGCGGGCCGACCGGCGAGCCAGAATATACGGGCGTTGGCTGCATTCGGCCTGGAATTTTGCGGGCAGTTGATGGGCCTGTGTGGCAGGCATCACATTGCTGATGGTCATTTCAGCAAGCGGGGCGGTTTCGATAAGCGTCTTCATGTCTCAGTTCCATATTTATGGTGCAGTGCACAATTTCGAGTGTGCCGTGCATATGGTCTTCAAAGGTAAACATTTTAGTATAGATGTGCGGTCATATGCATGCCTAAATGCATAGCACTGATGCGCCTTTCAATGACCCCAAAGCGGCGGTATGACTACGCCCATGAGACAGACATTTGATATCAAGGGTGGGCCGCAAGACGGTCGGGCCCATTTGCCGCTCCTTCGCAAAGAGCTTTCCGCCATGAATCTCGACGGCCTCTACGTGCCGCACGATGATGAATACCAGAATGAATACCTGCCGGATGCCAATGAGCGCCTGGCCTGGGTCAGCGGGTTTACCGGCTCGTTCGGCAACGCATTCGTGTTCACCGACCGCGCCGTCCTGTTCGCCGATGGCCGCTATACAATACAAGCGGCTGACCAGACCGACCCGGACCTGTTCGAAATTCAGGGCACGCCAGAGCCCGGTGCCTTCGGATGGCTGCGCGCGCAGGACATGTCGGGCAAGACAATCGGATATGACCCGAGACTGGTCAGCCCGAACGAGGTCGAGCTTCTGAAACAGGCTGCCGCCGCCGCCGGCGCCAATCTCATCGCTGTGGCTGAGAACCCGATTGATCGCGCCTGGACAGACCGTCCGGACCAGCCGTCCGCCCCTGTCGTGGCGCACGCGGTTGAGTATGCCGGCATGGATCATGCCGAGAAACGCGCCCGTATCGGCGTCGCCCTTAAGGGCGACAAGGCCGATGCGGCTGTGGTCACCTCACCGGCTTCGATCGCCTGGGCGTTCAACATCCGAGGCGGCGATGTCAGCTGCACGCCGCTGCCGCTCGGCCGCGCAATCCTGCGCGCTGACGGGTCCGCTGACCTGTTCATTGATGAAGCCAAGGTCAGCGATGACCTGCGCACCCACCTTGGTAATGGCGTGACCGTGCGCCCGTTGTCGCAGCTTGAAAGCGCGCTCGGCGACATGAAGGGCAAGACGGTCAGTGTTGATCCCGATATTGCATCGGCCTGGTTCTTCGACACGCTGGAAGCGGCGGGCGCGAAGGTTCAGCGCCAGCGCGATCCGGTTGCGCTGCCAAAAGCGTGCAAGAATGCAGCGGAGATTGCCGGCACCACCGCCGCACATGCCCGCGATGGTTTGGCGCTCACCCGATTCCTGCACTGGCTGGATACCGAAGGGCAGAGCGGCAAGGTCACCGAGATTGATGCCGTGATGAAGCTCGAAGCCTTCCGCGAAGAGCTGAACGGCCTCCATGACCTCTCTTTCCCGACGATTTCCGGTGCTGGCCCGCACGGCGCGATGCCGCACTATCGGGTCTCGACCGCGTCGAACCGCGTGCTCGAGCGCGGCTCGCTCTTCCTCGTGGATTCCGGTGGCCAGTATCTCGACGGCACGACCGATGTGACCCGAACCGTCCCGATCGGTGAGGCCAATGATGACATGCGGCGCCACTACACGCTGGTCCTCAAGGGCCATATTGCGTTGGCCGCTGTGCGCTTCCCGCATGGGACGACCGGCACACACCTTGATGTACTGGCCCGCCATGCACTCTGGCAGGCGGGGCTCGACTACCAGCATGGCACCGGACATGGCGTTGGCGCTTATCTCGGCGTCCATGAGGGCCCTCAGCGGATCGCCAAGGCGTGGAATGCGGTGCCGCTGGAGCCGGGCATGATCATGTCGAACGAGCCGGGCTTTTACCGCGAGGGCCAATACGGGATCCGCATCGAGAACCTGCAATACGTCACGCCGCCCGCTCCGATTCCGGGCGGCGAAATCGATATGCTGGGCTTCGAATGCCTCACCTTCGCGCCGCTCTCGCGCGACCTGATCGTGACGGACATGCTATCCGGGGACGAGCGCGCATGGGTCGAAGACTATCATGCGCGTGTCTGGGCCCTGTTGTCCGGCCAGCTCGAAGGCGACGTGAAGTCCTGGTTGAAGGCTGCTTGCGCAGAGCTCTGATCCCGGACTGAATAATTTAGTTGTTCGTGTTTTGTTCCAATGCTATTGGAGCAGTCATGATCCTGTCCATTTCGATCCGCGATTTCGTATTGATTGACCGCCTGGACATTGAGCCGGGGGCTGGCTTCACCGCACTCACGGGTGAGACGGGTGCTGGAAAGTCGATCATTCTTGATGCGCTGTCGCTTGCCATGGGCGCGGCTGCGGACCGTGCCTTCATCCGGTCTGGCGCTGATCAGACAAGCGTTGCTGTCGAGTTCGGGCCCCCGGCGCGTCACCCGGTTTGGGCGGCGTTGCGGGAGCAAGGAATCGAAGCCTCAGTTGATGAAGCGTTGACGTTGAAGCGTGTGGTTCGCGCCTGTGGCCCGGCACGGGCCTTCGTGAATGATCAGGCTGTCAGTGCGGCCTTCCTCGCGGAGATAGGCGAGCTGCTCGTTGAAATCCACGGCCAGCACGCTGCGTCTGCCTTGATGCGGCCCTCCATGCACAGGCGCCTGCTCGACCAGTTTGCGGGCAATGAAAAACTGTTGTCCGCCTGCGCTGAAGCGTTTGACGTCTTGCAGGTTTCACGCGATGCGCGCGACTGTCTGGAATTGGAACAAGCCGACGCTGTTGCGACCCGCGAATGGCTTGGGCAGGCGGTGGAAGAGCTTGAACGGCTAGCGCCTGTGGCCGGTGAAGCTGCGGAACTCGCATCGCAGCGCATGCGGTTGATGCAGTCCGAACGGGTGACTGAATCCGTGGGTGAAGCAGAAGCCGCGCTGGAAGGCGCCGATATCGATACTGCCCTGTCCAAAGCCTCGCGCGCGCTGGAGCGGATTTGCCGTCTTCCGGGCTTTGACGGATCGTCAGAAGCCCTGCCCGAAGCGGCGAGAGTTGCAGCTGAGGCGGTTGAACGCGCGCTGATTGAGACGCGGGAAGCCGCGTCTGCAGTATTCGGTCTGGAACGATTGATCCATTACGACACGGAGGCGCTCGAATCGGCTGAGGCTCGCCTGTTTGCTTTGAGAGCGCTGGCGCGCAAACACACGACCGATCCCGAGACCCTGGCGGACCTGTTGCTGCGCTTGCGCGGACGGCTTGATCTTGCCGAAGCGGGTGAAGATGCGCTGATCGCCGCTCGAAAGGCCGAAACGGCAGCCCAGGCGCGCTGGCACCAGGCTGCAGAGATCCTGACATCAGCCCGAAAGGCCGCGGCGGGCCGGCTTGAAGAGGCCATCGCCAAGGAGCTTGCTCCGCTGAAACTGGGCCGGGCGACGATCTCGATCTGCGTAGATGCCTTGCCGGACGGTGAGGGCGGCCCCCAAGGGGCTGATCGCGTCGAGTTCGAGGCCGAGACCAATCCGGGAGCAGGGTTCGGCCCCCTGCGTAAGATCGCGTCAGGCGGCGAACTCGCGCGCTTCTCGCTCGCGCTGAAATGCGCGCTGGCCGAAGCGGGTTCGGCGCAAACCTTGATCTTCGATGAGGTCGACCAGGGGGTCGGTGGTTCAGTTGCGGCAGCTGTCGGCGAGCGGCTCGTGCTGCTCGCGGGTGCCAAGCAGGTCTTTGCGATCACGCACAGTCCCCAGGTTGCAGCCTCGGCGGCGACGCAGTGGCTTGTTGAAAAAGACCATGACCAAAAGTCTGGCGGGACGCGCATTCGCGGGTTAGATGACAGCGCACGGCAGGAAGAAATTGCCCGAATGCTGTCTGGCGCCGAGGTCACCGAAGAGGCTCGTGCTGCCGCAGGGAGATTGCTGGAGGATGCATGAACAAGCCTGTGCCCGTCGAGACGCTGACGCCCGTCGAGGCCGAGGCCGAACTTGCCCGGCTGGCAGAGGCTATCCGTGAAGCGGATGAAGCCTATTATCGCAACGACGCGCCTGAAATAGCAGATGCAGAATATGACGCGCTTCGCCAGCGCAACCTCGCCATCGAGGCGCAGTTCCCTGAGCTGAAGCGGGAAGACAGCCCGACAGAACGTGTCGGCGCGGGCCCGAGCGATGGCTTTACGAAGGCAGCGCATGCAGCGCCCATGCTGTCGCTCGATAACGCCTTCACGCTCGAGGACGTCGACGACTTTGTTGGACGTATTCGCCGTTTCCTGGGCCTCGCTGAAACGGAAGAGGTCCCGATCACGGCAGAGCCTAAGATTGACGGGCTGTCCCTCAGCCTGACTTACGAAAAAGGAAAGCTGATCCGAGCCGCGACACGGGGCGACGGCCAGATTGGTGAGGATGTCACAGCGAATGCCCGCACTCTTGATGACATTCCTCAGCGCCTCAAGGACGCGGGCTGGCCCGATAGTCTTGAGATACGTGGTGAGGTTTTCATGAGCCACGCCGATTTTGCCGCGCTCAATGTGCGCGAGACGGCAGCCGGCCGGAAAGTGTTCGCCAATCCTCGCAATGCTGCGGCTGGCAGCCTGCGCCAGCTCGACGTTGAGATTACGAAATCCCGCCCCCTGAAATTCTTTGCCTATGCCTGGGCCGCTGCCAGTGCGCCGTTTGCCGAGACGCAGACCGGCGCGATTGCGCAGTTCGCGGATTGGGGCTTTGAGGTGAACCCGCTGATGACGCGGTCGGAGACGGTTGACGGACTGATCGGCGCCTATCGGGATCTGGAGTCGCGCCGGGCGAGCCTTGGCTATGATATTGACGGGGTGGTCTACAAGGTCGACCGGCTCGATTGGCAGCAGCGCCTCGGCTTTGTCAGCCGCGCGCCGCGTTGGGCGATTGCGCACAAGTTTCCAGCCGCGAAGGCCACGACCGTTCTGGAGGGCATCGATATCCAGGTCGGGCGTACAGGGTCGCTGACGCCCGTGGCGCGGCTGGCGCCGGTGACCGTGGGCGGCGTGGTCGTGTCGAATGCCACGCTGCACAATGAGGACGAAATAGCCCGGCTCGGCGTCAAGATCGGCGATACGGTGGAAATCCAGCGGGCGGGCGATGTCATTCCGCAGGTTCTGCGTGTGGTCACGGACGGCGGCGGCGCGCCGTTCCACATGCCCGACCATTGCCCGATTTGCGGGTCGGCAGCGCTGCGGGACGTGGATGAGAATGGGGTGGCAGATGTGCGGCGGCGGTGCACCGGGGGATTGGTCTGTCCGGCCCAGGCGGTAGAGCGGCTGAAGCATTTCGTTTCGCGCAAGGGGGTGGACATTGACGGCCTTGGGGCCAGGCAGGTTCAGCTTTTCTATGAGAAGGGCGTCGTGCACGCGCCGCAGGACATTTTTCGCCTGGAGCAACGGATTGCCGACGCTGGCCTGCCGCCGCTCACAGAGTGGGACGGGTTTGGGCCCGCCTCGGCGGCGAAGCTGATTGCAGCGATTGATGCGCGGCGGAGCGTGCCGTTCGCGCGGTTTCTCAATGGCCTCGCCATCCGCCATGTCGGGCAGACGACGTCGCAGCAATTTGCCCGGAATTTTCTGTCCTGGGACCGGTTCTGGCCGACGGTTATGAAAGCCGCCGCTGAAGGGCCCGAGAGCGATGCCTATGCGCAACTCATCGGCATTGACGGGATTGGCGGTGCTTCGGTCGGGTCCTTGTGCAATTTCGTGGCAGAGCCGCACAATGACGAGATGATGTCGGCGCTTTTGTCGGAAATTGCCATCATTGATGAGGTGGCCGCGACAAGCGACAGCCCGGTGGTGGGCAAGACCGTCGTTTTCACCGGCACGCTGGAAAAGATGACCCGTGATGAGGCCAAGGCGCGTGCGAACGCGCTGGGGGCGAAAGTCTCCGGCGCGATCTCGGCCAGAACGGACATTCTCGTCGCCGGGCCGGGGGCCGGGTCAAAACTGGCCAAGGCCGAGGCGTTGGGTGTCAGAACGCTGACCGAGGAGGAATGGCTAACCCTTATCGGGGACGCCTAAGGCCTATTTGCCGCCCGGGATGATTTTTTGCAGCATAGTCCGGCGGACTTGCGGCGCTTCGGGATCGAGTCCCTGTTTGGTCAAAAGGCGGTAGCTCATCTTGTACCAAGTGCTGTTCGGGTAATTGTATCCGAGCGTCGCACCAGCCGCGAGCGCCTGGTCGCGCAGGCCGAGGGTAAGATAGGATTCGACCAGCCTGTGCAGCGCCTCGGCCGTGTGTGACGTCGTGTCATAGGTTGTCACGACCGTCCTGAAGCGATTGACGGCAGCGAGTGTCTGGTTGGAGCGCAGGTACCAGCGCCCGATTTCCATTTCCTTGCCGGCCAGCTGGTCATTGACCATATCGATTTTCAGCCCGGCATCACGCGCATAAGCGCTGTCGGGAAAACGGCGAGTTACATCCTGCAGGGCCGACAGGGCCAATTCGGTCGTGCGCTGGTCGCGGCCGATATCGACGATCTGGTCGAAATGGCTCACCGCGATGAGATAATAGGCATAATCGGCTTCAGAACCGCCAGGGTGAAGGCTTAGATAGGCTTGGGCACCGGATATGGCGACGTCATACTCGTGCGCCTGATATGAAGCGTACGCCGTCATGACCATGGATTTGCGCGCCCACTCGGAATAGGGATGCTGGCGCTCGACTTCATTGAACAGGAGGATTGCGCGGGGATAGTTGCGCTTGTCCAGTTGCTCGGCTGCAGCATTGTACAATTGTTCGACCGGACGCTCGACATAGGCGAGCTCCTGTTTGCGTTTGCTGGCGGACTGGCATCCCGAAACGGCGAGAATACAGGCCAGGATCAAGAGGCTCGGGCGGAGTTTCAGAAGGGACATGCCGGTCGGGAACTTTCAGCTGTGAATGTCTTCAGCTTGATTAGCCTGAACCGGACAGGTTTTCCAAGGATCATTGTCAGGCCGCACATTTAACAAAGGCAATGTGCAGGCCAGATTCAGACGGCGGCGCGTGCAGGTTCAGGGCGTCGGGCCATTGCGTCCACATCGGTTTCCCAGCACCAGGCTGAGGGTGTGGCCAAGAGTTTGCGCACCAGAGCGTTGTTGAGCGCGTGACCCGGTTGGACGGCATCATAGCTGCCTGCGATCGGTGCACCTGTCAGCATGAGGTCGCCGACAGCATCAAGCATCTTGTGGCGGACGAACTCGTCTTCGGCCCGCAGGCCTTCGGGGTTCATCACGGCGCCATCCTCAAGAACGATGGCATTGTCGAGCGAGCCGCCCCGGGCAAGGCCAATCGCGCGCAGCATGTCCACGTCGCGGGCGAAGCCATAGGTGCGGGCGAAAGCAAGGTCCCGGGCGAACATGCCGGGCGCCATGCGCAGGGCCATTTGCTGAATGCCGATGACGGAATCCTCATACTCGATACGGGCCCGCAGGCTGAGAACGGTATCGTCGGATGGCGATAGCGTGGCGCGTTTCGGGCCATCGATGATTTCGACGCGCTCGAGAATCCGGATGCGGCGACGCGGTGCCGTCTGGGTTTTTAGGCCGGCCTGCAACAGCAGTTCACAATAAACCGCCGATGAGCCGTCCATGATCGGGACTTCCGGTCCGTCGATCTCGATGATCAGATTGTCCACGCCCAAGCCGGCCAGTGCCGCCATCAGGTGTTCCACCACGGCGACTGAAACCCCCGCTTCGTTCGTCAATGTGGTGCCAAGACGGGTGTCAGACACCGAATCGGCATGTGCCCTTATTTCGATATCCGTCGCATCAAGGTCTGTCCGGCGGAAAACGACGCCGCTGCCGACGGGTGCAGGCTTCAGAACAAGTCGGGCTTTTTCGCCGCTATGAACACCAATGCCGGCACAAACTGCTGGACGTTCAATTGTCTGCTGCATCTGCACGCCACTCAACACCGCATCGACCCTCCGCTAAAGCCTGCTATCTGGATGTGGTTAAGCGCGAGTACAAAACACGGCTTGTTTCGACGTGTTACAAAAAGGGCCGTAACCTACGTTACGGCCCTGTTATATATGAAATGAATTTGTAGCGAACCCGTGCCTTCGAGCTGTGCTTTCTGCCGAAAGATCAGTGGTTGGCAGACCGGCGAAGGAATGCCGGGATTTCGAGGTCGGCATCGTCAAACGGCGCTGCCTCCGGATGGTCGTCCGGTGATGAGATGATTTGTGCCGGAATGGCCGCTTCCGGCGCGTCATCATTTTCGCCCTGCTGGCTGCGGCGCCAGCCGAACAGATGGGAAAAGCCCGAAGCGCCTTGATCGGGGCGCGCCTTGTCCGGGGCAGGGGTCTCTTTGCGCGACCCGAACACCGCGTCTGCTGATACTTCGTCGCTGCCTTCAGCGCCTTCATAATGGTCAGCTGGCAGTGGCTGGCCCGAGAAGTCGGACCGGGGATCGCTCTCTTCGGACCGCAGCGATGGCACATGACCCGTGATCACAAGAGGACGGTCTTCATCGGTGGGGGCCTCGGGCTGTATAACTTCTTCGGCAATCGGTTCGGCGATGGGTTGGCGCACAGTCTGTTGGACAGGCTGGGGCGCAGCCTCGACAGTCAGGCCGGATTCAATGCCTGCGGCAATGACCGACACGCGAATCTTGCCCTCAAGTTCGCTGTCGAAGGCCGAACCGAGGATGATGTTGGCGTTCGGGTCGATTTCCCGGCGGATCTCGTTGGCCGCCTCGTCAAGTTCGAAGAGCGTCATGTCATAGCCGCCGGTGATGTTGATCAGCACGCCCCGGGCGCCCTTCAGGCTCACGTCGTCGAGCAGGGGATTGTCGATAGCGGCGCGGGCCGCTTCAAGTGCGCGGTTCTCGCCTTCGGCTTCGCCCATGCCCATCATGGCCGTGCCCATGCCCCGCATGATCGAGCCGACATCGGCAAAGTCGAGATTGATAAGGCCAGGCATGACCATCAGGTCGGTAATGCCACGCACGCCGGAATAAAGCACGTCATCAGCCATGCGGAAGGCTTCGGCGAAGGTTGTCCGGTCGTTTGCGATCCGGAAGAGGTTCTGGTTCGGCACGACGATCATCGTGTCGACATGTTCGCGGATTTCGAGCAGGCCCTGATCGGCCAGCGACATGCGGCGGGCGCCTTCGAAACCGAACGGCTTGGTCACGACAGCGACGGTGAGGATTCCCATTTCCTGTGCGGTGCGAGCAATGACCGGTGCTGCGCCGGTTCCCGTGCCGCCACCCATGCCGGCGGCGATGAAGACCATGTGAGCGCCTTCGAGATACATCTTGATCTCGTCGATCGATTCTTCGGCTGCTTTCGCGCCAACATCCGGGCGGGCACCAGCGCCAAGGCCTGACGTGGTTTCCGGGCCGAGCTGGATGCGTTGTTCTGTCTTGGAGCGAAACAGCGCCTGCGCGTCCGTATTAGCGACGATGAACTCGACACCCTGCAGGTTTGCCTCGATCATGTTGTCGACGGCGTTGCCGCCTGCGCCGCCAACACCGAAGACGAGGATCCTGGGCTTGAGTTCATGTGTCATTCGCGTACCTCAATATACATTCTGGACCGGTTTGAGACGCACCTTCACACCTCACGGCTAAAAGACAGTTAAGTCAGTGCAAAAGGCGTCAAAAATTTTCTTTCAGCCAATCGAGCGCCTTGTTCACCGCGCCGCTTCCGGTTTCGGTCCCATATTCTTTCAACGCAACGCCAGCCCGCGCGGCGTCCACAAACCCCAGTTCAGAGTACAGTAGCAGACCCGAAGCCGTCGAAAAAGCAGGCGTTCCCAGTGTTTCGCCGAGAAATTCAGCAATCGTTGGCCGCCCGAGACGGACGGGTGAGTTGAAAATCCGTGAGGCAACGTCGCGTACCCCTGCAAGCTGGCTGGCGCCGCCTGTGAGGACGATGCGGCGCGGCAGTACGGAGCGTACACCACTGCCATTAAGGCACTTCTGGACGAGTTCGAATGTTTCCTCGATTCGCGGCGCAATAATGTCCGCGATCGCGCCCTTTTCCATCCGCATGCCGTGCAAGCGGCCATCATCACCAAGGCGCGGGGCCTCGATGCGTTCGGCAAGGCCCGGGCCTTCAAGATTTGCGGTGCCATACACGGACTTAAGGCGCTCTGCCGCGGCGAAAGTCGTGCCGATACCTTGTGCGATGTCGCTGGTGACGTGCGTTCCGCCTGTTGGAACGAGACCGAGCCAGGCAGGCGAACCGTTGAGGTAGACTGACACGGCAGTGACGCCAGCCCCCATGTCGATACAGATGGCACCATTCTCGATCTCGTCGTCGATCAGGGTGCCGGCACCGCTGGCGATTGAGGAAGGGACGAGGGCGGAGACACCGAGGTGAGCCCGGCCAACGCATTCTACGAGATTCTTGATGATCGGACGCGGTGCCGTGACGACAGAAAGGAGGATACCGAGTTGCTCGGCATACATGCCAACGGGTTGGCGAACGCCTTCCTGCTGGTCGACGCGGTACGCGACGGGCCAGGCAGCAAGAATGTCGACACCCTTTGTCGGGATCTTGGTAAGCGCGAGGGCCTGAAGCCGTTTGACCTCTTTGTGGGTAATCGCGTGCCCGCCTATGTCGATGGCGGCTGTGACCAATGTGCAGGCGAGTTTCGGGCCGGTGATGCCGAGAATGACTTCACTGATCTGTTCGCCCGCTTCGCGTTCAGCGTCTTCCACGGCAAGTCGGATAGACCGTTCGAGGCCTTCCATGTCGGTAATGGCGCCACCATTGAAACCACGCGACTGCTGGCGGCCGCCGCCCAATATCTTGAAGCGCCGCGGGCCAGACCCGTCATTGCGACCGATCAGGCAAGTGATCTTGGAGCAGCCGATGTCCAGTGCTGCGACCGTGCCGGTGCTGCGAGACCCGCTGAGGGCGATACGTCTGGACTGGACATTTGCCATCAGGAACGGGCCGCCTCTGCTGTCTTGCGCGCGGTGCCGCCCTGAGCCGGGGAGAGGTAGATGCGACCCTTGTTGCGAAGGTCGATCATCGTGACGGGTCGCTGCATCAGGGCCGTGCGGGTCTGGAGCGTCGACAGTCGGGAGAGGGCACCGTCCATGGCATCGTCTTCCGGCAGGCGAACGGTGGCACCATTCACGAGACGCACATCCCAGCGCCGGTCGGCAATGCGTGTGGCAATGGCAAGGCGGGTCGACACGTCCGGTACCTTTTTCAAGGCGTTCACGAGCTGAGGGGCTGCCGTCGGCGCGCCCTGGCCGGCGAGTCGAACGAGCGTCTTGTAGTCACTGGAGCGTGCATCCGGCATGATGCGACCGAGACCATCGACAACTGTCCATTCCTTGCCGTCATGCCAGAGGGCAACCGGTTCGGCGGCGTCGGCAATGATCACGATCTGGCCCGGCCACAGGCGATGGACCCGAACGTTCAGCACCTTGCGGGTCGCCTCGACGCGGCGGCGGATCAGCTGTGGGTCGGCCCGAAACATGTTTTCGCCAGGCTCGATCATGGCGGCAGCGCGTATGTCGTCCACCAGGGCAGGGTTCTGTTCGAGACCGAGTACGGAGACATCATTCACCGACACACCGGCCATACGCGCCGTGTCGTCAAGGAAGCCGCCGAAGCGGGTTTCGATCTGTGACAGGGACCCACCCATCCACGCAGCGGTTGCGACAACAATCGCGACCAGCATCACGAGACCGAACAGGATGGAAGATACGCGAATTTCCTCGCCCGTCGATTCGTCGACAATGGTGGCAGGGCGCAGGCGCGAGCGGGAAGGGACAGACTGGTTCCGGTTTACCTTTGGCATGAGGCATCCTCGATCATCCAGGCAACAAGCGCTTCGAAGGACATGCCAACGAAAGCGGCCTGCTCGGGGACAAGCGAGGTGGGCGTCATGCCAGGTTGGGTATTTGTTTCCAGGATCACGAGGCGGTCTCTCTTGTCGTCATAGCGAAAGTCGGACCGCGTCGCGCCCCGGCATCCAAGCGCCTGATGTGCCCTGAGAGCTGCGTCCATTGCAGCTTCGGTCACGCGTGCAGGCAGGTTTGCCGGGATCACATGCCGCGATCCTCCAGCCTGATATTTCGCATCAAAATCGTAATAGTCCCTTAAGGTCGTGATCTCGGTAACAGCAAGGGCGCGGTCGCCCAGCACGCCGACCGTCAACTCGCGTCCGGGGATGAACTCTTCGGCCATGAGATTGTCGCCATAATGCCATCCGGCACCGAGCAATTCTTGCGGTGGGCTATTGGCGCCTTCGCGCACGATCAGGACGCCAAAGCTCGACCCTTCGGCCACGGGTTTGATCACGTAAGGCGGCTTGAGCGGGTGGCTCGCGGCAGCTTCTTCCCGCGTCACCCGCTTGTCTTCGGCGACCGGCAATCCGGCCTCGCGGTACACGGCCTTCGACTTCAACTTGTCCATTGCCAGGGCGGAGGCGAGCACGCCGGAATGGGTGTAGGGCAGGCCCATCACTTCCAGGAGACCTTGTACGCAACCATCCTCGCCCCAGGGGCCATGGAGCCCGTTGAGGACGACGTCTGGCGCCGCTTCGGCAAGCTGGATGGCGAGGCCTCGGCCAGCGTCTATTTCGACGACATCATAGCCTGCTTTCCGCGCCGCCTCGGCCATTTGTCCGCCTGAGGACAGAGAGACCTCGCGTTCGGAAGACCAGCCTCCGTAAATTACAGCTACGCGTTTCATCGCTGGTCCTTCTTGAGTGTTACGGATGGAAAATCGCCCGCTTGCCACTGCCTGTGCTGCACAAAAGCGGCATGAGTCAGGCGAAACCAGATCATGATGCCGCTCAAGTTACGAAAAAGTCACCAAAGGGAGATTGTCATGGATCGACTACACGCGTAGTCGATCCATATCGATAGACGATGAAAGTGACGGACGACTCCGTTGTTTTCCAAAAAAAGAAAACCGCGAGGAAGCGTTCACATGAAAAATCGTGTCCCTGTGTGTGCGAGCCTGCTTTTTGCGCTTTCAGCCCAAAGTGCATTCGGCGCTGATCTGGCAGTCGCCACCAGCACATCGGACAAGACCGAATACAAGGCCGAGGATTTCGCGCAGTTCGCCCCGCGCACAGCTCTTGATATTGTCAGGCGCATTCCGGGTCTTTCCATCGATAGCGGCGACAGCGGATCGCGCGGATTCGGGCAGGCCAGCGGCAATATCCTGATCAACGGGCAGCGGGTTTCGGGCAAATCGAATGACGCCCAATCTGTGCTTGGACGCATCTCGACGATCAATGTCGACAAGATTGAAGTGCTTGATGGCACGGCGCTCGGTATCCCCGGACTGTCGGGTCAGGTCGTGAATGTGACGACCAAGGAATCGACCGGCATGTCGGGCACGTGGAAATGGAAAGTGCGCAGCCGGGAAAACCTTCGCCCCACCTACAATGATTTCGGCATGACCCTCTCGGGCCAGAGAGGGGCGCTCAGTTGGGCGATTGAAGCGGAGAGCGACCCCGAACGCGGTGCCAGCGCTGGACCGGAACGCGCAACCGATGGTGCAGCTAACGTGATTGAAATGCGAAAGGAAGATTTCACGCACCAAGCCGAAAACGCGTCGATAGCCGGATCGCTTGCATGGAATCCGGCTGGCGGCTCCGTCGCCAATTTAAGCGCAGAGTTTTCGACCTACCAGCCCGACGACAAGGAAGTCTCCAAACTGTTCCCGATCGTCGGCGTGGTTGGACGCCGCCTGTTTCAGGGATCTGAAGATGAAACCAATGCCGAGATTGGCGGGGACTATGAATTCGGTTTCGGACCGGGGCGCCTGAAGACGATCGCGCTAGTTCGCCGCGAAAACAGCCCGTCAGTTGACCATGTCCTTCGCGGGAATCTGGATGGCTCGGGTGTTTCAGAATCGGTGTTCGAGCAGACCGTTGAGGAGGGCGAGTATATTCTGCGCAGTGAATACGCCTGGGTGCCCTCGGAAGGACGGGACTGGCAGGTTTCCCTGGAAGGGGCCTTCAATTATCTGGATGCCGAAGCCGCGCTGTTCCGATCGACCGGCGGTGCACCGCTCGTGGAATTGGTGTTACCGAACGCCAATTCGCGCGTGGAGGAGCAACGCGGAGAATTGTCCGTCACGCACGGGCGGGTGCTCGCGCCAAATCTCAATCTGCAGGTTTCACTGGGCATGGAAATGTCGGAGCTCTCCCAGTCGGGCGATGCTGAGAACGTGCGCACCTTCACCCGCCCCAAGGGATTTGCCAGCCTGTCCTGGCAAGTCGACCCGACACTTCAACTTGTCGCGCGACTTGACCGGGAAGTGGGCCAGCTCGATTTCTTCGACTTTGTTTCGTCAGTGAACCTCAATCAGGGCAATGGCAGCCAGGGCAATTCGGAGATCGTCCCCGAGCAAGCCTGGAAACTGAGCGTGACAGCCGAGAAGGATTTCAAAGACTGGGGCGCTGCGTCGCTGACCGTGTTCGGATCGGATATCGAAGACATCGCGGACAGGATTCCGATCGGGACCGGAGACGGCCCGGGTAATATCGATTCTGCTTGGCGTGTGGGTGTTGATCTGGATGCCACGCTCAAGTTTGCGAAGCTCGGCTTATCCGGAACGGAGCTGACATTCGGCGGTGAATGGCGTGATTCCCGTGTCGAAGATCCTCTGACCGGTGTCGAGCGCCCGATCAATGGCAGCACCATCTATTACCTCGATGCGGAACTGCGCCGTGACATTCCGCAAACAGACTGGGCCGTGGGCCTCTATCTGGAATCGTACAATGGAAATCCCGAGTACACGCTCAATGAGCGCTTTCATTCCGGTAATCAGCCCCCTTTCTCGAATATCTATGTCGAGCACAAGGCCCTGCTGGGCATGACGGGAAAATTGGTCGTGGGCAATATCCTCGATCAGCATGACTGGCTGCGCAGGGATACTTATGATCCCAACCGTCTCGGTGCGCTCGTGCGTTCTGAGTCCCGCACCCGCCATTTCGGGCCGATCTTCACGTTCGAGCTGCACGGTACTTTCTAGCGCGCGTCAGGCGGGCGGCTGGATCCGGCCAATGCGGCGCACTTCCCACCGCAGCTGAATGCCGCTGTGTTCGGAAACACGCGCGCGAACAAGTTCGCCGAGCGCCTCGAGGTCCGCAGCCGTTGCGTCACCGGTATTGATGAGAAAATTGCAGTGCTTTTCCGAAACCTGTGCGCCGCCGACGCGCAAACCCCGGCATCCGGCGGCGTCAATGACCTTCCAGGCTGATCGTTGATCAGGTGTTCCGGGCGGGTCGGGATTGGCAAAGGTTGAACCGGATGTCTTGTCGCGAATGGGCTGGGTCTCGGCGCGGCGCGCCTGGAGGGTTTCAATGTCAGCCAGGATGTCGGCGGGCGTATCGGCTCCACTGCCCTTCAAGACAAGGCGCGTAACGATGAAATCATCCGGCAGGTCCGTGTGGCGATAGGAAAAATGCGCTTCGGGCAGGTCACCCGGCAATCCTTCACCCTTGAATGCAGCGCGCGCGCCTGACCGGGTAACGCCCTCGAGCCTGAGCAGCACGTCCTTCAGTTCGGCGCCATAGCACCCCGCATTGGTGCGCGTTGCGCCGCCGACAGAGCCGGGAATGCCTGACAGGAATTCGAGACCTCTTATGCCGGCGCTTGCCGCGGCCTTTGCGACCGACAGGTCGAGCGCGCCCGCGCGCGGGGTAACAGTGCCATCGTCCAGCGCGTCGACCTCGCCCCAGTACTTTCCCATCAGCCTGACCACGACACCCTCGATACCGCCATCGCGCACGATGAGGTTCGAGCCGACGCCGAGAACGGTCACCGGAACGGATGGATCAAGGGCGCTCAGGAAATCAGCGAGATCGTCTTCGTCCGCTGGCAGGAACAGCCAGTCGGCTGGCCCGCCCACCCGAAACCAAGTGTAGGGCGCAAGGCTCGCATTCTGGAGGAGTTTGCCCCGAACGGGGGGAAGGGAGAGGTCAGGTTTCACGCCGCTTCGGTCGCCGGACTTTCCATCCGTGTCAAGCGGCGTGTAGCGAAATCACCTAAGAGCCCGGACGCCGCGCAGCATCCGGCAGGGCCGCGAGTGACTGTGCCTGGTCAACCCATTTGTCGCGCTGGATACGGCCCTTGAAATGCATCAGCTTGTCGTCCACCCAATCCACATCCTGCGGGCTCCATTCGGCGACTTGCCAGAAATAGAACACGCCGATTTCGTGCAGCAATTCGCATAGCATCGGACCCACGCCGTTGATCCGTTCAAGCTCGTCAGGTTCGCCAAACGCTGCTTCGACGAGCAGGTTCGCTTCGTCATCTTCGCGCCGCGCTGTGTTGATGGGGTCGACATCGCGGGGAGGTGGCAGGGCTGGCGCGGCAGCGGGTGCCGGTGCGGCGCGGCGTTCCAGAACGGGCGCGCGCGCTATGGTCGTGGTCCTTGTCACCGGCGCGCGCTCAGCACGGGCCGTGCTGGCCTCCGGTCGGGCGCGCAGTGTGTGATGGATCGCGGCGAGGCCATACTCGATGGCGTTGAGGCGGTTCTCCATCGCCTCGAGATCGAGACGTCCCTCGATTGACTGGACTACGGTCAGAACCGGCGACATGTCCACCGGAGTCTGTGTTAGGAAAGCCTCCTGCAGGCTCGCGATGCGTCGCTCGACAGGTGCCAGGTCGGGCGCGCCCGGCAGGCTGGTGCGCATGGCCGCCAGTGATTCTTCGAGCGCGGCGAGCCGGTCATAAAGCGGTGTCATGTTCGGTTCGGGGACAGTGAAGCTCGCAATCGCGTGCTCAACGCTGACCAGCCGCTGGTAGATGGAGCCGAGATCCGGCATTTCGATGCCGGAAATGCCCGAGGCGACACCAGTGATCTCAGACGATAGCTTGTCGAAGTCACGCTTCTGTGCCGCTTCAAGCCGGTCTCCGAGAAGCGCAATGCGGCTCTCCAATTCCGCAAGGCGCGCCTGGACCGGTCCGAGATCGGTCTGGGGCCTGTCGAGACCCGCAATGGTGAGGTCGAGACGGGCGAGACCACTGTGCAGGGGGCCAAGATCGACTTCAGGCACTTTGATCGCGGCGAGCGATTCTTCGATCTTCCCGAACCGGCTTTCCAGTGGCGATAAGTCTGTATTGTTGAGCCCCGTCACGGCACCTGCGACCGACGACAAGGTGCTATCCAGGTCGGACAGGCGTCCATCGAGTCGGGATAGACGTTCGTCGAGGCTTGAAAGGCTGGTTTCCACTGCGTCGAGCTTGCCCTGCACCGGACTCAGGTCAGTCTCCGGCACGGTGAAGCCGGAGATGGCGCTTTCGACTGAGGACAGGCGCTGGGTCACCGGCTCCATATCCGGCATGCGGAGCGATCGAACAGCCGACGAGATCAGCGCCATGCCGGCCTCGTAGTCTTCCCGGGCTGCAGGTTCGGGGCGCACGCTGAGTGCCTCCAGCTTTTCGGAAACCCGTTCATAAGACTCGGTCACGTCTTCCTGCCGGTTTTTCAGCCACCAATAGGCCAGCACGGCGCCAAGCACGGCGGCCAGGAGCAGAAGGGGGAAGATCTGAGTAAGAAGAAACCACATGATATAAACTCGCTAGAGCAAAAGAGCCCGAATGCTCTGTCGGGGTCAATCGGATGCACGGACGACGCGAATTTCGATCCGCCGGTTATGCGCTCGTCCTTCCGCTGTAGTATTGTCGTGAATTGGCTTTCGGGCGCCAAAACCTTCGGCCAACAGGCGCTCCGCCGGAACGCCGCGCGCAATCAAGGCGGCGCGGACAGCTTCGGCACGGGCGTCACCCAGCAATTCATTGGCATTCGCGCTGCCCATGCTGTCCGTATGGCCTTCGATCCGCAACGTGCCGGGGCATGTTGTCGCGGCATCTGCAACCGAATGGAGCAGGGCCGAGCTGCTGGGGTCGATGGCGGCGCTCGATGGGGCGAACTGTATGTGGGTCATGCCGAGGAGATCGGAGAGCGATGTTTCGCACGTGGCGACCGCTTCATTGGGCAGGATATCGACATTGCCGAGGCGCCCGACAGGCTGGGGGCTGGCAATCACTTGCTGGAGTGCGGCTACACCCGATTGCGGCAGTTCGCAACGCAGGGAGAATTCCTCGCCCAGGAATGTCGCGACGCCGCGGTCGCAGCTGCCAACTGCCCGGATCCCTTTGAGCGCAACTTCAGCATAGGCCGGATCGGCTGCAACACGGGTCACCGTCAGAAAATCTGCGACACTAGCGATGCGGGGCGCATCAATGAGCCCTTCGGCGGTTGCCACCAGCGAAGCGCGTGTCGTCTCGTTGGGGACATTGCCGTTCAGGTTGAGCACGCCGTCGGCAAGGCGAAACGTCCATTCCGGTTTGCGGGTCGCGGTGGGTGTGATCACCGAAGTGCCAAACCGTTCGACCACACGCGTGACGGGTGCTGCCGAGCCCAACCAGGTAGGTGTCTGCGACGCGCGCATCAAGGCGATGATTTGCTCACCTTCCATCGGGGTCGGCGGCTGGCCTTCAAGCCAGACCCATTGACCCGATACGACTGGCCGCGCCCAGTCAGCGCCGTTGGCTGCCAGCGTCTGTTCAGCGGAGCGGGTGGCGGTTTGTTCGATGATGTGTTTCGCAAAAGGGCCCATGCCGATCCAAAGCAGCACCAGCAAGCCGAATAACGGAACGAAGCCATAAGGCATGAAAGGCAAATGGCGCTCTGGCCGGCGACGGACGTGGGTCGTCACAGTCCTTTCTTCGGAATAGCTGAGATTGGTCATTATCCGCGGTCCCGGCGCATTCTGCGCCCACGCATGTAACAGGCGGCGTCGAAGCGGCGCAAGCCAACTGTCCTGATACGGGAATCTGCGTTGGTCACCCGAAAGGGAGGGCGGACCACACCCGCAAGAGCAGCCAGACAGCGCTGGCGAGCCCTGCGCCCGCTGCTATCAGCACAAAGCCGTCGCGCGCTGTCAGGCCGAGACCGAACAGAAGAACGGTCAGTCCGGGCAGGAGCGGACCGAACGGAATAAGGCCGAGGGGGAATGTCACCAGCGCGGCCGCGACGCAGACCAGCGCCGCCAGCGCAACAAAAGGTGGACCGGACAGGAAGGCGAGTCGCGGCTTCAGGACCCGGTCGACCGGTCGGACGTATTTACTGGCCTGCTCCACACCGGTTACCAGGGCTGTGCGCGGAAAGGATATGTCCAGCACGCGCCGGGGCACCCAGGGAAATTTCCGGCCAATCACGATTTGTCCGGCGATCAGCAACGTGATCAGCGCAACGATCCAGCTTGTCCCGGGAATGATCGTCAGCGGCGTCACCGCGATGAAGCCGAGCAGGAGCAGGATGGGACCATAGGACCGGCGTCCGACGGCGTTCAGCATGTCCCGTACCGTCACGTCTTCGCCTGACGTGCATTCTGTCAGGCTCGCCAAAAGCGATTCGAGATTGTGTACGTTGGCCATGCCCGTTTCCTAACGCGATCCAGAGTGTCTGCACACCTGAATCGCGTGAGGTGCAGTTAAGTTCCCTTAGGCTGCCTTGCGTTTGGCCTTGCGGGCCTCGAGCTTGTTCACCGCGTGGAGGTAGGCCTTGGCGCTGGCGACAAGTGTGTCGGGGTCTGACGAGCGCCCCGTCGCCATGATGCCTTCACCATTCAGACGAACCGAAACGGTCGCCTGTGCATCGGTCCCGCCGGTCACGGCGTGGACTTGATAGAGATCCAGCTTTGCATCATGGGGTACGATCTGGCGGATGGCGTTGAAGACCGCATCCACCGGGCCATTACCACGGGCGATGGCATATTTTTCGTCACCTTCGATCGTCAGGTCGATCTCGGCCGTTTGCGGGCCGTCGGTGCCACAGACGACGCGCAGGCGTTTGAACACGATGCGCTCGCCTTCAGCGGCCAGTTGGTCGTCGACCAGCACGGCGATGTCGTCGTCGAAGACATGCTTTTTCTTGTCGGCCAGGGTCTTGAAGCGCTTGAAGGCATCGTTCAGCGCATCGCCTTCGAGGAAATAGCCCATGCTTTCCAGCTTGTCGCGGAAGGCGTGACGGCCTGAATGCTTGCCCATGACCAGTGAGGTTTTCGCAACGCCGACATCTTCCGGCTTCATGATCTCGTAGGTCTCGGCATTTTTCAGCATGCCATCCTGGTGGATGCCGCTTTCGTGCGCGAAGGCGTTCTTGCCGACAATGGCCTTGTTGTACTGCACCGGGAAACCCGTGATGCGGCTGACCATGGCCGAGGCGCGCGACAGGTAGGCCGGATTGACCTTAGTCGAGAAGGGCAGTGTGTCTTCGCGCACCTTCATCGCCATGACGACTTCTTCGAGCGCGGCATTGCCGGCCCGTTCACCGAGTCCGTTGATGGCGCATTCAATCTGGCGGGCGCCATTGGCGACGGCCGAGATCGAGTTGGCGACGGCGAGGCCGAGGTCATTGTGGCAATGGGCCGACCAGATCACCTTGTCCGAGTTCGCGACATTCTCGATCAGGCGGCGGAACAGTGCGCCGTATTCATCCGGGTGGGAATAGCCAACCGTGTCGGGCACGTTGATCGTGGTGGCGCCTGACGCAATCGCAAGATCAATGCACTTGCACAGGAAGTCGAACTCGGTCCGGGTCGCGTCCTCTGCGCTCCATTCGACATCGTCGGTATGATTGCGCGCCTGGGCGACCGAACGGCCGACGGCTTCGAGCACGGCGTTCGCGCCCATTTTCAGCTTGTGCTTCATGTGCACGGGGCTGGTTGAAATGAACGTATGGATGCGCGGGCGGGCGGCGTGCTTTACAGCCTCAGCGCAGCGTTCGATGTCCGACGGGGTGGAGCGGGCGAGGCCGCAGATGATGGCGCTCTTCGACTGGGCGGCGATGGCGCTGACAGCGGCGAAGTCACCGTCGGAGGCGGCTGGGAAACCGGCTTCGATCACGTCGACGCCCATGTCTTCCATCAGGCTCGCGAGTTCGAGCTTTTCGATATGGGTCATGGACGCGCCGGGCGATTGCTCGCCGTCACGCAAGGTTGTGTCAAAGATGCGGATATGAGGATTGGAAGTCATGGTTTTGCGGCTCTGCTGAATGTGTGAGGGAGGCTTGAAGCATTCCCCTGGCCGCGCGACTGCCGGTTCTAGGCAGTCGGCTCCGGCCAGGGGCCGGTAAGCAAGAGGCTAAGAGGCAAATTCTTCCACATGGCACTTTTATTCATCTTGTTTCGTCCCCGTGTCAACCGGCGGGTCGCTGATCAGGGGAACAGATTGCCCTTTGGGCGCCATACGCGTCCGGGCATAAAGCGCGATTGCTGCATAGATGGCGGCTGCAGTGATTGCGGCGAGAATGGCGATTCCGGGATTGCCCTTGAGCGCGGCAAACAGGCTCTGGCCGGCAAAGGCGATCAGCGCGAGCTTGGGCAGAATGCCAACTGCCATGCCGAGGGCAAAGTCGCGATATTTCGCGGTGCTGACGCCGAATGCCATGTTGACCATGATGAACGGACCGGTCGGTACATTGCGCACAAGTGCACTGGTCGCGAAGGCGTTGCGGCCAACAAAGGCGGCAAGCCTGTTGGCGGTGGCGCCGGCATAGCGGCGGAAGGCCTGCTCGCCGGCCATACGGCCGACCCAGAAAGTGAGTGAGCCCGAAAACATGTTGGCGATCCACGCATAGGCAAAGCCAAGCCAGGGACCGAACAGGGCGACGGCTGCAGCAATCAGGGCGAATTGCGGGACGCCGAGAAAAGCTGCGACGCAGAAGACCAGGATCAGGGCGGGCAATCCCCACGGACTGCCGGCAACGGTTTCCATCCAGCTGTTGAGCGTGTCTGCGCGGGGGAGAAGCCCGAGCTTCCCCATGATGAAGATGACAAGCACAGCGCCCAGCAGACTGGCGCCGAGGATCAGCGTCCGGCGGGCTGGCTGGCTGGCGGTCTTGTCGGTCTGGCTCATGATCGCATCGCATGCGGCCAGTGCAGCCTTGCGTCAAGCGGTCTGTTGCAACGCTTGTGTTACACAGCCGCTCCGGCTGCAGCGGCGGCGGCGCTTGCCCAGGCCCACTGGAAGTTATAGCCGCCAAGCCAGCCCGTCACATCGACGCATTCGCCGATGAAATAGAGTCCTGCAACCTTGCGGCTCTCCATGGTTTTGGACGACAGGCCCGACGTGTCTATCCCACCAGCCGTGACTTCTGCCGTACGCCAGCCCTCGGTGCCGGCAGGGCGCACGACCCATGCCGCGAGGGTGGTGGCGAGGGCGTCGAGCGTGATGTGGGGGGTGTCGGCGAGGCGGGTGGCAGGGGGGTGGTTCGTCCGTTGCAGGATGAGGTCGGCGAGCCGTTTGGCGAAGAGGCCTTCGAGCGCTGCCACCAAGGTCTGCATCGGTCGGTCGCGCTTGGCGGCTTTCAGCGTTTCACGAATGTCGGTGCCCGGCAGGAGCCTCAGCGTCACGGGCTGGCCCGGGGACCAGTAGGAAGAGATTTGCAGGATCGCGGGGCCTGACAGGCCGCGATGGGTGAACAGCATGGCCTCGTCGAAGGCGGCGCTGTCTGTGGTGGCGCGCACGTCGCAGGCGACGCCGGAGATCGAGGCGAAGTCCTCATGGTCGGCGCCGGTGAAGACGAAGGGCACGAGCGCCGCGCGGGTGGGGATGATGTCATGACCGAACTGGCGGGCCAGGTCATAGGCGAGGCCGGTGGCGCCCATCTTGGGGATGGAGAGCCCGCCAGTGGCAACGACAAGCTTCGGCGCGTTGAATGCGCCGGCGGAGGTTTCCACCGTGAACAGGCCGTCGGCATGGGCAATGGACTTTATCTCTGTGCCGAGGCGCAGTTCACCGCCGACGGCTTCGAGCTCGCCCAGCAGCATCTTGATGATCGCGCCGGATTTCTGGTCGCAGAAGAGCTGGCCGAGCGTCTTCTCATGCCAGGTAATGCCATGACGCGTCAGCAGGGTGAGAAAATCGCCCGGCGTGTAGCGGGCGAGGGCAGACTTGGCAAAATGCGGGTTTTCCGAAATGAATCGGTCCGGCGCGGCATGGATATTGGTGAAATTGCATCGCCCGCCGCCGGAAATGCGTACCTTCTCGGCAGGTTTTGCCGCGTGATCGATCACGAGGACATTGAGACCCGTCTGTCCCATGCGGCTGGCGCAGAACAGTCCGGCCGCGCCAGCGCCGAGGACGATGGCGTCGTGGTGGGAGGAAGGGCGCGCGTCAGGCATGGCAGGCCTATGCAGCAGGCGGCCCCCGGGGCGCAAGCTTGATCCGCTGCAAGGTAACGGGGCGATGCCTCCCCCACAGCCGGGACAGAAAAAGGCGCCCTCCAGACGGAGAGCGCCTTTAGTACTCTGCGTTTCGCTCCCATGGAAGCGTCGCTGCCCGTGTTATGCGGTCACGGACTGGCGCTGTTCGGCATGTTTGCCTTCGCAGATTTCCTCGACGATCTTGGCGTTGAAGTCGCCGAGGTCATCGGGCGAACGCGACGTGACGAGACCGGAGTCCACGACAACAGACTGATCGAGGACGCGGGCGCCTGCATTCTTGAGGTCCTGCTGGATGGCAGGGTAGCCGGTCACTTCACGGCCATTGACGAGATTGGCCGAGATCAACACTTGAGGGCCGTGGCAGATCGAAAAAACGGGCTTCTTCTGCGCGAAGAAGGCGGACGCAAAGTCCTTGGCTTTCTGGTTGGTGCGCAGGGCGTCCGGGCTGAACAGGCCGCCGGGAATGAGCAGGGCGTCGAAATCTTTCGCCTTCGCATCGTCCAGTGTCATGTCGACCTTGAACGTGTCGCCATGTTCGCGGTGCTTGTTGGCCTGGATCGTGCCGTGATTGATCGAAACGATCGTCGTCTCGCCGCCAGCGTTTTCGATGGCTTCCTTGGGCGAGGTCAGCTCGACCTGTTCGAAGCCGTCAGTGGCGAGGATAGCGAGTTTTCGTCCTCGAGCGCGTTGAGTCATGATTATGTCTCCTTGCTTAGTGTTCTGGCGCGTCGGCAGGCCGCTCAGGCCTGCGCCGCTTCAGGAATAGTCCTGTGCCTAAACAATGCATGGAACCTCGAATCGTTGCAGGCAAATGCAGTTGCGCCCGGCATCTGGGACACCGGGCGCGCTTTATAGCGAGACGGTCAAACCTATTTGGTCTGGCCGCCATCGACCGGCAGGACGGCACCAGTCACGAAGCTAGCCAGCGGGCTGAGCAAGTAGGCTGCCGCCGAGCCGATTTCGTCAGGCCGGCCGAACCGGTTCAGTGGCACTTCGCGCCGGATCCATTTCTTCCAGGCTGCGCCGCGCTCGCCTTCGGACCGGGTTTCCCAGTCGCCGCCCGGGAAGATGATATTGCCCGGCGCGATGGCATTGACGCGCACGCCCGATGGTCCGGCAACACGTGCGAGTTCCTTGGCGAGGTGGTTCATCGCGGCCTTGGATGTGCCATAGGTCAATGGCGTACCCAGCGCGCCCAGCCCGGCGATGGACGTGATCATCAGTACCGAGCCTTCGCCGCGTGGCGTCATCTTGCGCAGGGCCGAGCGGGCAAGCTTGAAGGCGGAATCGAGATTCTGGCTGATGCCGCCATCCCAGGTCTCATCATCCACTTCAAAGCCAGGAGGGCAGGGGTGCAGGCCGACATTGGCAACCGCGCCCCAAAGTGGGCCGAAGTCGGATTCGATGGCCTCGATCATGGAGTCGATGGTCTCACTGTCGCGCAAGTCTCCGGCCCGGGCCCAGAGCTTGTCCTCGCCATATTGCTTGGCCAGGCGCGCACGCTGTTCTTCCAGCGCCTCGGCACCGCGCGCTGCAATGGCGACCTTTGCGCCCTCGGCGAGGCATGTCTCGACAATGCCAAGACCGATGCCGCGGCTGGCGCCCGCGACGAAAATCACCTTGTCCTTCAGATTGAGATCCATGCCGTTTATTCTCCCTGTTGTTTTGTGCTGATTTTCTTAGGCGTTTCGGGCTCGGGGGCAAAGGGCGGCTTCCGACTGATCACAAAGGCGGCGCCAAGCGCGAGGAAACCGAGGCTGCCAGTCATGGCCCAAGGCCTGTTCCAGAAAAGGTAGACCGTCCCGGCAGCGGCCAGGGCCATGCCTGCCAGCGCGGCGGACTTGCTGCGCATGCTCATGCGGCCGGTCTCGACATAGGTGCGGATTGGCACGCCGAGGCCAGGGCGGGCATAGATCCAGTCGGCCCATTGCGGGCTGGACTTGGCGAAGGCGAGCGCGGCAACAATCCAGAAGATCGTCGTCGGCCAGATCGGCAAGACGACGCCGATCGCGCCCAGCGCGAATGCAATCATGCCAAGGATGCGCCAAGCCCACATGCGTGCCTACATCGGATGCCGCGCGTGGACTGGCAAGGCTGGCATCCGCGATGTCGCCGCGTTCGCGCCATGACGAAATCGCAATATTCCTTTGAATTGACCCAATCACGCCCTGTTGGTGCCGTGCCCAACAGGTGTATGGATATCAACAGAAATAGAGGAGAGGCTCATGTCGCAGTTCATCACGGGGACGCGGGGCAAGTATCGGATCGTCATCGCGGCCATCCTTTTCGGGCTCGTCGCAGCGTGTGGCGGTGGCGACAAGAACAAGACGTCTGACGAGGTCGGAGCCGCCGGCGAAGTCGTCCAGCGCGCCCCCAAGGACCAGGTCGCAGCCCGCCAGCGTGAGCAGCGCCGCCAGAAGGCACGTGACGCGCAGGAGCAGGAATTCTCCTATTTCCGCTATCGCATCGACATGACCGGCGAACAGCCATTGGCCTGCCTCGTCTTCTCGGCTGCGCTCGACCCGAAGACCGACTATTCGCCCTATGTCGATTTTCGCCCGGCCTTCCGTCCGGCGCTGAGCGTCGAGGGCCGCGAGCTTTGCATTGGCGGCCTGACCTTCGGCACCAGTCGCACCGCGACGATCCTGTCCGGCCTGCCGGCTGCTGACGGGCGCACGTTGAAACGCGAAGAAACGGTGCCGATCGATTTTGCCGACCGCCCGCCTTATGTGGGATTCAAGGGCGCGGGCGTGATCCTGCCGCGCGAGGATGCTGACGGCCTGCCAATCGAGACGGTGAATGTCGACAAGGTGAATATCAGCGTGTCGCACGTGAATGACCGTGCGCTGGCGTTCAAGAGCATCACCGAAGGCGAAACCACGGGGCAGGGCCGGTATTCCTATTCCTGGGGCAATGACAGCCCGAGCGATGTCGAGGCCGTCATCTGGTCGGGCACGATGGATATTGCCGCCGAACAGAACGCGCCGATCGTGTCGGTCTTCCCGTTGCAGGATGTGATCGCGACGATGGAACCGGGCGCTTATTATGTGCGCATTACGGACGCGGCGAAACTGAGCGCGCAGGAAGGCCCGCCCGCCTCGTCCAGCCGCTGGATCATGCTGACCGATCTGGCGATCACGGCCTATGAAGGCGAAAACGGGCTCGATATCACGCTGCGCTCGCTGCAGGACGGAAAGCCCGTGCCGGACACGACGGTCCAGCTCGTGGCCATGAGCAATGAAATCCTCGCAGAGACGCGGACCAATGAGCAGGGGCGGGTCGCGTTCGATAAGCCCCTCACTAATGGTGCCGGCAATATGGCGCCGAAAATGGTGCTGGCCTTCAGTGCGAAGGGTGAGCTCGCCGCGCTGGACCTGACGCGCGCGCCGGTTGACCTGTCCGAGCATGCTGTCGGCGGCCGGCGGACACCGGGCATTGTCGATGCCTATGTCTATACAGACCGGGGCATCTATCGTCCCGGCGAGTCGGTGAAGATTTCGGCGCTTTTGCGCGACCGCGCCGGGCGCCAGGTGGACGACCGCACGGGCAATCTCGTGATCTATCGCCCGAATGGCCTGGTTGCGGACAAGATCCGGTTCGACGATCCCGAGTCCGGCGCCGTATTGAACAGTTTCGAGCTGCCCAAGGGGGCCTCTCGCGGCCAATGGCGCGCCACCATTGAAATAGATGGCTTGCCGGAGACATCCGGAAGCGCGCGATTTGCCGTCGAAGACTTCGTGCCGCAGCGCATTGCCGTGGACCTGACGGCGGACGACAAGACGGCTATGAAGCTGGGCGGCACGCGGGACATCGCGGTCGCGTCGCGCTTCCTTTATGGCGCGCCCGGCGCGGGCCTGACGGTCAAGGCTGAAGCCCGGCTTGAGCCACAGCCCAATCCGTTCCCTGCCTTTGATGGGTTTTCGTTCGGCCGCTATGACGCGACCTTCGAGGAACGTATCATCGAGCTGCCTGACCAGACGACCGATGGGGCAGGGGCGGCCATTGTCAGTCTCGCGCCGGGCAATGCCGGCAGCAATGCCGGGCGCCCCTTGCGCATCAATGCCGTGATCAGCGTGCTAGAGCCCGGCGGACGTGCCGTGACGGACAGCGTGCGCGTGCCCTACCGGCCCGAGAATCTCTATGTCGGCCTCAAGCCGGGCTTCGGTGAATCCGTGGAAGAGGGCGGGGATTCGGTGTTCCAGGTTGTTGCGGTGAATGCCGACGGTGCTGCCGTGGCGCAGCGCCTCGCCTGGAAGATGCTGGCCATCGACTATCATTATGACTGGTACCGGGATGGCGAGGAATGGCGCTGGCGCCGGTCGCGCACCGTCACCAAGGTGAATGAAGGCGTCGTGTCCACCACGACCGGCGGGACCTCCGAGATCAAGGTGAGCGGTCTCGAATGGGGCAGCCATGAACTCGTGGTCGAAGCCGAAGGCGTCAATGTCGGCGCCGCCGCCAGCGACGATTTCTATGTCGGCTGGGGTGGCCGCGTGTCCGACGACGGCGTCGAGGCACCCGACCGCGTTCGCGTGATGGGCCCTGAAAAGTCGCCGACCCCTGGTCAGACCGCCGAGATCACGATCGTCCCGCCCTATGACGGGCAGGCGCAGATCGTTGTCGCAACCGACCGGGTTCTTTCGGTCCAGAACCTCAATGTGACGGCAGGCGGCACACGCGTGAGCCTTCCCGTCACGGATGCATGGGGCGAAGGCGCCTATGTCATGGTCAATGTCTACACGGAACGCGACCCTGTCCTGCAGGCGAAGCCGCGCCGCGCCGTCGGCGTCGCGCATGTGCCGGTCAACATGGATTCGCGCACGTTCTCCCTGACCATTGATGCGCCGAAGGTTGCGCGTCCGCGTGGCGAACAGGTTATCGAGGTTGATTTCGGGGGTGGCCCGCGCGAGCCGGTCTTCCTGACACTTGCCGCTGTCGATGAAGGCATCCTGCAGCTGACCAAGTTCAAGAGCCCGGATCCGGTTGCCTATTATTACGGCCAGAAGGCGCTCGGCATTGAACAATATGACGATTATGGACGCCTGCTCGATCCCAATATGGGCCTGCCCGCCGAAGTGCGGA
The DNA here is from genome assembly GCF_041689225.1 of Hyphomonas sp. Taxonomy (GTDB): domain Bacteria; phylum Pseudomonadota; class Alphaproteobacteria; order Caulobacterales; family Hyphomonadaceae; genus Hyphomonas. Next base: position 31,905 of record NZ_JBDNGN010000006.1, on the reverse strand, counting down.
CCGGTGGTGACCAGCTCGGCGGCGAAGGACTGACAGTTGTTCCCACCAAATCGGTGGCCCTGTTCTCCGGCCTCGTCGAGGTCGGACGCTCAGGCAAGGCGAAGGTCCGCTTCGACCTGCCTGACTTCAATGGCGAATTGCGGATCATGGCGGTTGCCTGGTCGAAGACCGGGCTCGGCGAGGGCGAAGCCAAGATGACGGTCCGCGATGCGGCGCCGTCTGACCTGATCCTGCCGCGCTTCATGGCACCCGGCGACGAAGCCTTCCTGACTGCCAGTATCGACAATATCGAATTGCCGGCGGGTGAGTTCGCGGCGGAGATTTCCGCAGCGGGTTCGATCGAAGTGGCCGAGAGCCGCCTGACCCGGACCCTGCAAACCGGCAAACGCTCGGATGCGCCGGTGCGCGTCGAGGCGCGGAATGAAGGCATCTCGCAGGTGCGCATGGCTGTGACGGGCCCGAACAATTTCGCGGTCCAGCACATATACGACATCCAGACCCGCTCGCCCTATTTGCCGGAAACCCGCTCGACGAGCATGCTGATGCAGCCGGGCCAGCAATATTCGATCGATCCGAAACTGCTGGCCGGCTACGTGCCCGGCTCGGTGGACGTGACGGTGGGCTTCTCCAGCATCCCGGTCGACCCGGCGACGCTGTATGCCTCGCTCGACCGTTACCCCTATGGCTGCACCGAACAGACGGTCAGCCGGGCGATGCCGCTACTCTATTCCGAACAGCTGGTAGCGATGGGCGCCCGCGGCGCGCGCGACAATGCGCGTGACCGTGTGCAGACGGCGGTCAACACGATCCTGAACCGTCAAGGTTCGGAAGGTGCGTTCGGCCTGTGGCGCGAAGGGGACGGCTATGCTTCGCCGTGGCTTGGCGCCTATTCGACCGACTTCATCTACCGGGCCAAGACCGCTGGTTATTCGGTTCCGGACGAGGCGCTCGACCGGGCCTATGGCGCCCTGCGCGCCGTCTCGACCGGCGACCAGTGGCGCGTCTATGGCTATGACACGGACGTCTATGAAGGCCAGTATTCGAACGATACGGCCGAGCAGATGATGTTCCGTTCGTCGGCCTACGCACTCTATGTGCTGGCCAAGGCTGGCGAGGCGGACATTTCCCGCCTTCGCTACCTGCACGACCGTGAACTGTCGAACATCGACAGCCCGCTGGCGCGGGCGCATATCGGTGCGGGCCTTGCCTATATGGGCGACCGTGCGCGGGCGAACTCGGCCTTTGAATCAGCCGAGAAAGCCCTCGGCTACAAGAATAGCGGCGACTATTACCAGACGCCGCTGCGTGACGTAGCGGGCGTCATGGCGCTGGCAAGTGAAGCTGACATGGCTCCGCTTGTCGCGCGCCTTGCTGAACGCCTCGGCAAGGATGTGCCGGATGCGGATGAACTGACAACGCAGGAGAAGGCGTTCATCCTGCTTGCGGTCAATGACTTCAACAGGGGTGAGAATGCGTTCCGCCTGATCGTCGAAGGCCTCGGCCGCGGCAATGACAATGAGCGTCAATACCTCATCTCCGAGGCGCAGGCCGCTTCGGGCGTGAATTTCAAACTCGAAGGCAAGGCGCCGATGTTCCGCACGGTGCTGGTCACCGGCGCGCCGGAAAAAGCCCCGCCTGCGGCCTCGTCCAAGCTGAAGACCGACAAGACGTTCTTCACGATGACGGGCGGCAAGGTGGACCTGTCCAGGGTCAACCAGGGCGACCAGCTGGTCGTGCGTGTATCGGTGACACCACTTGAGCGCCGCCTGAACCCGGTCATCATTGCCGATCTCCTGCCAGCCGGTTTCGAGATCGAGACAGTGCTTCGTCCGGCAGATGGCCGCCGCAAGGGCGAGTCATCGGGCGCGTTCGCCTTCGTTGGCGAGATTGGCGACGCGCAGTCGCAACAGGCGCAGGATGATCGCTTTGTCGCGGCTGTCGATGTCTATGGCGAGCCGGTGACGCTGGCCTATGTCGTGCGGGCCGTGACGCCAGGAGCGTTCGCGATGCCGGGCGTGGTGGCTGAAGACATGTATCGGCCGGCCGTCTATGCGCGATCGAGCGCGGGCCGGGTGACGATTGTCGGCGCACCGGGATCGACGGCAGGAGGCAAGTAGGCTGATGGGGCCAGCCGGGCGTCTCCTTGCCGGTCTAGCCCTGCTTGTCGGCGCAGCCTTTGCGCTGGACGCGGTCCTGCCGCCGCCGCTCGAACGGGCCGGGGCCATTTCGGCCATGGTCACCGACCGGTCAGGCAAACCGCTGCGGGCGTTCCCGACCGATGACGGGCGCTGGCGCTTCCATGGCGATCTCGACAAGATCGACCCGGAATTTATCGAGGCGCTGATCCGCGTCGAGGACAAGCGCTTCCGCCAGCATAAGGGCACCGACTGGCTGGGCATGGTGCGGGCCGCGGTGGATTCGGCCCTGTCGGGGCGGGTCGTGTCCGGGGGCTCGACTATCACCATGCAGACAGCGCGCATGCTGGCACCGCGTGACCGCAATGTAGGCTCGAAACTGATCGAGATTGTCCGCGCGCACCAGATCGAGCGGCGCCTTTCCAAGGACGAAATACTCGCGCTCTACCTCACGCTCACGCCCTATGGCGGCAACCTCGAAGGCGTACGCGCCGCGAGCTGGAGCTATTTCGGCCACGAGGCCGACCGGCTGTCGGATGACGAGATCGCGCTGCTGATCGCGCTGCCGCAATCACCGGAAGCTCGCCGCCCCGACCGGCGTCCGGAGAATGCGGCCAGGGCGCGCGACTGGGTGGCGCAGAAACTGGCCAATTATGGCGTGTTCACCCAAGATGATGTGGCGGACGTTGCGGCCTCCGGCGTGCCGGGGCGTCGCCGGGATTTCCCGGACCGGGCCTGGCATGGCACGGCCAAGGCCTTGGCCAACGGGCCGCGCGGTGATGTGCGGTCAACGCTGGATTCGGGCCTGCAGGCGGAAGTCGAGCGGATCGCGCTGACGCAGGCGAACGCTGCCGGGGCAGACGTCCAGGTCTCGGCGCTGGTCGTGTCCATTCCGACGCGGGCCGTGCGGGCCATTGCCGGATCGGCCTCGCGCGACCGGCCGGGCGGCTGGCTGGACCTGACGGCGCAGGCGCGTTCGCCGGGCTCGACGCTGAAGCCCTTCATCTATGCCATGGCGTTCGACGATGGCACCGCCGCGCCGGATACGCTGATCTCCGACCTGCCGAAACGCTTTGCCACCTACCAGCCGGAAAATTTCGACCGCATGTTCCGGGGCGATGTGAGGGTGTCGGACGCGCTGCAGCACTCGCTGAACGTGCCGGCCGTGATGATGCTGGACAAGGTCGGGCCGGAGCGGTTCGTCGCGCAACTGGCGCTTGCCGGAGCAAGTCCCCGCGTCGCGGGCTCGGCCAGCCATGAGGCGGGCCTTGCGATTGCGCTAGGCGGCGCAGGCCTCACCGCACGCGAACTGGCCGTGCTGTACTCAGCTCTTGGCGACAAGGGCATTGCCAAGCCGCTGGTCTGGCGCGCCGATGAGGAAGACGAGACCTATGAGCGTCCCGGCCACCGCCTGGTCGGCGAGGCCAGCGCCGACGAGATTCTCCGCATCCTGCAAAACGGTCCGACGCCCGCAGGCCGCGTGCCGGGCCGCCTGACGGAGAACGCGCCGCAGATCGCGTTCAAGACCGGCACGTCCTATGGCTACCGCGATGCCTGGGCGGCCGGTGTTGCAGGTGACCTGGCGATCATCGTCTGGGTCGGCCGTGCCGACGGCGGGCCGCGTCCGGGTGTGACCGGCGGTGACGCCGCGCTGCCGATACTGTTCGAAATTGCCGACCGGGCCGCGCACCATTTGCGCGACACCGGCGAGGCGCGCGGGCGGCTGACATCCGAGCGGCGACTGCAATCGCGGGGCGCGATGCACAACTTCGCCGCGGCGGCCCCGCCGCAAATCCTGTTCCCGCCGAGCGAGGCCGAACTCTGGGCCGGCAAGGTCGACGGCGCCCCCGCGCGCGGTTTCGTTCTGGCCGGACGCGGGGAAGGGCAGCTGTCCTGGTATGTCGATGGTACGCCCTGCGCGGTTGACGATGCCGGCGCGCCGGTCTGGTCGCCCACGCGCGAGGGATTTTACACGGTGACTGCAGTGGATGCCGCAGGCCGGGCCAGCCGCGTGCGTGTGCGCGTGCTCACCGGGCCTGCGTAAAAAACACGGCATTGCCGCAATTTCGACACGCCACAACAACACGCGATCAACACAAACCTGTTAGGTATGCGATTGCTGCCTTTTCGACGGCAGCGACTGTCCCATATGTGGTTGTAGATGGCGCGCAAAGCCGTCATTGATCAGTTGAGTGAGTTTGTCATGCGTACCCGTTCTGCCCCCTTTGTCGCCATTGTTGCCGGTATTGCGGCCGTCGGCCTCGCCTTCATTTCCAGCGCGGGCGAGCAGGACACGCCGACAAACGAAGTGCCCAAGCGCTTGTCTTCAGCTGTGTTTGCCGGCGGGTGCTTCTGGTGCGTCGAGTCCGATTTCGACAAGGTCGACGGCGTGGTCGATACCATTTCTGGCTATACGGGCGGCCGGATCGCCAACCCGACTTATAAACAGGTCAGCCACGAGAATACCGGCCACTACGAAGCTGTGAAGATCACCTACGATCCAGACGTCGTGTCGTACGACTATCTCGTCACCTACTTCCTGCACCATGTCGATCCGACCGATGCCGACGGCCAGTTCTGCGACAAGGGCGAGAGCTATCGCACCGCCATCTTCGTGGCGAACCCGAACGAGCGCACGATCGCCGACGCGGATATTGCTGCGGTGGATGCCTCAGGCGTCTTGCCCGCGCCGGTCGTGACACAGGTGATCGGTGCCGAAACCTTCTGGCCTGCCGAAGACTACCATCAGGATTATTACAAGAAGAACCCGCTCAAATACCGTTACTATCGCGCATCCTGCGGACGTGATGGCCGGATCAAGGACCTCTGGGGCGACAGCGTCGCGGATCACTGATCCTTTGGTGCGGGGCAGGGGGGCGACGGGAATTCCGACTGTCCTGCGTGTCGCTTTTCCCACGCATCATCGTGCAGGTCCGGCGTGAAGCCTGACGCCAGATACAGATGGAAGCGCCGTGTGATCGGGCAGCCATTTCCGCGCGTGCCAAGCGGGATCGCAATCTCTCCGACCGAATCGAACGTGTTGAAGTCGCTGCGCAGCATCGGGCGCATTTCGGCGTGCAGCGAGACGACGAGCACCTTTTCGTCGAGCGGCGCTGCGAGAGGCACGGTTTCCGAGAAGCTTTTCGGGACGCCATAGCGCCGCCACGACAGCAGGGGTAAGGTCCTGTCGCGGGCATAATAGTCGAGGCCATGCCAGACTTCGCGCTCGTCAACGAGCACGGACGTCGCGCCCATCTCTGCCGCTTTCTGGAACACGTCTGCCGCCGCAATGTCCCAGCCGCGTGTACGCTTCTGCGCGTTGTCGAAACCGAGTTCGGTCGACATGTCGGCCGGCAGCAGCGCGACCGTGACGAAAAACAGGGCCAGCAGCGCATGAGCGGTGAGGTTGGCCCATAACAGGCCGGCGGGGCGATAGGCCTGATAGTGGCCAAAGCCGAGCATGCTGGCGGCAATTGCGCCGCCGATGAGCACGCGCAGCCAGAGGTCGAGATCCGGCGCCAGCAGCAGTGCCACGAAGGTCAGCCCGGCAATCCAGAACCACAGGCTGCGATTGGGCTGGGCGCGGATCAGCCAGGCGGCCACGAGCACGCTTGCTGCGGGCCAGGCCGTCACCGCCCAGTTGGCATTGGCCCGTGAGATGACGGCCTGCGCCAGGATGATGACGAGGACAGGAATCACGAAGCAGAGCAGCCAGCGGTCGCGCCCCATCAGGCCCTCATCCGATCGCCGCATCACGAACAGGCCGAAGACCAGCGAGATGAGGCTGATCGGGCCGAACACGCCCATCTGGTCGACCAGGAAGTCGAGCGCATGTTCCGGATGGAAGAGCTCGCCGCCGAGATTGGCATTGTCGACCGTGTGGCTGACCGTCTTGAAGTCATTGGCGGCATTCCAGGCCATGTGCGGGGCAAAGATGGCGGCTGCAACCAGCAAGGCGACCAGGCCCCGCCACGAGACCAGCGCCCGGCGCGTATCCTTGTCGAGCACCAGTGTCAGCCCGGTCCCGATCAGGAAATACAACATCGCGTATTTCGACAGGAAGCCCGCGCCGACGGCGACGCCAAGGCCCACCGCACTTGCCCAGCGGCCCTCACCGCTGCGCAGGCGCCAGAAGGCATACAGCCCGGCGCACCAGAACGGCATCAGCACGCCGTCGGTCGAGATAACGGCGGATGACAGGATCACGGCTGGCATCAGCGCATAGCCGAACGCTGCGAACATGCCGGTGCGCGCGTCGTACATGGCTCGCCCGAGCAGGAAGAGGAAGACGGCGCCGGTCGTGTGTAGGAAGGGCGCGGCCAGGCGCACGGCCCATTCCCCATTGCCGAACAGGGCCGTCACCGCGTGGATCACCCAGGCGATCATGGGCGGCTTGGAATAATAGCCCCAGTCGAGTGTTTCGCCCCAGCGCCAGTATTGCGCCTCGTCGGCATAAAGGTTCAGCGGCGCGGCGACGAGAAACCCGATTCGCAGCACAAGGAGCAAGCCGAGGCCAAGCAGCGTCGCGCGCAGATATGCCGAGTCCGATTCGTGTTTCTTGCCTGCCATGTCGTCTCACCTTGATACGTTCTGTGCTTATGCAGCGCACTCCCCGTCGAATACAGCCCCCTTTTCAGGCAAGGTCTGCCTCTTACGGGCCCAAACCGTGGCTTTTTTGCATCGCAGCAAATTGAATGACAGCATTCTCCGGGTACTAAGTTGAAGTGTTAAAAACTTGTCACTAATCCGTCACTCAGCGGGAGTAAGCGACCGCAAGCCGACCTTGCGAAGGTTTCAGGGTCGGGGGCTCATTTGCATCAGGGGAATATCATGATGAATTGGAATACTTTCGGTCGCGGCATGGCGGTTTCCGCCATCGCGCTCAGCGTCGCGGGCATCGCCTCCGCGCAGGTCACAACATCCAGCATTCGCGGACAAGTCTCCGATGCCGACGGCGGCGCCGTTTCCGGAGCGACAGTCGTCATCACGCACACGCCATCCGGCACCGTCTCAGCCGCCGTTTCCGGTGCGAACGGCACATTCTCCTCGCGCGGCCTGCGCGTCGGCGGACCTTACACCGTTGAAGTCACCGGCGCAGATTTCACGCCTGTCACCGTCACAGACATCTTTATCGCACTCGACCAGACCTACCCGCTGAACCTCACCGTTTCCGGCGCGCGTACGCTGGATACTGTTGTCGTCACTGGCAGCCAGCTCCAGTCCGGCTTCTCCAGCCAGGGGCTCACGACTTCGCTCGGCCTTGAAGCCCTCAACGAAGTCGTCACGATCGACCGCGACATCACTGATGCAGCCGAACTCGACCCGTTCGCAAGCGTCAACGTCCAGTCGGGTGGCGCCAAGGAACTGACGATTGCCGGCGCAAACAATCGGTTCAACTCGCTCACCATTGACGGCGTTGCGCTCAACGACCGCTTCGGCCTCAACGCCAACGGCTACCCGACCCAGCGTTCGCCCATTTCGTTTGACGCGATCCAGTCCCTGTCGGTCGAAACCGCTCCATTCGATACGGAATATAACGGCTTCACCGGCGGCACGATCAACGCCGTGACGAAATCGGGTGCCAATGAATTCCATGGCTCGGCGTTCTACTTCAAGACCGACGACTCGATGGCCGGCAGCAAGATCGGCGACCGGAAGGTGGACCGCTCGTTCGAAGAAAAAACCTATGGCGGCACATTTGGCGGCCCGATCATCAAGGACAAACTGTTCTTCTTCCTCTCCTACGACAAGTATGAAGAAGCCGCCGCGCTTAACCGTGGCCCAACAGGCTCGGGTGCCGTCAATATCGAAGATGTGACGCCGGCAGATGTCGCTGAAATCAGCGACATCATGTCGACCGTCTACGGCTTCGACGTCGGCGATTTCGGCGGCGGCGTGCCACCGGTCGAAGACGAGAAGATTCTCGGCAGCATCGACTGGAACATCACCAACGACCATCGCGCGAAATTCACCTATATCAAGACCGAAGGCGCGAGCATCACCGAGCAGAACGGCAACAACTTCCTCCAGGGTGCGGATCTCGCTTACCCATCTTCCTGGTACAACAACTCGGAAAAACTCGAATCCTATATCGGCCATCTCTATTCCGACTGGACGCCAAACTTCTCGACCGAGGTCAAGATTGCCAAGACGACCCAGGCATCCGGCGCAGACAGCTTGAACGGTGCTGAGTTCTTCCTAGGCTCTGTCGAAACGTCGACAGGCACGGTCATCGCCTTCGGCCCGGACCGTTTCCGTCATGGCAACGAACTCGACCAGGAGTTCATGCAGTACAAGCTCAAAGCTGAATACCTGCTCGGCGATCACACGCTGAAGGCCGGATTCGAGCGGGAAGAAGTCGATGTCGACAACCTCTTCGCCCAGAACTCCGAAGGTACCTATGCGTTCGCGTCGATCGACGATCTGCGCAACCAGCTGGCCTATCGGGTCTCCTATGCCAATGCGATCACGAATGACGAGAACGACCTGCGGGCCATCTGGGGTTACAATTACAACTCCGTTTACGCTCAAGACACCTGGGATATCCGTGACGATCTCAGCCTGCTGTTTGGCCTTCGCTACGATTATTACGAATCGAAAGGCGAAATTCGCGAGAACCAGAACTTCATCGATCGCTACGGCTTCTCCAACACCAACGATCTTGACGGCCTGAATGTCTTTCTCCCGCGCTTCTCGTTCAAGTGGGATGCCAGTGACGACATCACCGTTCGCGGTGGTCTCGGCAAGTTCTCGGGCGGCGCACCAAGCGTCTGGGTGTCCAACAGCTATTCCAATGATGGTGTGATCAACGGAGAGGTCTTCGAGGGATCTTCGAGCGGACCATCGATCATTGCCGTTCCGAATACGCCAGATCCTGACTCGGGCAATTACATCCCAGCGAACCTTCTGGACCAGTTGGCCAACACTTCACCTGATGGTTCGGTCAACGCGCTCGACAATTCGTTCGAGATTCCATCGACCTGGAAAGCCAACCTCGGTGTCGCCGTAAACGCACCGGGCAACTGGCTGCTGACTGCTGACGTGCTTTACAACAAGCTCGAGAACGCACCTTACTGGTATGATGCAACCTGCGGTGATCCAGTTTCTGCCGCACCAGACGGCCGTCCTGTCTATAGCTGCGGTGGTGCACCACAGGCCATCCTCGTCGGCAGTGTCGACAAGGGCAACTCGCTCTTGTGGGCCGTGACTGCAAGCAATGACTGGGAAACAGCGATTGGTGATATTGATCTGTTCACCAGCTATACCCACGCAGACGTTAACGATATCGGCATGGGTACGTCATCGACTGCTACGTCCAACTATTCCGATACGGCGCGCTACAGCTACCAGAACCCGCGGACCGGCACGTCGAACTTCGAAGTCGAGCATCAGTTCAAAATGCGCCTGAACTGGGAGAAGGAATTCTTCCGCGACTACGCCACCAAGGCATCGCTGTTTGCGACCCGCCGTTCGGGCCAGCCTTACTCCTACACGTTCAACACGACGGGACGTAATGATGTGTTCGGCATCAACGAAAGCAGCGCCGATGATGCCGGTGCCACTTTCTACGTGCCGTCGGGCTTTGACGATCCGCTGTTCTCGGCGAACTCCTTCGGTGGAGACGTCAATCTCCAGCAGGACTTCTTCAGCTACATCGCAACGTCGGAACTCAACGAATACAAGGGCGGCATTGCGCCACGCAATGGCGATAATTCCCGCTGGTCGACAATCGTTGATCTTCGTCTCCAGCAGGAACTGCCAGGCGCGATGAAGAACCATCGTACCTTCCTGTTCCTCGACATTGAGAACCTCGGTAACCTGATCGACAGCAATGCCGGTCGTATCGAGCGTACCCGTTACGAGTACAAACGCCTGGTCAGCGCCGCGACGATCGAAAATGGCCAGTACGTCTATGGCTTCCCCGGCCGCGATGGCATCTGGGGCACAGGCGACCGGGATGAATCGACATTCAGCACGTCGAAGAATTCCGAAATCCTCAACCAGTCGCTCTGGCAGGTTCAGATCGGTGTGAAATACGAATTCTAGATCGTCCGCGATCCAGAATGCAGATTGGGGAAGGGCGGTTCGCGATGCGGGCCGCCCTTTTCCTTGTTTGAAACCTGTGGCAAGGCCCTGCGACGATGACTGACGCTCCCCGTTTCCTCCCGCCCGAATGGGCCCCGCAATCCGCACTCTGGTGCGGCTGGCCCCGCCTTGCCGATGAGTGGGGCGGCGATTTCGACGGTGCCCGCAGCGATATTGCAGCCTTCGTTCGCGCGGCAGCGGCCTTCCTGCCGGTCAAACTGGCGGCGGGCTCCGACGAGGCGGCTCAATCGGCGAGGGCGGAGGTGGGCGACGTGGCTGAGATCGTCGAGGTGCCGACCGGCGATATCTGGCTGCGCGATACCGGGCCGATCGTCACCAAAGGAGAGGGCGGCAAGCAAGCTGAGACGTTCCGCTTCAATGGCTGGGGCGGCAAATACCTGATGCCGGGCGATACCGAGACGGCGGCTGCCGTTGCCGGTATTGAGGGCATCGAGGTGCGCGCGCACGATGTCGTTCTGGAAGGCGGCGCGATTGACGTTGACGGGGAAGGGCGCCTGCTGACGACACGGCAATGCCTGCTCAACCCGAACCGCAATGGCGACTGGACCGAAGCCGATGCCGAAGCGGCTCTGGCAAAGGCTTTCGGCGTCAGCGAAGTGATCTGGCTGGGTGATGGCCTGCTCAATGATCATACCGATGGCCATGTCGACAATATCGCGCGCTTCATCGCGCCGGGTCATGTCCTGTGCCAGCACCCGACAGGGCCTGACGACCCGAACGCCGAGATACTGCTCGCCATCGAGGACAGCCTGCGCGGGGCCGGCCTGATGGTGACGACCATCTCGTCACCCGGCCTTGTTCATTTCGGGGATGGCAAACCGGTACCGGCCAGCCACATCAATTTCACCATCACCAACGGCGCAGTCCTCGTGCCGACCTATGATGAGCGTTTCAGCCTCGTCGCGCTTGCCGAACTCGGCCCGCTGTTTCCCGGCCGGAAAATCATTGGCCTGCCGGCATTGAACATTCTGCGCGGTGGCGGCAGTTTCCATTGCATGACGCGCGAGATACCTGCCTAATCCCGGTTCGCCCACCCCCTTGCCACACCCCTCGGACCCCCGCCCATGACCCGCTCGATCACCCTTGCCACCATCCAGTTTTCACCGAGCGACGACGTTCAGGCGAATATCGACCGCGTCGCCGGATTCGTTGAACAGGCTGCAGGACGGGGCGCCGATGTCGTGCTGCCGCCGGAACTCTTCTGCGGATATTATTTCTGCAAGACCCAGGAAGAAGAGCATTTCGCCCGCGCCCTGCCATGGGAAACCCACCCGGCGGTCGTGCAACTCACGGAAATTGCGAAGAAATTCGACGTGGTAATTCCCGTTTCGATCTACGAAAAGGACGGTCCTGCCTATTACAATTCGCTCGTCATGCTCGACGCAGACGGCGCAGCGCTCGGCGTCTACCGCAAGAGCCATATCCCGGACGGACCCGGCTACCAGGAAAAATTCTATTTCCGTCCGGGCAATACCGGCTTTCGCGTCTGGGACACCAAAAAGGGAAAAATCGGCGTCGGCATCTGCTGGGACCAATGGTTCCCGGAAGCGGCGCGCGCCATGGCCCTGATGGGCGCTGACGTGCTGCTCTACCCGACGGCCATTGGGGCCGAGCCGCAGGATGCCTGTCTCGATACCGCCGCGCGCTGGCGCCGCGCAATGCTCGGACATGCGGTGTCGAATGTGATTCCGGTCTGCGCTGCAAACCGCGTGGGCGACGAGCAGGGACAGGCCTTCTACGGTACGAGCTTCATTTCCGACCAGACCGGCGAAGTCGTCGCCGAGATGGACCGCGCCAAAGAAGGCGTCATTGTCGCGACGTTCGATCTCGACATGATTGACCGCGAACGGGCGGCCTGGGGTTTCTTCCGCGATCGGCGACCGGACCTGTACGGGTCGTTGCTCTAGTCCTGCTTCACGCGGCGGGCTGCATCGAACCAGTCGGTCATGACGCCGCCCGGCACGCGGGACAGGTCGCGGTACCAGTCAGGCAGCTTGTTCACGGCGTCGGCCGTGTCGCCCCAGCGGCGCAGGTTGGCGTCAGCGGCCTCGTGAAAGGCTTCGCGCATGCGTGCCTCGTCCATGGGCTGAAAATTCGACATGCCCTGCGCACTGGCAATGCTCTTTTGTGCCTTGAGCATCATTTCCAGCATTGAAGCGCTGAGGGAGAGGGATGCGCGCCACGGCGCCAGCCAGAGGTCCATCATGAATCAAATTCCTTGTTTCTGAGTAGGACAATAGGCCTTTATTGTGCGGCGCACAACAAATCCGATGCCAAACCTGCCCGGTTGCCCCGTTTTCGCCGCGAGCGAATGCACATAGTCTCCTGCCATGACTGATTTTCTGTTCACCAATTTCGTTCCCTCGCCGGCGCGCGGCCGGGTCCTCGTCTTCGATTCCGGCGTTGGCGGCCTGACCGTTGCCGAGGAAATCCGGGCGCTCGGGCCGGCCCTGGGCGTGCACTATGCGGCCGATAGCGACTTTTTCCCTTATGGCGACAAGTCCGACGAGGCCCTGAGAGAGCGCCTGCCACGGGTTGCCAAGATGCTGTGCGACCATGTCCGGCCCGACGTGTTCGTCATCGCCTGCAATACGGCCAGCACGCTGGCGCTGGCCGAGATTCGCGCCGTCCTCGATATTCCGGTGGTCGGGACGGTCCCGGCGATCAAACCGGCGGCAGCCTTCAGCCAGACGGGCACGATTGGCCTGCTGGCGACGCCCGGTACCATTCGCCGGGCCTATACGGCTAGGCTGATCGATGAATTCGCCAGCGGGCACCGGGTCATCATGCATGGCAGTATTGAACTCGTGCGGCTCGCCGAGGCCCATGCGCGCGGTGAAGACGTGCCGATTGAGGCGATCGCGGCGGCGCAGGCCCCGCTGTTCGAGGCGCCTGGCGGCGGCCAGATCGACACGGTCGTTCTGGCCTGCACGCATTTTCCGCTGGTGCGCGGGCAATTGATCGCCAGCGCGCCGCACGGTGTCAGCTATGTCGATTCCGGCGCGGCGATTGCCCGGCAGACGATTCGCGTTCTGCCACATGAAGCCGAAGCGCGTGGCGTCGGTGGTTCAGCCTACCTGACGAGCTCGCCCGAGGAGTCGCCGGATCTGGCACTGGTCCTCAGGCGTTACGGTTTCCCGGATGCTCACTTGGTGGCTTTGGACCCGATCGAGATGACTTCTGCGCCGATGGCATTGTAGAGGCTCGGCCATGGTGCATCGTGCACGATTGCGACTTCGGTCTCGCCAAACCCGTTGAACCGGCTCGACATGGCACGGCCATAGGCGCCGATATTACCGAATTCGAGATAGTCGCCCTCGGTCAGGCCGGCCGGCAGCCAGACCTTGTCAGGGAACTTGTCGGTCGAATCGCAGGTCGGTCCATAGACCGTGTATTCAGCCATGCCACGCAGCTTGCGTCCGTCACCCGTGATGGCGCGCATCGGGAACTGCCAGCGCTCGTGCACCGCATCGTAGAGAGCACCGTAGGAACCGTCATTGATGTAGATCGAGCCGGGTTTCGCGAGTTCAACGCGCACGAGCAGGCTTTCGGCTTCGGCGACAAGCGCGCGGCCGGGTTCGCACCAGAGGTCGGCGTTTTCGAGCACGAACATGTTCTCGAACGAGGTTTCGACCATGGCCGCATAGGCTTCCAGCGATGGCGGGGGCGTATCGGCATAGATTGACGGTAAACCGCCGCCAACATCCACGATATCGACGGTGACACCGGCCGAGATGATGATGCGCGAGACGTCGGCCATGGCCGTGGCCCAGGCCGAAGGCTTCATCGCCTGGCTGCCGACGTGGAAGGAAACGCCCAGTTCATCGGCATAGCGGCGGGCTTCGCGCAGGATCTCTGCAGCGTCGTCTTCGTTCGCACCGAATTTGCCGGTCAGCGGCAGGGTCGCGCCGTCATTCGAGACGCCAATGCGTACGATGATGGTGAGGTCCCTGGCGTGGCCTGTTTCTTCGAGGATCTTTTGCAGTTCGGCCTGTGTGTCGGTCACGAAGATGCGAACGCCGTACTGGTGGTAGGCACGAGAAATCGCGCGGCGGTTCTTCACTGGGTGAAGGAATGCCATGCGAGCGCCGGGGAACCGGTTGTAGATCAGTTCGACCTCGTTTTCCGAGGCCACGTCGAAGCTGGTGATACCGGCTGCCCAGAGGGCATCGAGCACGTGCACGCCGGGATTCGCCTTGACGGCATAGAAGGGCTGGGCCGGGAAGCTTTCCCGGAACCATTTCGCAGCCGCCGTCACCCGATCCGGGCGGAAGCAGTAGACAGGAACATCTGGCTCTTGCGAGCGCACGATATTATAGGGGGTAGCATAGGAGTGCATGACACCTAACCTCCAAAGGGCTTTTAACCAGCTTCGGGCGTTAGTGCAGGGGGCCCCCAGTTTAAGGGTTGGCCCAGATGTCCGCCACATCCGTATTCGGAGCGTGAGATATGCGAACATGAGCGCGAGTGCAAGTGAAAAAATGAGTCCCCCCGAATGGATGTCACAGAAACGTCATGTAACTTCGACATGATTGTCATGCCCGCAGGGTATTCCGGCCCTCGAAACCCGATCCCGGGAATGATTCTGCAGGAGCAAATCTCATGAAATCTGGCATGACTTTCGGAACAATCAGTCTGATAGCATTGGCGCTGGTCGCCTGCGGCAAGACAGACCTTTCCACGCTTGAGGCATCGGATGCCGCGCCCGACCGGCCGGAAATGTCCGGTTCGACCCAGAAGATCAAGATTGTCGGGTCTTCGACGGTTTCGCCCTTCGCCACCACGGTGGCCGAACGTTTTGGAGCGACGTCCGGTTTTTCCACCCCGATTGTCGAAACCACGGGCACCGGTGGCGGCTTCAAGGCTTTTTGCCAGGGCGTTGGTCCTGACCAGCCTTCGGTCTCGAGTGCTTCGCGTCCGATCAAGGCCAGCGAAACCGCACTCTGCGCCGGCAATGGTGTAACCGAAATCACCCCGGTCGAGATCGGTTATGACGGCATCGTCGTGGCTAACTCCAAGGAAGGCCCGGATTTCGATATCTCGAAAACGGAACTCTATCTGGCCTTGGCCCAGGATGTGCCGGACGGCGCGGGTGGCTTTCAGGCCAACCCCTACAAATCCTGGCACGATGTAAGCCCTAGCCTGCCGGATGAGCCGATCATGGTGTTCGGCCCGCCGCCGACATCCGGCACGCGCGACGCGTTCGTCGAGCTCGGCATGGAGCATGGCGCCGAGGCACTGCCCGAACTGGCCGCGCTGAAGGCGAGCGATGGCGATGCTTTTAAAAGCCGCGCCCATACGATCCGCACGGATGGTGCCTGGATCGATTTCGGTGAGAATGACACAGCGATAATCCAGTCGCTGGTAAAGACGCCAGCGGCTATCGGCGTGCTGGGATATTCATTCCTCGAACAGAATGGAGACCGGGTGAAAGGAGCCGAGCTCGCGGGCGTGCCGGCGACGTTTGAGAATATCAATTCAGGTGAATATGGCCTGTCGCGCGTGATGTTCATCTATGTGAAGGACCAGAACCTGAACCTGGTGCCCGGCCTGATCGACTATGTCGAAGCCTTCACGTCCGACAACGCATTCGGCCCGGACGGATATCTGGTCGAGAAGGGCCTGATTCCGCTCAGCGACGCGGATCGCGCAGCCCAGCGTGTGATCGTCGAAGGTCTCAAGGCTGAAGCGGCCGAATAGGCCGACGCGCCAAACGCTCACAAATCTGACCGGCTGCTTTTCGGGCGGCCGGTTTTTTTGTGTCTAGAGCCCGTCGATCGGCGGCTTCTTGCGGCGGCGCAGGCGAATCTTCTGCCAGAACCGGCGGCGCGCGGGGGCGGGCAGGGGCTGGAGGTTCTCGATGAAGGCTTCGGCGCAGGATTTCCAGCTATAGGTTTCAGCATAGGCGCGGCAGGTTTCGCGGCTGAGCGTCAGGCAGTCTCGCGCCCCTTGGGCGAGGTCACCCCCGACGGGCGTGATCGTGCCGGCATTGGAGCCGGGAATCACATCGCGCGGACCGGTCGCGTCGAAGGCTGCGACAGGGATTCCGGATGCCATGGCTTCCAGCACGACGAGGCCGAACGTATCTGTCAGGCTCGGAAATACAAACACATCCGCGCTGGCATAAATGGCCGCAAGCTCCTCGCCGAATTTGCCTCCCAGGAAGGTCACGTTCGGATAGTTGCGCTTCAGTTCTTCGAGCTGAGGCCCGTCGCCGACGATGACTTTCGATCCCGGCAGGTCGAGTTCCGCAAAGGATTCGATGTTCTTTTCCACCGCGACGCGTCCGACATTCAGGAAGATCGGGCGCTGCAGACCCTTGAACGGGTCATTCTCTGCCCCTTCCGGGACACGGCGGGCCGGATCGAACATTTCAGTGTCGACGCCGCGCGTCCAAGCGACCAGATTGATGAACTTGCGGGCCCGGAGTTCCTCGACCATCGAGGGCGTTGGGACCATGACCTTGCCGGAATATTTGTGGAACCAATGAACAAACGAATAGCCCCAGGATATTGGAACGGGCAGGCGCGCCGACACGTATTCCGGAAAGCGGGTATGGTAGGCGGTCGAGAAGGGGTGCTTGACGATCAGGCACATGGAGCGGCCAGCCATGCCAAGCGTGCCCTCGGTGGCGATATGGATCGCATCTGGCTCGAACTCGTGGAAGCGCTCCTCGATTTTCTTGCGGGCAAACAGGGCCAGCTTGATCTCGGGATAGGTCGGCAGGGGTACAGTGCGAAAGCCGTCACCAGGGTGCACGACTTCCCAGATATGGCCCATCGCTTCGGATTCGGCGATCACCCGCTTCATCGTGCGGACGACGCCGTTGACCTGAGGATCCCAGGCGTCGGTAATCAGCAGAATGCGCATCGGGTCTCCTTGAGGCCGCCGTACGGTCGGCGGCAATGTGGCGGGGTTGGTCCTATGCGTAAAGAGGCGGAACAACTGCAATGTTGCTCGCGTTTGTCTCTATGTGCCGATATGACTGTGCCCGTAAACATTAAATACCCGGCAGACTATTGCTCTGTCTTGCGGATACCCCTGAAACTTTTGCCCCCCGGAATGCCATATGCCTGATTCGCTGCCCACTGCGTCCCTCGATTGGAACGATCTCGACGCCCAGAAATTCGATGACGAGGAGGCCCTGCTCGAAGGGTTGCTGAAGGACGCACCGCTTGACGATGGCGCACGCCAGGCTGCGGTGCGCCATGGGCGCGAACTTGTCGAGATCGCCCGTAGCCGGGGCGGCAAGAAAGGCATGATGGAGAGTTTCCTGGAGGAGTTCGGCCTGTCGAACTCTGAAGGCCTGGCGCTGATGTGCCTGGCCGAGGCGCTGCTCAGAGTGCCGGACGCAGAGACGCGTGACGACCTGATCGCCGAGAAGATCCACTCGGGCGACTGGGCCTCCCACCTCGGCCAGTCCGAAAGCTGGCTGGTCAACGCATCGACCTGGGGCCTGATGCTGACGGGCCGGGTGATCGGCGTGCCGAAATCGCTCGAGAAAGGTCCGGGGGCGTTTGTCTCCGGCCTGATCCGCGAAAGCGGCGAACCGGTGATCCGTGCGGCCATGATGCAGGCCATGCGCATAATGGGTGAACAATTCGTCCTTGGCCGGACCGTCAAGGAAGCCCTGAAGCGCGGCAAGCGCATGGTGAAGTCAGGCGAAGCGGCCCATTTCAGTTTCGACATGCTGGGCGAGGGTGCGCGGACTGCTGAAGACGCAGCGCGCTACCTAAAGGCTTATGAACTCGCGATCGACGCGGTCGCCGCCGTAAAGGACGTCGGAACGGTGCCGGAAAAGGCGAGCGGCGTTTCGGTCAAGCTTTCCGCCCTGCACCCGCGCTTTGAAGCCGTGAACGAGACGCGCGTCATGGCCGAACTCTATCCGCGCCTGCTCGCTCTGTGCGAAAAAGCGGCGGAGGCGAATATTCACCTTTGCCTTGATGCGGAGGAAGCCGACCGGCTGGTGCTCAGCCTCAAATTGTTCGACCGCCTTGCCCGCGAACCGTCGCTCAAGGAATGGACGGGCCTTGGCCTTGCCATCCAAGCCTACCAGAAACGCACCTTGACGGTGATCGAGAACCTGACGCGCCTTGCCGAAGAGACCGGGCAGCGTTTCATGATCCGTCTTGTGAAGGGGGCGTATTGGGACAGCGAAATCAAGCATGCCCAGGTCGAGGGCTATCCGAATTTCCCGGTCTTCACGACCAAGCCGGGCACCGACCTTCACTTCCTTGCCTGCGCAAAAATGATGCTTCAGGCGTCCCCGAAGATTTATCCCCAATTCGCGACGCACAATGCCCACACGCTAGCGGCAGTCGACCTGCTGGCGGAGGCGGCTGGCGTTACTGCGTATGAGTTCCAGCGTCTGCACGGTATGGGCGAAGCGCTGTATGATGCCGCTGAAGCGGGGCGCCGCGTGCGCGTCTATGCCCCGGTCGGGGCGCATAAGGACCTGTTGCCCTATCTCGTTCGCCGCCTGCTCGAAAACGGCGCCAATGCGAGCTTCGTGCATTCCTTCCTCGATCCGGACGTTCCGGTCGAAGACGTCGTCGATGATCCGATCACACGGGTCGAGATCGGCCCACGCCGGCATCCGGGTATTCCGACGCCGCCGCGCCTTTACGGGCCGGAGCGGCGCAATTCAACAGGCCTTGATCTCAGCCAGAAAGCGGTGCGCCAGGCGATGGCCACCGCGTTGAAATCCTTTCGCGACAGCCCGGCCATTGCGGCAGGCGCGATTGTCTCCGGAAAGCCCGATACCGGTGGCGGCGACATGATCCGTGTGCCGTTCGATACAGGCCATATCCTGGGCGCCTGCAAGGAAGCGAGTGCTGACGCCATCGACAAGGCGCTAGGCGCTGCCGTGAAATTCCAGCCTTCATGGGATGCCCTCGGCGGATCGAAGCGCGCAGAGCACCTGCGCGCCATGGCGGATGCGATGGAAGAAAACGCCCCCCGCCTGATCGCGCTCATGGCGCGCGAAGCAGGCAAGACGCTGCTCGATGGCGTGGCCGAAGTCCGCGAGGCGGTCGATTTCTGCCGCTATTACGCGGCGCAGGCCGAGCATGAGTTCGAGGGCGCGGTGCGCCTGCCGGGGCCGACGGGCGAGACCAACCACCTCTCCCTGCACGGGCGCGGCGTGTTCTGTTGCATCAGTCCATGGAATTTCCCGCTCGCGATCTTCACGGGCCAGATCGCGGCGGCTCTCGCAGCCGGGAACACGGTCGTGGCCAAACCTGCCGAGCAGACGCCGCTGGTGGCATTCGAGGCGGTTCGCCTGTTCCAGAAGGCCGGCCTGCCGGTCGATGCACTTCACCTCCTGCCGGGCAAGGGTGAGACAGTGGGCGCGGCACTGACGGCTGACCTGCGCGTCTCGGGTGTCTGCTTCACGGGCGGCACGTCGACGGCGCGCCTGATCAATCGGGCGATTGCCGGACGTGATGGTGCGATCATTCCGCTGATCGCCGAGACGGGCGGCCTGAACGGCCTGTTCGTTGATACAACCGCCCTGCGGGAACAGGTCATCGATGACATGATCGCGTCGGCCTTTGGCTCTGCAGGCCAGCGCTGCTCGGCGCTGCGGATTGCCTTCATTCCGAAGTCGACCTCCAAGAGCCTGATCGAGGGCCTGATTGGGGCGATGAACGAGCTGAAGCTTGGCGACCCGGCCGAAGCCGATACCGATATGGGGCCGGTGATCGACGCCGATTCGCGCAAATTGCTCGAGGCGCACCTCGACAAGATGCGCAAGGAGGCAAAAGTCCTGCACCAGGTCGACGCCGGGAAGATTGGCCAGGAGGGGTTCGGCTTCGGGCCGGCCTTGGTCGAACTGTCATCGATGGACCAGATTCAGGAAGAGAATTTCGGACCGATCCTGCATATCCTTCTCTATGATCCTGACAATGTGAAGAAGGTCGGTGCCGCGCTGAAAGCGAAAGGCTACGGCCTGACCCTGGGCGTGCATTCGCGGCTGGAGCGCTTCCATGCGACTGTGGAGTCGGTCTGCCCCGTTGGAAATACCTATGTGAATCGCTCGATGACCGGCGCCGTTGTCGGTGTGCAGCCATTTGGCGGGGAAGGCCTGTCGGGCACCGGGCCCAAGGCGGGTGGGCCGCATTATCTCCATCGTTTCGCCAATGAGCGGGTGGTAACAGTAAATATCACGGCGCAAGGCGGCGATGCCGAACTGCTGAGCCTGTAAAGGGAGACGACCTGATGTCGAGACTTGCCTGTAGTGCCGCGCTGGGGGTGCTTTTGATTGCCTCCTGCGGGAAGACACCCGACGCGCCAGACACCGAGGTCACTCAGGGTGCCGAGCTTCCGGTGGGGGAGACTCAGTTGGTGGTCGATCCCGAGGCGATTGCGGACGTGCCGCAGCACCTGGAAGTGACCAAGGACTATTTCGTTGGTTCAGCCAGTATCGATGATTCCCTGTTCGAGATCGCGCCGGACATTGCCGCCACGCTGGTCGAGGATGCGCGGGGCCGACTGGAGGCCATGGACGCTGATGCGCTGGCCTACAAGGAAGCGGATCCCGAATATTTCAATCCCTACAGCCTGTCGATCCAGTGGACATTGAAAGCGGCAGCTGGCGACCTGATCAGCCTTGAAGGATTCACGGCGGCCTATTCCGGCGGTGCGCACGGAAATTACGGAACCGATGCGCGCATCTACAGTCTCCAGAACGGGAAGCAGGTGTCCCTGAGCGACCTGCTGACGGATCCGGCGGGCGCCATGGCGGAAAGTCTGCCATTCGTTCTTTCCGACATCGCGCAGCAGCGGACAGAAAAAGTCGGCGGCGGGGCATCCGCTCAAACATTCCGCGCGGAAACGGCTGACGCTGTGTCGGCTGACACTATCCTAAGCGGTGAGCTTGGTCTGGTCGCATCGACCCAAGCCGGTACGTTTGGCGGTTTTGTCGTGCACTTTGCACCCTATGAAATCGGCTCCTATGCCGAGGGCGCGTACAAGGCCGTCGTGCCGCAGTCGGTCTTCGGGGATTTCCTGAAACCTGAATATGCCGGACTGTTCGCAGGCGGGCCGGTTACCGAAGACTAAATCCCTACCTAGCGAAGCGCCTCATGATCGATGCGCAACAGCCGGAAGCGCGACGCCCTGTCCGTTTCCGCATCGACCAGGCCGGGCCAGTCTTCACCCGCGCTGAGCGCTACATAGAGCGGGGCGACAGAACCATCGAAGGTTAGATTGGTTGTGCAGACGGCGACATAGGTGAACGGTGCGAGTGCTTCGCGGCGTGCGGTGCTGTCGCTCATGATGAAGGTCTTCACGACCCGACTGATACTGGGCGCGGCACGGTGGAATGGCAGCGACGCGAGTTGGTGCAGGCTGTGCGTGGACTCAATATGCTCAGCCAGCGTGAACGACAGGCCTGAGGGCGCCATGACGATGCCGGGCGGAGCATTGTCGAGCGCAGAAAAATCGGTGTCCTTGCAGGCATCGCCATCCATTATCAGGATCGGGTCGACCGCGAGCTCTGTGCGGTTTGCCAGTCCGACCAAGGCCAACCCGAGAACAACGGGCACCGCGAGTGGCGCGAGCCGCTTCGTCCATGAACTGACCGTCGGAAGCACCATCATGACAGCGGGAACGAACAGCGGGATGAAGACCGCCGGGAACCGGAAATTGCGGGTCTGGAGAATGGTCAGGATCAGGGCGGCGGTTGCCATAAGAAGAATGACCAGCGCACCGGCCGTGCGCGGCCGGGCCCAGTACCCGGCCGCGATGAGCACGGCCATCAGTCCGCCCATGACGATCGGAATGGCCAGCGGTGCCCCCCTGGCATAGCCATCGATGAGACCGTGTTCCTGCGGGATGCGGGCGAACCAGTATTCGTTCGCAATGGGGTCGATCATCCACAGGGGACCGGCATGGCAGGCCGGAAAAGCCAGCCACAATCCGGCCAGCAGGACCGCGCCCGGGACAGCCAGGCTGGACATCCGCGCGACCGGTCGGGCGAAGCGCTCATGTCGCCAGAGGCGCGGGGCCGCCGCGAGGACCAGTCCGCCGAGGCAAAGGGCGGCAATCCAGGGTGCCGACAGCGCATCGCACCGGACCTGTGACATCGCGCCGGGTCCGATCAAAAAAAGGCTCGCCGGCAGGGCGACGAAGAACAGTGTCAGGCCAGCCTGGGAGAGTCGCCGGGCTAGGTCGGCGTCGCGTGTCCAGACAGCTGCAAGGCCGATACCGACGAGCGCCAAGGCGACAAAGGGCGCACACTCCAGTCCCACGGCGACGGACAGGAAACTGGCCAGTCCGATCAGTACGCCGGCGTGTCGATGCGGAGACACGAGCCCGAGGCAGAGTGCCAGCATAAGGACGAGCTGGACATTGTGATGGTCGATGCGCCCGGGATAGAATTCAGGCAGGGCGAACAGCGAGGCGACAGCCGCAGCGATAATCGGCAGCGCGCGCAAATGGGGGCCTGAAATATGCTAGATTACGCGCGCTGCCAGGGCGGCATAGGCGACAAACCAGAGCGGGGGCACCACGAGGCGCGCGGCTGCGAATGCCGCGTCGGGGTCCATGAAGAGACCGAGCAGCCAGGTCGCCACCACATAGGGCGCATCCACGAGCCGGGACCATGGCGTGATATAGGCGTCGGGCATTGCGATGACAGGCCAGGAGAGGTCATGCCACTGGCTGTCCCGCAGGAGGTCGGCGATTTGCAGCTTGCGGGCGACGTCGTCGACGTCGGCGGCGAAGCTGGCGCCGGGCGGACCGTCCAGCAGCAGGAGACCGATGCCCGTCACAAGGAAAAGCAGGAAGACGCGCCAATAGGGCGTCGCGGTCAGATCTCCAAAGTCCAGGATTGCAGGCATCAGGCGCTCTCTCGTGGTTCAGCGCACGCTGCTACAAACCTTTTAAGCAAGGCCTAAATATCGGACTCGGCCTTTCAGGGTTGGCCGGCGCACGGACGGAATACGAAATCTCGCGGGTCGGATCCATCGGCCAGCGAGGCCCCGGCCCGTTTTCCAATAGGCGACGACTTGCGGATAGTCATGTTCCGCGTTCGCAAATTTGATCGAGGTCCCGGTCCGTGCGCGTTCCGTGAAAGGCGAGGGACCTGCGCCAGCGGGATAGGCGTTGAACACAGCGGGCGGACCGGGTTCGATACAGGTCTGTCCGAAGAATGTGACGGCATCATCTTGCAGGGACACAGCATAGGCGAAAAGAAATCCGTGTTCGGGCGACGACCAGACTTCGCGGTAGATGCCATCTTCGCTTTCCCAGCAACCCGTCAGCCAGCCAAGGGAGTGTTCTTCCTCGGCAGAGGTCGTTGCAGTGCTGCAGCCGGCAAGCAGGAACAGGACGGCTAGCCGCTTCACGGTTTCACCAGTGTGCAGCCGAGGCCTGGCTCGAAGCGAGCTTTCGCGCTGACCAGGCCGCCGAGCACTGTGGCGCTGGTTTCCGCGCCATCATCGGCAATGCTGACGGCGCTGATATCGGTGGTGAAGTCATCCATGCAACTGTCCATCGGGCGTTCGGCGACATGCAGGCAGGAGCAGACCTGCTTGGCGCCATAGGCGGTCGCGACGCGGGCAAATGCGACCTGGTCCTTCAGCCAGACCTGCCAGCCGAAGCCGATAAGGACGAGCATCACACCGAGCGTGATGAGAAGGACTTTGACGACTTTCAAGTGATGCCCCTAAGCTGGGTCAAAGGTTAGGGGAGAAGCATTGTCGTGGGCAACCATTTCTTGAATTCCGCAGCGCTCAGGATGAGCCTTCTGGGCCTTGTATTCATTGCCGCGCTGCCCGCCGCCGCGCAGGAACTCGTGCCCTCAACGCCGCAGCCGGCGGAACTGGCCTGGCCGACGAATGGTTGGGAGACCGGGGAGATGGATGCGGGCGTGGCGGCCATTGTGACGCCCCTGATCGACAAGGTGATCGCCGGCGAGAAGGCAGGCCCGATGGGCGAGACGCGGGCGGTCGTGATCATCCACGAGGGCAAGCTTGTGGCTGAGGCCTATCGCGACGGGTTCGGGCCGAAGACGAAACAGATCTCGTGGAGCATGGCGAAATCGGTGACCTCGGCGCTGGTCGGGCGGGCGGTGGCGCTTGGCCTGATTGACGATATCGACGCCGCGATGCCGACGCCGTTCGAAGCAGGCGATCCGCGGGCTGAGATTACCTGGGGCCAGTGGCTGACCATGACGGACGGGCTCGACTATGCCGAAATTGGCGCGACGAGTATGGCGGAAAATGACGTTATCCAGATGATGTTCGGCAAGGGGCGGTTCGATGTGCTGGACTATGTGAAGAGCGATTTGCCGCTGATCCATGAGCCCGGTACGCACTGGAATTATTCGACGGCGGCGTTTCATCTGATCGGGCGGGCGGTTCAGGATACACTCCGTGAGAACCCCCAAATCAAGGGATCGGTATGCGGAGACAAGCCCTGCCTCAAGCCGATCTTGTGTGCGTTCCGACCCGACAATGGCCAGCTGGCAGAGGGGGACAAGCGCCCTGCCGAGACGGAGGACCTCTCTCGCGAGGAAATTGATGAGTGTATCGCTCGCTCGTTTTTTGATGAACTTCTTTTGCCTCGTATCGGCATGGACGCCCTCGTCGAATTCGATGCGGCGGGGACGTATCTCGGCGGCTCTCTGGTCTGGGCGAGCCCGCGGGATTTTGCGAAATTCGGCTATCTCTATTTGCGCGATGGCGTGTGGGATGGCGAGCGCCTGCTGCCGGAAGGCTGGGTGGATTTCGCGCGGACGAAAACCCCAGCGGACAATAGCAATGTTTATGGTGCGGGCTGGTGGATCACCGCTTATGGCGCGCCGCTGACCCATGCGCAGAACGCGGCGACGCCGCCCTGGGACGCCTTCCATGCCGGGGGGCATGAGGGCCAGACCATCTGGGTCGTGCCGAGCCGTGACCTCGTGATCGTGCACCTCGGCCTGATGGAGAACACGGACGAAAACTGGTCAGCACTCTACGAGTGGAACCAGGAAATTGCGCGGGCCTTTCCGGAAGTTGCGGCGGCGGTGGAGTAGCGCGCGCGGCGCCTGAGGGGCTTTGAGGTCATTCTCCGCCGACCATAAAGTGGGCCATCAGGGTGGTGACGGGCTTAGACTTTTCGTCCTGCCAGGCGACCGCCTGGACCGAGCACATGCGCCGGCCCATCTTGGTGATGGTGGCGCGAGCGTAGAGGTCTTTTGCGTGGGCCTGTCGCATATAATCGATGGTAAGGTTGATCGGGCGGGGCGGGCGGACGAGGTGTTCGCTGACGAGGAAGACCTGCGCCATGGCCGCGATCTCGAGGAAGGCGCCGATGGCACCGCCATGGATGGCGCGGATGGCAACATTGCCGATCAGCTTGTCCTGGAAGGGGAGGATGGCGGTCATCTCGTCGCCCATGACTTCGCAGCGCATGCCGAGTTCCTGCGCGAACGGCGTGCGCGCGATGAAGGCGGCGACTTCTTCAGCGCGGCTGAGCACGGCTTCACTCGGCATTATTGCCTCCCATCGTGTACGGTGCGCGGGGCTTGGTGATGGCGAAGGCGCCGGCGGCGGTGGCGATCACCTTGTCGCGGGTCTCGTGGAAAGCCCAGGCGCGGGTGAAGCAGATCGAGCGGGTAACGTGATAGCACTCGGCTTCGCCGAGAATGTCGCGGCGCGGTTCGGCAGGGCGCATGTAGTCGATGCGCAGGTCGAGCGTTGCGACATAGCGCAGGTGGTCCATGGCGGACCCGGCCGCCGTGCCGCAGAGATTGTCGAGGAAGGCGGTCAGGACGCCACCATGGATGACGCCCGTGTCGGGATCGCCGACAAGGCGCTCCTTCCATGGCTGGAGGCCCCAGACATGGCCTTTTTCCACTTTGGTCATGCGGAAGCCGAGGCGCCGTCCCCAGGGGATGACTCCGGAGATCATGTCGAGGTTACCCTGCATCAATTCCAGCGGGACCGGTGCTGACGTCGCGTCATCGCTCATGTGCAGACCTCTTTGTTTGACGTTCGATCCGCCCCGGATAACATCTGGTCAGGAACGTGGGAACACTTCACGCGAGGGAGGACATGCCAAATGGCATTTGACGGCAGCAGAAAACCGAAAACATGCATCATAGGGGCCGGGTGCTCTGGCTTCACCATGGCCAAGCGCCTGAAGGACAAGGGCGTGCCCTATGACTGTTTCGAGATGTCGGACAATATTGGCGGCAACTGGTATTACAAGAACCCGAACGGCACCTCGTCCTGTTACCAGAGCCTGCATATCGACACGTCGAAATGGCGTCTCGCCTTCGAGGATTATCCCGTGCCGGACGACTGGCCGGATTTTCCGCATCATGCCCAGCTGTTGCAGTATTTCCATGACTATGTGGACCATTTCGGGCTGCGCGAGACGATCACGTTCAATACGGCCGTGACCGATTGCGAGCGCTTGCCGGACGGGCGCTGGAAGGTGACGCTGTCGACGGGCGAGTCGCGCGAATATGAAGCGGTCGCGGTGGCAAACGGTCATCACTGGGATGCGCGGATGCCGACCTATCCCGGGCATTTCGATGGTTACCAGGTGCATTCCCACCATTATCGCGACCCGTTCGAGCCATATGACTTCCGGGGCAAGAACGTGATGATTGTCGGCGCCGGCAATTCGGCGATGGATATCTCGTCGGAACTGTCGCAGCGGCCGATCGCGCACAAGCTGTTCATCTCGATGCGGCGCGGCGTGTGGGTGCTGCCGAAATACATCGACGGGACGCCGGCGGACAAGGCGGCGCTGCCGCCATGGCTACCCGCCAAGCTTGGCCGCAAGCTGGCCCGCGCCAAGATCAAGAAAACGATCGGCATGATGGAAGATTACGGCCTGCCGAAGCCCGACCATGAGCCGCTGGACGGGCACCCGTCAGTGTCGGGTGAGTTCCTGACGCGGGTCGGTTGCGGTGACATCCTGCCAAAGGGCGCGATCGAGCGGCTGGACGGCGACAGCGTCGTGTTCAGCGATGGCAGCCGCGAGAAGGTGGATGCGATTGTCTGGGCGACCGGATATAACGTGACCTTCCCGTTCCTGAAGCAGAAAGAGCTGATGCCGCAGGAGAATACGTTCCCGCTGTACAAGCGCATGGTGAAGCCCGGCTTCGAGAACATGTTCTTCCTGGGACTGGCCCAGCCGCTGCCGACACTGGTTAACTTCGCCGAACAACAGTCGAAACTGGTCGCGGCGGCGCTGACCGGGGAATATGCCTTCCCGGACGCCGCCGAGATGGACCGGATCACCATGACGGACGAGCAGGAACACCTCGGCCATTTCTATGACAGCCCGCGCCACCGCATGCAGGTGGATTTCGGCGTCTATGTCGCCGACTTGCTGAAAGAGTTAAAGCGGGGCGCAAAACGCGCAGGTGTGGTTGCCTGATATTAAGACAAGCATGGTATGGTATAGTCGATGTCTCGCCTGATCCCAGCCATACTGCTGCTTCTGGCAGCTGCCGCGTGTGCGTCCGCGCCACCGCCGATACCGGCGGCCCCTCGGGTGGTGGTGCATTATGGCCCGCCGGGCGATCCGCATAATCCGGTGCAGGGCCCGTACCAGCCCAATGAATATTTGCAGGTCTGCAGCGGCATGGCAGTGAGCAATTCGCCGCCCTTCTATCCGGGCGGCTGGGTGCGGGATTTCAAGCCGGTAATCGATGTGAATGGTGTGGTGCTGGTGACAGTGCCGACCAATGATGCCTGCCTGTCATCGGGCTTTGGCGTCCGTGGCGGACGGATTCACGAGGGGGTCGACCTGACACGGCGCCCGTCCGGGCCGGTCTATGCCGCCGCGCCAGGCCGCATTATCGAGGCCCGCCATTCCACGGGCTATGGCTGGCAGGTGCTGATCGACCATGGCCGCGGCGTGTATACGCGCTATGCTCACCTTGCCTATTTCGAGCCGAATGTCGCCGTCGGACGGGAAATCGGATTTGGCCAGCCGGTCGGCATGATGGGCAGTTCAGGCAATGCGACCGCGATCCACCTTCATTATGAGATTCTGACTGGGAATTATCACAATCCCCGCGGCTCCAAGGGGCTGGACGTGCGCGACCCGTTCAGCTTTCCCGCTTATGAACTGAACTTCGCGGGGTCTTAGGCGAGGGAGCGGGGGACAATGAAACTGACAGGCACAGCGGCGTGAATCGCCGTTTTTTCGATCCATCGCTGATGGTGCGAACCTATCGCGATCCGCGGGCATGGCTGAGCCTCGGCACGGACCTTGTGCCGATCATCGCGATCATCCTGTTCCATTGGCGGTCGACACCGCTGGTGGCGCTGTACTGGCTCGAGAATCTGGTGATTGGTGTCTATACGATCCTGCGGCTGGCGGGCAGTGCGCTGGGGGGAATCGGCAAGCTGATGGTGGCCCTGTTCATGATCTCGTTCTTTGCCGTCCACTATGGCATGTTCTGCTACGGGCATGGTGTTTTCCTGCATTCGTTCGCGGTGCCGGGTCAGGGTAGCGCCGGCGAGGGCGCAATGGCGCTTGTCGACTGGGCGCTGGCGTCAGGTGAGGGCATGATCTGGTTTGTCGCGGCCATCATCCTTTCGAATGCCATATTCTTCGCCGTCGACTTCATCGGCAAGGGCGAGTTCCGCCGGACCAATCCGCCGGCAGAGATGTTCGCCCCCTTTGGCCGGATCGTGATCCGGGTCGTGTTCGGGATCATGCTGTCGATGATGCGCCGTCGGCGCCTGGATGGCCAACTGGGTAAAGTTGGAGACAAGTTCGCGCCGGCATTGTAAAAAGTTGACGTTTGGTGACGGGTTGCGCAAGGTAATCCGGATGAGCCGCATCAAACGGCAACAAAGGATGTAGAATGCCCTCTTCAATCGACACACTGTCCTCAGGCAAACGCGCAAAGTCCAAAGCGGCCAACCGCCGCGCGATTCTTGAAGCGGGCCGGCGCGTCTTCGCGCGGATCGGCTTTGATGCCACGACCGTGCGCGACATTATCCGCGAGACGGAGTTGGCTGCGGGCACGTTCTACAATTACTTCAAGTGCAAGGAAGACGTGTTCGAGGCGATTGCCGAGGATTCCACGTACCGGTTTCGCACTCGCCTCAGTGATGTGCGGGCGCGGGCGACGACGTTCGAGGACTATATCCACCAAGCCTATCACGCCTATTTCAGCTTCATCGCCGCCGAGAATGCCGAGGCCATCAGGGGCGGGGCGCCGCACCTGGCGCTGATCGGTGTGCGCGTGGATACGCCAGAAATGCTGGCGATTGCCGACGAAATCCGGTCCGATCTCGATCATGTTCTCAAGGCGGCCGGGGCGCCAGTGATCGATATCGACTATCTGACAGCTGCGGCCATCGGCATTGCGCGGGAAATGGGCGACCACATGCTGCAGCGCCGGCCGGTGAATGCGGATGCGGCGACAGAGTTCGCCTCGGCCCTGTTATTGGCCGGCGTTCGCGAGATCGCCGGCAAGGCTGTTTGAGGAAGCGCTTGGCGGACCTTGGGGAAGGGGGCTAAACTGACGTGCAAAGGGCAGTTTGGGAGCCGGGCGATGAGTCTACAGCAGATAATCACGAAACTGATATTCAAACTGCCGGGCAGTTTGCTCGTACGCATGGCGGGCGGCAAGCCGCTCGAAATCAATGGCCGGGTGCTGGAGCCGCAATTGCAGATGGTGGCCTGGAACGGTCGCAACGCGCCGCCGCTGTCATCGCTGCCGGCTGACGTGGTCCAGGCGGCAACACGCCAACAGCTTGCCATGCTGGCGGCCGCGCCGGAGCCGGGCGTGATCATTGAAGATTCGACGATCCCGGGCCCCGACAAGAACGAAATCCCTGTGCGGATTTACCTGCCCGACGAACAGGACACGTCAAACCCGATGATGGTGTATTATCATATGGGCGGCGGTGTGATCGGCGATCTCGATACATGCAATGCGTTCTGTTCGATGATTGCGACGATTGCCAAATGCCCGGTCCTGTCGGTCGATTATCGCCTGGCGCCGCCGCACAAGTTCCCGGCCGGGATTGACGATGCGATGGCCGCCTATGAATGGGCGCTCCGCAATGCCGGCAAGTATGGCGCGCCGGCGGGCGTTGCTGCCGTTGGCGGCGACAGTATGGGCGGCAATTTCGCGGCCATTGTCTCGCAGGAGATGAAGCGCGAGGACAAGCCGATCCCGGCGCTGCAATTGCTGATCTATCCGGCTGTGGACCTGGTCGAGGAATTTCCGTCGCGCATCGCCTTTGGCGACACGTTCTCGCTGTCGACCGACACGATGAACTGGTTCATGGACCAGTACCTGCCAGAGGGTCATGATCGCAGCGACCCCTTGCTGTCGCCTGGCCAGAGCGGCGACCTGTCCGGTCTGCCGCCAGCGATCGTGATCACGGCGGGACATGATCCGCTGGTCGACGAGGGCGATGATTATGCGCTGCGGCTGGGGCGTGACGGCGTGTATGTGAAGCACAAGCGTTATGACACCCTGTCCCATGCCTTCACCGCCTTTACCGACTTCTCGCCGGGCTCGCGCCGGGCGTGTCTCCAGATAGCGGGCATGGTGCGCGACATGTATGGCCGGCTGTGAAGGCGCTTGTCTGCCATACGATCACGGATGATTTTTCCGGAACCGAAATTCGTGACGTGCCGATGCCCAAGCCCGGCCCCGGCCAGGTGCTGGTGCGGGTCAAGGCGGCGAGCGTCAACTTTCCGGACCTGTTGCTGACGCAGGGCAAGTACCAGCTGAAACTGGAACCGCCCTTCACGCCGGGCATGGATTTTTCGGGCATCATCGACACGCTGGGTGAAGGCGTGACGGGGCCGTTGCGCGAGGGCACCGACGTTGCGGGCGGTGTGCGGTCCGGCGCGTTTGCGGAATTTATCGTGGTGCCAGTGTCATCGCTCCAGAAGAAACCGCCTGCGATGAGCTTTGCCGAGGCGGCATCTTATTCGGCGGCCTATCTCACGGCCTATGTTGCGCTGGTGCGCCGGGGCAATTTGCAGCCGGGCGAGACGCTGCTGGTGCATGGCGCGAGCGGCGGGGTTGGCCTGGCGGCGGTGGATGTTGGCAAGCTGCTGGGCGCGACGGTGATCGCGACGGGCGCATCGGACGACAAGCTGGACAAGGTGATCGCGCATGGCGCGGACTATGCGATCAATGTGACGCAAGGCTTTCGCGACAAGGTGAAAACACTGACCAGAGGACGCGGTGCGGACGTCATTTTCGATCCGGTCGGCGGCGATGTGTTCGATGAGAGCGTGCGTTGCATCGCCTTTGATGGGCGGTTGCTGGTGATCGGGTTCACGTCAGGACGAATTGCGACCGTTTCGACTAATATGCCACTGATCAAGGGCTTCTCGGTGGTTGGGGTACGGGCTGGCGAATATGGCCGCCAGTTTCCCGACAAGGGCCGCGAGAATGTCGAGACGATCTGGAACTGGGCGCGCGAGGGCAAGGTCCATCCGCGCGTGCATGCCGAGGTTCCGCTGGAACAGGCGATGGATGCTTTCGCCATGCTGTGGAACCGGAAGGTGGTCGGCAAGGTCGTTGTGACGCCCTAAAGCACATCCGCGACAAAAGGAATCGTGAGGGATTCCCTTTTGCTTCGAACTCTGATTCTCCTGTTCGGCAGGAGGATTTGTCGATGGCAGTTTCGTATTCGCTTGATTTTCGCCGGGCTGTTGCGGCCCATGTTGG
>NZ_JBDNGN010000005.1:0-29105 GCF_041689225.1 Hyphomonas sp. | reverse complement strand
TTTGTGGCCCCCTTGATCCTCATCGTTGCAATTGTCATTCGCATGAAAGACGGTGGGCGCGCCTTCTATTTCCAGCGGCGCTATGGACTGGACGGGGAAACCTTCAACTGCTTCAAACTTCGCTCGATGGTGCCAAATGCGAAGGCACAACTGGACGAACTCCTGACACACGATCCTGTCGCCCGGAAGGAATGGGATGAAACCCAAAAGCTAACCAACGATCCTCGCATCACATCGATCGGAAAATTCATCCGCAAGACGTCAATCGATGAATTGCCACAACTATACAATGTATTGCGCGGTGACATGTCGCTCGTGGGACCACGTCCCATCGTCGAGAACGAAATCTCGAAATATGGCGATAGCTACCGACACTACTGCGCTGTTCGTCCTGGTATCACAGGTCTCTGGCAGGTAGGTGGTCGCAGTGACACGTCCTATCCACAGCGTGTGGCCGCCGATGTCGAATATGCACGCAGCCGTTCGTTCTGGGGTGATGTGAAGATCGTCATGATGACCATACCTGCTGTTCTCAACTCCAAAGGCGCGCGGTGATACGTCCGAACTCGGATCAACTCTCACCCCTCATATTCGGGATTTGTTAGGCTGTGACTCGCGCCCGATACATAATTACGGTTTTGGTCGTTCTGGCGCTCCTGATCGCCATAGGAATCGCAGCTTACATTTGGTCCCGCCCCAAATATGAAATCATTCCTGATCGCGGAGACGGAAAATCCTTCAACCTTTCGTTTAGTGATGGTTTTAATGAGGCCGATTGGTACATTTCCGACTTTACCTTCAAGTCCCTCTTCTATCGGGCCGGTTGGATCGCGGAAAACGTTCATTTCGAGAATCCAAGTATTTCACTTGAGATAAATCGCAAGCCCGTGGATCATCAGCCCTATTCCGGAGCGGAGGTTCAGAAGCGCGGATACTATGGCTTTGGACGCTATGAGGTCGTGATGCAGGCAGCGCCAGGCTCAGGCACTGTGTCGTCGTTCTTTACCCACACGGATGCTACGTTTGGCGACCCTCACGACGAAATCGACATTGAATTCCTTGGAAGGGATACGCGCCAAATTCATGCCAATGTCTTTGCCGACGGAAAAACCACAGGGTCGATCTACATCGACCTCCCCTTCGATGCGGCCGAGGAAATTCACCTCTACGCCTTCGACTGGCACCCCGATGCAGTGACCTGGTTTGTCGATGGAGTCCCGGTAAAAACGGTCACATCTGCCGAGCGCCCGATTCCGCAGAATCCTGGCCGGATCATCATGAATATCTGGACGGGTACGCATAACCAATATGCTTGGCACGGGCCTCCCGAATTCGAAGATGGCGCGCGTGCGACTTACTATTGCGTCAGTTTTCGCGCGCTGGGTGACGACACGCCACAATGCTCCGACAACGGCACACGCTGAGCGCACGAGCCCTTGGGGCAACGCGCTAACCGACGATGTCAGCCGAATAAGGCCACGATACCAGAGATGATGCCGGCCCACAAAAGCGCGCTGATGCCTACGATCAGCAGCAGCCGCGCCCAAACAGGCCACTTGCCGTCTGGCGCATTGGCATAATGCCCCGAGCCGCTAAGGATTTGCGCGTCGAGCGAATAATCGACGGCAGTCCTCTGGGACGAAATTGCTGGGTTTGGCGTCATCATCATATGTTTGAACAACCAACTTTAACGACTACTTAAAATGCGTTCACGTATTCAGCGCTCATTGACCCAAATTGTGCGGGGAAAGTCAGGCAGTATTGCGTCCTAAACGGGTTTGGGCTGCGTTTGGTTCCCTGCCCGTCAGTATTGGAACTACCAAGTGGGATTGAAAACGCGACGGGCAGCGCCCGTAAGCGCGCAACGCCGCCGTTCAGGTCGTCTCACGGACGGTGATCGGCACGCGTCCCTCGAACTTTCGTTCGCCGGCACCGAGCGTAGTTATGGCACCGAAGTAGAACAGATTCACCAGTGTGTTGAACGTGCCCCAAAGGTAGGATTCAGTGAACGTGGACGTGAAGATGATCACAGCCGTGATCAGGAGCGCCGAACTATCCATCGTAGGTGCCCGGAACCAAGTCAGCACGGTGCGATACAAACACCAGCCAAGTATCAACAGGAACATGGCATAGCCAACATAACCAAGGTGCACTCGGACCTCCCAAAAAGAATTGTGGAAGGTCAACTTGGTCCCGAATGGCTTGAAGTCGTTCTCATTGATAGTTTGCGCGGCACCGACGTCATATTGCCAGAACCCCTCAAGGCCGACGCCGGCGATGGGGTACTCATGGCTCAGGAGTTCCGCCTGCCGCCAGATCGCTGACCGGCCGGAGAAGGTTCCATCCTTGCCCAGCAATCCCAGGAAATCGTTCATCATCGTGTTTTCAGGCATGCTGAGAAACACGATCGCAATCGTCAATGCGATGCCGACGGTCGCCATCAGCAGCGACGTGCGCAAGTGCCGGATCTGACCGAGGCTTATCCAGAAATACCGCACCCCGAGCAAACCGACTATGCCGACCACGGCAAAAACCAGGGATGTGGCTGAATGCGCCAGATACTGGAACACAAAGCAGACTGGCACAAAGGGCAACGCCAACAGTCGGACCCACAGGAACTCTTTTTGGTTGAGTGCCGTCGTCAGGCAGAGAAGCATGGCGAACAGCATCTGGATCGCGAACAGGTTCTTCGCGCCCATGCCATAAGGCCCGCCTTGGCTGAACGTACTGATCGTCGGAATGGCAAAGATCGTCGTGATCATGCCCGCAAACATCAAACAGCGCAGCGCCTGCCTTGTGTTTAACCTAGCACCGATGACAACGATCGTCAGTGGCGTGAGAAGCATCAGAACGCCGGCCCGGATGGCATCGGACGGGTAATCTGACCACATGAATGACAAAAAGCCGAATATCGGCAATAGGAATAAAGGCCAGGATTTCAGGACTACGGGGACGATGTCACGGTAGTACATCGCAGTAATTCCGAGGAAATACAGGACAAGCAAATAGCGGATCGGCGTCACGCCATCGAGCGGCAAGTAAGTCACGAAAAACCAGATCGTCACAAGCGCTTGCTCCCACACAGGCGCCTGGCGGCCGGTGCGGTAGAGGTTCGCGAACCCCAATGTCTCTGTCTCGTTGACCTGAATGGGTTTGACCATGTTCATTTCGAGCGGCTCCCGGCGAGTGCGCGCTCCAATACCTCCCAGAAGAACCCCTTTGGTTCGATAAACACCTCACTCGTCATGGCCAGCAACCGGTTGCGGCAGGTTTCCAACGCAGCATCATTTCGCATCACATCGCCAATCATGGTAGGAAGCGCTTCGCCCAGCGGTTCCGCTATCGTGAACCCGCAAGCATGCCGTTCAATCCAATTCCCTGTCTCGGTTCCGGCCGGGGCTACTGCGGGGGTCGCGTAGTACCCGCCTTCATAAAGTCGATTTGGCAACAGCCAGTCGGAATTGTACCCGGCCTCCATGAAGTCCCCTGCCCAGACCAGATCGAGCCCCGCATAGATGGTCGCAAGATCCTCTGGTGAACGGTACCGCCCGGCAAACGACATGTTCGCGCGCGCATCAATCGCTGGCTCGAATACAGGAATCTCTGTTCGCGCAGGCTGGCCGTGCAGCTTGATCTCAATACTATCAGGATAGCAGTCCGCCAGCGCACACAAAAGGTCAAATGACCTCTGGCACCGCAAGTTCCCGACCCAACCAAGTCTCAATCGCCTGCCTGCACCTGACCTGAGTTGGCCCGGAGCATCCGGTTCGGGCCGGGGTCCAAAATCGCTTCCTGCTGCCAGGCGATTCTCAACCAGAAACGGTACAAAGAGGCCCCGATAGTGCTTCTCGAAATGATTGCGCAGGAAACCAGGCGAACTCACGACCAGACCAATTGTTCGTCGCAGAAGGCTTTTCTCGAACCAACGCATCGCCTTGCCCACAGTATCAGTTCGGGTCAGCAACCTGTGCACATCAAGGCTTTCGTAGACCACCGGTGTCGCGAGCCCGGTAATGCGTTTGGCGAGAAAGGCACATGCCAGCATGTCCAGATTGCGTGCATAAATAACATCGGCATCAGCTAACGCGTCCCTGGCATTGGCTGCCGCTCGTGCGCCGGAAAATATGCGAGCCACGCGCTGGGCAAAAGCCCCGTCGCGTGTCTGGCCGAGGTCGATATTGTCCCACTCGGTCGCGACGTCATCCTGACGACGCATCATGAAGCCGCGAACCGATAGGCCATCATCCTGCATGGCACGAACACGCCGACGCACTGCGGCGTCTCCTGCATCATGACCAAAAAATGCAACCCTTATCATTGCAGACCCCTGTGCCTCAACGCCGTGAGTCCCGAAGCCGACGAGCGTTGCGCCATCCGGATGTCCGGCGTCCAGCATAATCAGTGCGTAGAGACTTCTTTGGTCATCGCAGCGCGGATGCGTGCGTCATTCGTGCCGTCTCGCGTAAGAACGGGCTGCGCAGACGAAGTCATGGATCCAGGTTTCGGAGCCTTGTTCCAGCCAAAGATCGAGCGCTTGGTCTCCATCGAATAATACTTGCTGTAAGCTTTGTACGTCGAGCCTGGATCCTTGTGGTGACGACGGCGCGACAAGTCGACCATATTGAGCGTAATGCCCAGGAGGTCGGCATTGAACGTCTTCAGCAGATGCAGCGATTGACGCACGGCCGAGCGCAGTGACCGGCGCCAGCGAATCACAAGGATCGTCTTGTCCACCTTTCCGGCAACGACACGGGCTTCCGCCATCAAAAGCAACGGACCCGTATCGATCAGGATGAGATCATACATAGAACGCAATCGCGCGAGAAGATCATCAAATGCCCGTGTTCCAAACACGTCATGTGGCACATGACCGGATTTCGTCAGGGGCAGGATGTCCAACATGCTGCGCTGATCTTTGCAGATCGCGTCGGCAAGCTGGCCAGCGCCGAACAGGTGTTCGATGAAACCGATCTCTGGTGACAGACCAGCCGCGTCGGTCAACTGACGGCGACGGAAGTCACCATCGATAACCAGCGTCCGTGAGCCCGACATTGCAGACATGCGGCCAAGGCTCAAAGTCAGGCTCGTCTTGCCTTCGTCCGGCAAGGACGACGTAACTGCAACGGTTTTCGTTTCACTATCAATATCCGAGAACGCGATCGCGGCGCGAAGGTAGCGAATACTCTCCGAGAATGCAGAAAGCGGATTGTCCACCAGAAAGTCTGCCGGGTTAACCTGCGAAAACGGCAGCAGGCTCGTGTTACGGATCAACGGCACGGAACCAATCGAATTCACACCCAGCTTGCGTTCGATATCCTCAGCCGAACTGATCTTCATGTCGAAAATCTCGGCGAGCAGTGCCAGTCCGCCCCCGATGAGGCCACCAAGCAGTCCGCCAATGATCAGATTCAGCATCTTCCGCGGCGAACTTGGACGACTAGGAACCGAAGCCGTCGACAGGATGTTCGCATCTGCCTGGACGAGGTCGTCCTGTTCACGCGTTTCCTTCGATCGGCTGATAAATTCCTCGTAAAGCACTCGGCTTGTCTCGGCATCGCGCTCGAGTTCGCGCAACCGCACCAAGTTGATATTGTTGCCGCGCAGTTGAGCCGTCGACTGACTGATGTTCGAATTTATGCTGTCGATCTGCGCCTGGGCGACCTTGAACTCGCTATCGAGATTGGTGGCGATCCGGTTCACTTCCGCAGTGATTTGACGTTCGATATCAGCGGCTTCATTGCGGGCACCGATCAGTTCGGGGTGGGCAGGACCGAGCGTTGTCTCGAGTTCTGCGACGCGGCGAAGGATCTGGGCACGTTGAGACTTGAGACTCGAGATCACCGGCGAATCCAGAACCTCGGCGATAGCATCTATGCCTGCACCACTGTCGATCTGGCGCCTCATGCTTTGATAACGCGCGCGGACACGACTCAACTGCGATTCAAGCACACTCTTCTGATTGGTATTGTAGGCGATTTGCTGTTCAGTGAGCGTCGCGCCCTGGGCTGACAACAATCCGGTTTCGGCTCGGAATTCCTCGACACGCTGCTCCTTCGCCTCCACTTCATCACGCAGGCCAGCAACACGTTCGGACAGCCAGGCCGTCGCGCGTCGTGTTGCTTCCAGTTTGGAATCGAGCTGCTGGACGCGGTACTGGTCAGCAACGGCGTCGGCGATCCGCGCGGCCGTCTCAGGCGAGACGCTCGTCACGTCGACATTGATCAGGTAGGTCGTACCGATTCGGCTGATATGGACCTTGTACGTCAGAGTCTGAACAACAGATTCTAGAACCGCCGCCTCACGCTCCTCAGCGCTGAGATTCGCGTAAGGGACTTCCTTCGTCTCTTTCTGCCCGGTCCAGGATCGGATCTGCGTCTTGATTTGTGCCAACAGGCCAGGCTTTTTTTCGACCAAAGTCCAGTTGAACTCAGTATCCTCAGCCAGCTTCAGCTTTTTTGCGACTTTTGTGAGAAGCGACTTTGACCCCATCACGCGAACTTCGGTGTCGATCGCCGCCGTACTTGCGGCCATACCGCCCAGCACGCTACCGAGGTCGATGACATTTTCCTTGTTGGTGTCCAGCTGCAGGATCGAGTTCGCCTTGTAGATTGGCGTCTGTGTGAACGTCATGTACGCGACAAGAAAGAAGGTCACGAGGAAGCCGGTCACGATGATCCAGAACCGGCGATAGACCGTGCCAACCAGCGCCTTGAAATCAATAGGCATGTCGTCGCGACCGTCACCGCCAAGCGATGAACCCTGAGAAGGAATTTCAAGACTGTAAGTCTTAGTCAAAGCACTACACCAATTCGTAATTGTCGCAGCCCGGATTTCGGGACTGGAAGGTATTAGGGATAGAGTTTCAGGCCGACGCCGACGAGATTGACGTCATATGAAGGATCGCCGAATACGCCGACTCCGCTCGAATCGCGATTAATGTGACGCGCGAAGGTCTCGAAGTGAACGCGTTTGTTCATCTTGTAGGCCGCGGTCAGGGACAGCTCGTTCACGTCGTCGGTCCGGTCGATTTCCTGGTAGTCATAGCTGACAATATTGGTGGCTGCCGACAGGATGATATTGCGACGAAGCTCGTGATCGATCCGTGCACCGAAAGACGTCTGAAGCGCGCTTGGCGAATCGAACACACCGATATCGACGACCCGGCGCCCGGCTGTGAAGCCCACCGTCGTCAGACGTGTCGGGAACCATTCCATCCGACCATCGACCGACAGGCCGTCGACGTCCTTGAAGAAATCGTCTTCTTTGTCCTCGCTGAAATAGCCGATGGCGATGTCACCCCGCACCAGCGAGGTGAGTTCGAAATCCACACCGCCTGAGACGGTATATCCGCTCGAGTCGCGCGAGCGGACGCTACCGGTCAACACTTGATTCTGGTCATATGACAGTTCGCGGACCGTACCTTGCGTAAACACTGCCAGGTTCGGCGACACAGCATAGGACAGTCGTGAGCGCACATAGGTCACGCTATTGTCACGATAGTCCTGGTCAATCGGCGTGCCGCTGCCTGTCTGGCGACCGTCCTCGAAGTCTTCCTCGGAAACTTCGACCAGATTGTTCCAACGAAACCGGTCGCTATGGTAATCGGCATCGAAGGCTGCGCCTACGCGTGTGTGCTCGACCGGACGGTCCAGGCCAACCGAGTTGGCGAGATCTGTACGCGGCTCGGCCAAGTCCTCAGCGAACACGGCAGCGCCTAGCGACACATTCCGGTTCACGTCAAGACGTCCAAGCAAACGTGCGCGCAAATCGTTCGTCGATTCATCACCGATATCGAGATATTCGTTCCGGTAAGCAGAAACCTGAAGACCGACTTCGTGCACATTCCAGTTTGTGCGCGCAGCCACTTCTACGCCGATCCGAGCGATCGTATCGGAAATCTTGTTGCTGTTCGTGGCCTGGACGTTGTCGATATAGGTCGCCGAAGCGCTGGCGTGAGAATTTACCAGGAACGCGCCGAGACGAATTGGCTCGGGGTCAAAATTGTCCTGGTGGCGATCGCGCACAGACTCGTACTTGTCACGACTGTAATAGTTTTCGCCCTGCGCCACGGCGTTGGTGGCCATCAGCCCTCCTGCAGCCACGCTCAGAAGGCAAACACGCTTGAAATTCGACATTTATGCAATCCC
Source organism: Hyphomonas sp. (assembly GCF_041689225.1). Taxonomy (GTDB): domain Bacteria; phylum Pseudomonadota; class Alphaproteobacteria; order Caulobacterales; family Hyphomonadaceae; genus Hyphomonas. Next base: position 20,958 of record NZ_JBDNGN010000005.1, on the reverse strand, counting down.
CTTGGGTAATTCTGTTTGTGTGCCGGTCCTGATCAAGTTGGTGCGCTTTGCAAACTTGGGACCATCTCTACGGGTATTCTGTAGTTGCCATGCACAATCGGGTTCCCGGAACGAAACAACGGGTAGAACAATCGTACATGGTGTGAATCTCTGCGCACTCTATGCGCTATTCGAATGAAAATGTGCTGAACTGGGTAGAACAAATTGCGCGCAATGCCCTGTGCGGCGGCCGACGCAACCATGTTCAGGAGCAGTATTGCATGCCTTTGGCCGACGGCAGGGGCATTCAGAGCAAAAAGTATATCTCGCAACTTGTGTCTCAAAGACATCCCCACCCACGTTCTATGCGTTGCGTACGGTCCAAACGTTCCGATAAAGGCTCCGCCTTAACGACTGGCACGTTCTTGCGCCAATGCGTCGAGGTGAGAGAACTGACCCCCATTCATTGTTACTTGTTTTCGAAGCCAATACACTTCCAAAGCCCAATAAATCTACACCTTTGATGGTTAACTGTCACCCTGAGACTATCCCAAAAACCGGACATTAACGACGTGGGTTCCCGGTGTTGCCCGCACTCCACACCCCGACTTCGAAACGTATGCAACCCGGTTTCGTTTCAGCACTGGTAGCCAACCCGCGAATGCGCCACATTGGCATGCGGTTGGCCTCCACTCCGCCCAAAGTCCTGTTTTGAGCGCTCATCCATGAAATCACCCGGTCACTGCCCGATACGAAACCGCACCGATGAAAAGCGGCGCGCGAAATGACTGAAGTCGATACGATCGTGATTGGCGCCGGAGCGGTCGGGCTCGCGTGCGCCGCAGAACTCGCTCGCCGGGGTCACGAAACCTACGTGCTAGACGCCGCACGCGTCATCGGGACCGGCACTTCCTCTCGCAACAGCGAAGTGATCCATGCGGGCCTTTACTATCCGACCAACAGCCTGCGGCACCTGATGTGCACGACCGGACGCCGAAAACTATATGACTATCTCAGCGCCCACCAAGTTCCGCACAAGCGCACCGGAAAATTGATCGTCGCAACCGGTGAAGGCGAGGTCGCCAGACTCGAAACGCTTCTTGCTCAGGGTCGTCACAACGCTGTCGAAGGCCTGCGCATGCTCAGCGCCGCCGAAGCAACGGCTCTTGAGCCCAACCTACGCTGTGCGGCAGCCCTGCTGTCGGAAGAAACCGGCCTGATCGACAGCCATAGCTACATGACCAGTCTTCGACATGAACTCGAGGATCATGGTGGTGCAGTCCTGCTAGACGCGCCGGTCCTTGGCACACGCATCCTTCCCGACGGCCGTTTCAGGGTAAAGGTGGGCGGACGCGAGCCGTACGCCATCACCGCCCGTCATCTCGTCAACAGCGCTGGCCTCTATGCACATCGTCTGGCCACGGGCATGGAACAATACGACACCGACCTCCTGCCCGCATTCACGCTCGCCAAGGGCAATTATTTCAACTGCCAAGCGCCGCCGGCCTTTTCACGACTGATTTATCCGGTCCCCGTCATTGGCGGATTGGGTGTCCATGTGACCCTCGACCTTGCCGGACAGATGCGCTTCGGCCCCGATGTCGAATGGCTCGGGCATAACGACCCGGACAAGATCGACTACCGTGTGGACGCGGCGCGGTCTGACGCCTTCTACGAAGCTGTCCGAACGTACTGGCCGGCCCTGCCGGACGGTGCAATCGTCCCGGCCTATTCGGGGTGCCGCCCGAAACTCTCCGGTCCAGGCGAACCGGCCGCCGACTTCCGAATCGACGGCCCCACCCTGCACGGCCATGCTGGCCTCGTGCATCTCTTCGGAATCGAATCGCCCGGCCTCACCAGTTCGCTGGCGATCGCGGACTACGTCGCCAACCAGATCGATGCTTGACACAAGACCACCTTGCATGCCGACGTCTTGCCCGAAATGGAAGCCCGCAGGCGAAGCCACCTACAATTGCTTGAAAAAGCTGATCAAATCCCGGTTGGATAGTCGTTCCGGTGTCTCAGCAAGCCCGCGAATCGAGAGGCGCTTTCGCGCGTCAGCATCAGACATGAGTTCGACCAGCCGGTCGGCATAGGCCTCTGGTCCCTCGGCAATGACGACAAGATCGTCGAGCACGTCCAGGAACCCTTCCAGTGCCACCGGATAGACGACGCACGGCATTCCCAGCATCAGGTATTCAGCCACCTTGATGCTGACGCCGCTGGCGATCCGCGTCGGGGCAAGGCCAATCGCCGGACTTCCCGAAATACTCTCAAGGCGCTTTACCCGACCAAGCAATTCGACGCCCCGGGTCGTCGCCTGCTCCGGCGTGAGGTCGGCGCAGATGGACCCGGCGACTTTCAGCACGGCATCCGGGCGCTGCTTCAGCACCAGCGGCCAGATGTCGTCCACAAGATGCTTCAAGGCATCGATATTGCCGGCATGCCGCGTGCCGAGAAATACGGCGTGGGCCGGCACATCCGTCTCCTGTACCGCATGAACCGGAGGTTCCGGTCGCAGCCAGATTGACTGCGCCTCTGGCAGAAGCGGGCTCAGGACGTGCAGTTCGTTGTTCGAGGCGTAAAAATTCACGGTCGATGCCCGGCACCGCTGCGCCTCTTCGGCCCGGGTCACCTCAGTGAAATCCGGCGCCAGTCCGTTCGCACGGAACTGTTCAGCCCGCACCGAGAACAAATCGTGCAACAGAACAGACCGATGCGGAATATTCATCAAGTGATCCAGCAGCGGTGCAAGCGATGAGTATTCAGCCACTGCGATATCGGGGGCACCACGGATCACCAAGGCACACACTTCCTTTGCTTCCCGGCCGTTCAGAGGATCGCCGAGATAGGAGTGGATCTTGATGTCGGCACCCAGTTTCCCGACCAGCGCCTTGGCGGCACGAATGGCAAATCGCGCCCAGATTTGCGGAGACAACGACCAGTACCGCTCGCCAATCCGAAGGCTGGCAGGCACGATCAGTTCGTCTGAAAGCTCCAGGAATTCAGGATGAACTGACATCCAAGGGCGGTTCCCAAATGACCGCATGGGCGCAAACACGATGCGGACTCGCGTTCCGCCAGCCTTCACGGTACGCAGGAAAATGGCGAGATAGGCTGAATTACCCGTCGTCATCACGTCTAGCTGGCGCTGAACGATCATATCCATCCGGGGGAGGCGGGTCTCTGACATCAGTAGCTCCTCGCTACGCCCAATAAGGGATTTTCCTGCGCGTGTCCTGCAAGCCAGACGCCAGAATCGATAGCGGCGGCTGGTTTCCCAGCCGCCGCTATAATGTCTCTCAGCCTGGGCCTGTCCTATTCAGCGGCAACCGGCAGGTCGTAAGCCGACAAGTCGGTGTAGCGCTTCAGGTGATGGTCGACATTGCCGAATTCGGCGTCGATCATGGTCAGGCGCTTGAAATAGTGGCCGACGGCCAGTTCGTCCGTCATACCCATGCCGCCATGGATCTGGATCGCCTGCTGGCCGACAAAACGTCCGCCCTGGCCGATCCGCACCTTGGCCGCCGAAGCTGCCTTCTTGCGGGTCACTTCATCCTCGTCCACTTTCAGCGTCGCCATATAGGTCATCGAGACCGATTGCTCGTGCTCCATGAACATGTCAACCATGCGGTGCTGCAGCACCTGGAACTTGCCGATGGCCGTACCGAACTGCTTCCGATTACGCGAATATTCGACGGTCATCTCATGGGCGACTTTCATCGCACCACAGGCTTCGGCGCACACGGCGGCGATTGCCTCATCCGTCACCAGCTCAACCAGAGGCAGGCCATTGTCGACTTCGCCGACCACAGCATCTGGGCTAACCGATACGTTCTCGAAATACACTTCCGAAGCGCGGCGACCGTCGACGGTCGGGTAGTCACGCGTCGATACGCCCTTGGCATTCTTGGCCACGACGAACACTGTCACGCCCTTAGCGTCGCGGCGTCCGCCCGAAGTGCGAGCCGTCACGACAAAATGTGTTGCCCAAGGCGCGCCGATCACGACAGCCTTGTGGCCGTTTATCGAGAAGCCCGCGCCGTCTTTCTTGGCGGTGGTCTCGAGGTCGGCAAGATTGTAGCGACCGCGTGGTTCGGCGTAGGCGAAGGCGAAGATCTGCTCGCCCGACATGATGCCAGCCAAGTGTTCGGCCTTCTGCGCGTCGCTACCGCGCTTCAGGAACCCACCACCGCAGACGACGCTTGGCAGGTAGGGCTCGACAACGAGACCTTTGCCGAATTCTTCCATCACGACCATCGCATCGATCGGACCGCCGCCGAGGCCACCGTCTTCTTCACTGAATGGCGCCATGAGCAGGCCCAGTTCGGCGAACTTTGCCCACATGGCCGGGCGCCAGCCCTCTTTCGACGCCACGACCTTGCGGCGCGTGTCGAAATCGTACTGCTCGCGGATCAGCCTCGAGAGGCTGTCGCGGATCATGCCCTGTTCTTCGGTAAAATTGAAATCCATGAAATATCTCCCTGTCCCTGTGCCTTAAAGGCCGAGGATCATTTTGCTGATAATGTTACGCTGGATCTCATTCGATCCCCCATAGATCGACGTCTTGCGCATATTGAAATACGTTTCTGCCGTGAAATTCGAGTGGTCCGGGCCCACGCCGCGTTCGTTGGACCCATCGGTCTCCATGCCGGCTGTGTAAGGGGCGCCATAGTTGCCGACGGCCTCAAGCGTGAGTTCCGTCAGGCGCTGCTGGATCTCGGTGCCTTTGATCTTGAGAATGGAGCTCTCAGGTCCGGGACCCTTGCCCGCAGATTCCGCAGCCAATGTGCGGAGCTCGGTGAATTCCAGCGTCGTGAGGTCAATTTCCAACTGGCTGATCTTGCGCGCAAAATCGCCCGACTGGATCAGTGGCTTGCCGTCAACCAGTTCCTCGCTTGCAATGGCACGGAGCTTCTCCACGCCGCGCTTTGACCGGGCAACGCCCGCAATGCCCGAACGTTCGTGAGCAAGCAGGAACTTGGCACAGGTCCAACCTTCGTTTTCCTTGCCGACGAGATTGCCAACCGGCACCCGCACATCTGTCAGCCACGTCTCGTTCACTTCATGGCCGCCATCGATCAACTTGATCGGACGAACTTCGACGCCCGGCGTCTTCATGTTGACGAGGATGAAGCTGATGCCTTCTTGCGGCTTCTTGGCCGTCGGGTCTGTGCGGCAAAGAAAGAAGCCCCAGTCGGCAAATTGCGCGAGCGTCGTCCAGGTCTTCTGACCATTGATCACCCACTCGTCGCCGTCACGAACAGCCGTCGTCTTGACGCTTGCAAGGTCCGATCCTGCGCCGGGCTCGGAATAGCCCTGGCACCACCACACGTCGCCCGAAATGATTCCGGGGAGGTATTCCTTTTTCTGCTCCTCGGTGCCGAATGTGTAGATAACCGGAGCGACCATCGCGGCGCCGAACGGCAGCGGCATGATCGCGTCCACGCGTGCATTTTCCTCTGACCAGATATAGCGCTGGGTCGATGTCCAGCCCGTGCCACCATACTTCTCGGGCCATGCGGGAACAGACCAGCCTTTTTTTCCCAAAATCTTGTGCCAAGCGAGGAATTCATCTCGCGTCAGGTCTTCGCGCGTTCCGATGCCAGCGAGTTCCTTTGGGTAATTTTCAATGATGAAGGTACGAACTTCATCGCGAAAGGCGACTTCCTGTGGGGAAAAATCAAGATTCATGAGCGTGGAACTCCTCCGGGCAGATTATTTTAGGGCTGACTTGGACTCTCTATGTCAGTCAAACAGGTCTCGTGGCAAGGTTACGCGCACGTAAACGTAAACTTTGCCGCAGGTTCTCCATGCGTTTCCGCAGGGTTCACATGCGAAATCAGGACGTCGTCGGTTATGCGATGAAGGGCGCACAGGCTGTTTTCAACACACCGATCGCCGTTGCTGAACCGAGACCGCCCCCCGTCTGGAACTCAAGCTGCATCAGCGGTTTCAATCCGAGTCGCTCGAGTGCCGCCTCATGAGCGAGGCGTTGTGTGGAGTGGGATGCAATGCAGTGGCTGATCGCTGCGGGATCAATGGCATGAACGATGCCTGCCGCGATTGTCGTCGCAAACCCGTCAAGCACCACCGGTACGCCTTCGTGCCGCGCCGCAATGATCGCGCCGACACAGGCCGCGAGTTCGCGACCACCGAGGCACCGCAGTGCTTCGAGCGGATCAGACAAATGGCCGCGATGCAGCGTAAGCGCCCGGCTGACCAACTCGACCCGCCGTTTGGAGAGGGCCGGCGGCGTCAAATTACTCGGTCGAACCCAATAATCCGGTGATCCGCCATAAAGTGCACACGCCACGGCAGCGGCGGCCGTACCCACCCCAGCCCCTGACACAGCGAGCGCCAGCAGATCAGGCTGGTCTTCAATCGCCTCGAAGCCGAAAGCGATCGTCGCGGCACATTCGCGTTCGCTCATGGCGGCAGTTATGGCGATGCTGGGTGTTGGATTGTCCAACGCGAGTTCAAACACGCGCATGTTGGCACCGACCTGAGTGGCAATCGCCGACAAGGGCGCCCGCCCCTCCCTCAGGGCGTCAACATGCGCGCGGGTATCTGTGTTCGTGGACAGTGAAACGCCTTCATCGACCAGGCCGTGCGATCCAGCAAAGATCGCCAGGATGGGCTTTTCGATCCGCGGAGGATACCGGTGCTGCCAGTTCGCTAGCCATTCCGCTGCTTCGCCAAGGCGGCCAAAATCGCCTTCACGCCCCATCGTGAGCAAAGCCGCTCTGACCCGCTCCCCAGGTGCCGTGTCGAGTGGAATCGGCTTGTGAACAAGCGCTCGAACATCGTCGAGAGGAGCAGTGTTGTTGGCAGGCTCAGTCACGTCAGTCAGTCTCCCGGTCCCACGCAATTGGGGACAGTGCGGTTTTATCAGAGAAATCGGTCGGCGCACGACAAGGATTTGTTACCTTGCAGCGTGCCACACTTGCCGATCCCGCTCCATGGATTACGCTGTATATTGATGACTGACCAACCGATAAAGACCCCTTGCATAAAAGTCTGCGCAATAGACGCCACTACAGGTTGGTGTCTCGGGTGCGGGCGGACCTTACCCGAAATCGGACGCTGGATGGCCATGGGAGGCGATGCACGTGAAGAGGTGACCGAAAGCTTGCCGCAGCGAATTTCGGAACTCAAGGCCATGGGGAAGCGATAATTTTGAGCGGATCGCTGGAAAAAGCTGTCTCGATGGTCTCTGGTGCCGCAATGATTGCGATGGCGGTCTTTGTCTTTGTCGTGCCGAAACTTCAAGACCGCACGGAAGCCGACGACGCGCCGACCGTTGCCTCGGTCGTCGTCACGACTCCGCAAGCTAGCTTCGACAATGCAGCCATCATCGACCGGGAACCCGACGGCCATTACTGGACCCGCGCTGATGTCGACGGGACTGCCGTGAGATTCATGGTCGATACAGGCGCCAGCACCGTGGCGATCACATTCAGGGATGCGCAACGGATCGGACTCAAACCTGAAGACCTCGATTTCAAATGGGAGATCCGCACTGCCGGCGGCGTCGTGCATGGCGCGGCCGTCACGCTGGAAAAGATCCGGATCGGCCAGGTCGAAGTCGAAAATGTCGAGGGCATGGTCCTGCGCGAAGGTTTGGAACAATCCCTGCTCGGCATGACATTCCTTGGCGAACTCTATTCATATGAGTTCCGCAAGAGCCAGCTGGTCATACGCCAGTAACGGTCGTGCCGTCCTGACCCCTGCCGATACCGATCTCCCAAGCAAACCGCGATTCGTCACCGGCCCAGCGCGCATACGCCACGCGACCTTCAAGGCCGGCTGCGTTCATCAGGTCTCGGTACCAGGTTTCTTCACCTGCATTCAGGCGTTGCGGATGCACGCCCCACAATAGGCACGCCTGCCGCAGGCGCTGGTCATCAAGTGAACCATACAGGATCGGCGCCGCGCCCCGCACACGAGAGAACCGCGCCAACCGGTCAAACGCGCCGGTTCGTAATGCCAACGCCGTCGCCCCTTCAGACGCCGCCATGGCCTGCGCTGTTTCGGCGACGACATCGATCGCGTTCGTGCTGGCGCTGTCGCCATCGAATTCTGCGATCGATCGGCGATAGTCTTCGGAATTCTCTGTAGCACGAATGATCCGGGACATGATGGCCACTGCTGTGGCGGGGTGGCGCCCGACGGCTGTTTCGGCAGACAGCATGACCGCGTCAGCCCCCTGGTAAATCGCCGTCGCAACATCACTCGCTTCCGCCCGGGTCGGTGCCGAATTCTCGATCATGGATTCCAGCATTTGCGTCGCGACGATCACGGGCCGTCCCGCCGCGCGGGCCGCACGCACAATCCGCCGCTGGATGACCGGCACATCCTCCGGTGCAAACTCCACCCCGAGGTCGCCGCGCGCCACCATCACGGCATCGGCCGCTTCCACAATCGCCAACAGATTCGTGATCGCAGCCGGCTTTTCCAGTTTCGCCACCAGCGGCGCCCGGCCTGCTATGATCGCCTTGGCTTCGAGCACGTCTTCGACCGTCTGAACGAAGGACAACGCGACGATATCGACACCGATCTCAAGCGCGAATGCGAGGTCCTTGCGGTCCTTGTCTGTCAGCGCTTGAACAGGCAGGGCCTTGCCACGCACGGTAAAGCCCTTCTTGTCACCCAGCTTGCCCGGCACGTCTGATCGCACCCGCGGCTTTTCCCCTGCCTGCGTAACGGTCAGAATCAGCTTTCCGTCATCAACCAGGATCGTGTCTCCGACCTCGAGCATGGCAACAATTTCCGCATGCGGAACCGGGATCACGTCATCCCGGTCAGTTTCGTCCGCCGCGATAAGGTCATACTCCGCCCGGAAGCTTAGCCGCATCGTACCGCCCGGAAACCGGCCGACTCGCACCTTGGGTCCCTGCAGGTCCGCCAACGTAGCCAGGGGACGGCCCAACGCCGCTTCGGCCGCACGTACGGCTTCGAGCGCCTCTCGGTGCGCCTCATGCTCGCCATGACTGAAGTTCAGCCGGAAGACATCCACCCCAGCTTCGGCCAGCGCGCGGATTTCCTTGCGCGAGCGGCTGCCGGGGCCCAGCGTCGCAACAATCTTGGCATTCTCGCCGCGAAGTCTTTTCTGGCTCATCCTGATTCTCCAATGACGCTGGGTGCGTAACTCGTCATATGCGACTCGCGGCGAGGTCGCCAGTGCTTGCGTTAGCGCAAACATCGACGCCTTTGCGCAGAATTTGGCGAAGGCGAACCTAAAATCCAGTCGCGGCGTGCGTAACAGTCACCAGTTCAGGCAAACACAATTCCGCTGAAAGCCAGTTGCGGGTATGACGGCCGTTGGTCGACGCCTGAAACCAAGCTTGAGACTCTGCGATCCCCTGCCCTATCTCGACAATCAGGTGACACCGTCCGCTTTAACAGCAAACGGATCATAATTGAGGATCGGGGACAGCCACCGCTCCGCTGTGCGCATGTCCCAGCCTTTCCGGTCCGCATAATCTTCGACCTGGTCCCGCTCGATCCGCCCGACGGCGAAATATACGGATTCGGGATGAGCGAAATACATGCCGGAGACGCTGGACGCAGGCGTCATGGCGCAGCTTGATGTCAGCGATACACCGATCCTGCCCTCTCCATCCAGCAGACGGAACAGGGTTTCTTTTTCGGTGTGCTCCGGTTGGCTCGGATATCCCGGAGCGGGACGAATGCCACGGTATTTCTCACCGATCAGGTCGGTGGCATGGAGCGCCTCATCCGGCGCGTAAGCCCACAATTCGCGGCGCACACGTTCGTGCATGTACTCGGCCGTAGCTTCCGCAAACCTGTCGGCCAAGGCTTTCACCATGATCGAGGAATAGTCATCACCTTTGGCAGCGAATTCGACGGAGATGGCCTCAACTTCCGGTCCGGACGTCACGCAGAATCCACCAATCCAGTCTTCACCTTCGGGCGCAATGAAGTCGGAAAGGGCGAAATTGGCTCGCTCATTATCCTTGACCATCTGCTGGCGCAGCGTGTGAAACGTGTCCCCGGTTTCCAGCACGATATCATCGACCCGGCTATTGGCACGCCAGAATCCCACGACCGCTTTCGGCTTGAACCAGGCTTCGCCGACGAGGCGCTGCATCATGACTTCCGTATCACGCCAAAGGCCGCTCGCGGCTCCGCCGACAATTTTGTCTGTCAGGATGGCAGGGTATTTCCCGGCGAGGTCCCAGGCCGCAAAATACGGCGTCCAGTCGATATACCTGACCAGCGTCGCAAGATCGATATCGTCGAACGTGCGCACGCCGGAATAGGTCGGTGCCGGGCGCTCATATCCGTCCCAGTCGAGCTTGAGAGCCGCTGCGCGGGCTTCGGCAATCGGCAGGCGCGGTTTGGGCGGGCCGTCCTTGCGGGATTCCCGCATCCGCTGGTAGCGGGCCCGGGTTTGCGCCACGAGCGCCGGCTTGTCTTCGGCATTCAGCAATGAACTCACGATGCCGACCGCGCGGCTCGCATCGGAAACATGGATCACAGGTGCGCACTTGATCACCGGGTCGACTTTCACCGCAGTGTGGGCCGGGCTAGTCGTCGCGCCGCCGATCATCAGCGGCTGCGTCATGCCGCGCCGTTGCATTTCGGACGCCACGTAGACCATCTCGTCCAGGCTCGGCGTGATCAGACCCGACAGGCCGATGATGTCCACATTCAACTCGATGGCTGTGTCGAGGATTTTCTCGGCGGCAACCATCACGCCGAGGTCGATGATCTCGTAGCCATTGCAAGCCAGGACAACGCCGACAATATTCTTTCCGATATCATGTACGTCGCCTTTAACGGTAGCCATCAGCACTTTGCCGTTTGACACATCGACCGTACCCAGCCGGATTTTCTCCTCCTCGAGATAGGGCTCGAGATAGGCCACGGCGGCTTTCATGACACGGGCAGACTTCACGACCTGCGGCAGGAACATCTTGCCCGAACCGAACAGGTCGCCGACGACATTCATGCCGTCCATCAGCGGGCCCTCGATCACATGAAGCGGCCGTTCGACAGCCTGGCGCGCCTCTTCGGTGTCCACTTCAATGAATTCGGTGATCCCGTGAACGAGGCTGTGCTCGATCCGTTTGGCGACCGCGGCTTCACGCCAGCGCGTATCCTTTTCCTGGACCTTGCCCTTCTGGCCCCGGTACGTCTCGGCGATTTCGACAAGACGCTCGGTCCCGTCCGGCCGGCGGTTCAGAATAACATCCTCGACCCGCGCTCGCAGTTCGGGTTCGATATCGTCGTAGATATCGAGCTGGCCCGCATTGACGATGCCCATGTCCATGCCTGCCGGAATGGCATAGTAGAGGAAGACCGAGTGCATCGCCCGGCGGACCGGCTCAATGCCCCGGAAGCTGAACGAGACGTTCGAGAGACCGCCCGAGATGTGGCACCCCGGGCACGTCGCCTTGATCACTTTCGCGGCTTCAATGAAGTCCACGGCGTAATTATCATGCTGGTCAATTCCGGTCGCGATGGCGAAGACGTTCGGGTCGAAAATAATATCCTCGGGCGGAAAGCCCACCTCTTCCGTCAATATCTTGAAGGCGCGCTGGCATATCTCGATCTTGCGGGCCGCAGTATCAGCCTGGCCCGCCTCGTCGAACGCCATGACAACCACCGCAGCGCCATAAGCCAGGCAGGCACGTGCATTCTTGCGAAAGGCATCCTCACCCTCCTTCATGGAGATCGAGTTCACGATGGCCTTGCCCTGTACGCACTTCAGACCAGCTTCGATGACCTCCCATTTGGAACTGTCGATCATCACGGGCACGCGGGCGATATCCGGTTCTGCCGCAATAAGATTGAGGAAGGTGCGCATCGCTTCGACACCTTCCAGCATGCCTTCGTCCATGTTGACGTCGATGATCTGGGCGCCATTCTCAACCTGATTGCGGGCAACCTCGACGGCCGCCGGATAGTCGCCAGCCGTAATCATCTTGCGGAACACGGCCGAGCCGGTGACGTTGGTGCGCTCGCCAATGTTGACGAAGTTGGAAGAAGCCTTGGTCATGATACCTGTCTAGCTTTTGGGCCGAACGACGCCGGGGAGGCCATCGATACTTTCGGCATTTTTCTGAAAGTGGGTTTCGGTCCATTCGTCGACGGACTTGTTGTCAATATACCGCGTCAGCTGGTCACGCTCGCCCTTGAATTCGTAGAACGGCACGCCCCAGCCGCAGCTGTCGGAAATACGATCGATCTTGATGACAATAACCGCCCGCGCCCGGTCAAAACCGGGGAACTGAGCGAGCATTTCCGGAAAGCGCGGATTGCCGACATCAATGGCTTCGCCCTGCCCATGCAGGCGCAGGATATTGGCGGGACCTTCAAAGGCACAGAACATGATCGTAATACGCCCGTTTTCCTGCACGTGCGCCTGGGTCTCGATGCCGGAACCGCCGAGGTCGATATAGGCGACTGTCATGTCGTCGATCACCTTGAACGCGTCGTAGCCCTTGGGAGACAAATTGATGTGTCCGTCTGCGTCCAATGGCGCGGTGGCCACGAAGAAGAGTTTCTGCACTTCAATGAAACGGATCAGCTTGTCGTCGAGCTTGTCATAGGTCTTACCCATTCTTGCGTGCCCTCCCTGCATCCAACGGCCAGTTGCCATCAGCGATTTCTACGAAGCTCTCTGCGGGCTGGTTGTACCAGTATATCCATGCCTGTTCGCCGGTCGGCGCAGTATGGTCATCCAGTAGCGGTATCTTCTTTCTCACATAGAGCGAGGCTGCCGGGTCATCGGTGACATCCTCGAATGCATCCATCGCTCCTATGAGTGATGCGTCCGCCAACCGGTACCGCAGGCCATGGCACAGCGTGTCGCCAGCGACCACGCCCGGAAAGCCATCAAGGTCCAGGAGACGACCGCGAAACCGGCAAGGTCCCAGGAACGTGCCCGAGCTCTCCAGCGGCAGGTCAGCCGGCATGCCCACCGCGCCCTGCTTCAACAGCCCGTAGAATACGAACAGGTCGCCTGATTGAACCGGCTCGCCTGTCATGATGCCAGCACGAAGGGTTCCAGCCCGGAAAGCCGCATATCGTGCGAGGTCGGCGCGGGATCGCGCGGCTTCACGCCATCCACCGCCTTTGCGATGGCCGCTATATGCTCTGGTGTCGTTCCGCAGCAACCGCCCAGAATGTTGACGATACCGTCTCTCGCCCAGGCACTGACGGAGTTGGACGTCTCTGCTGGCGTCTCGTCATACTGGCCCATCTCGTTCGGCAGACCGGCATTCGGATAGGCTGCGACCAAGGTGTCCGCAATCCGCGACAGCGAGGCAATGTGTGGCCGCATCAGGTCAGCACCCAGGGCGCAGTTGAAGCCAATAGCGAACGGCTTGGCGTGACGCACGGAATTCCAGAAGGCTTCGACCGTCTGGCCCGACAGTGTGCGGCCCGACCGATCCGTGATCGTACCTGAGATCCAGATCGGCAGCTTGTCCATGCCTTCAGCTTCCAGGTCCATGATCGCCTTGATCGCGGCCTTGCAGTTCAGCGTGTCGGTAATGGTCTCGATCAGGTAGAGATCTACGCCGCCTTCATTGAGGGCCTGAACCTGCATGCGGTAGGCGTCATAGACTGCATCAAACGTCACCGCACGGTGGCCGGGGTCGTTCACGTTCGATGACATGGAGAGCATCTTGTTGAGCGGCCCGATCGAACCGGCGGCGAAGCGCGGCTTGTCCGGCGTTTTGGCCGTCCACGCATCGGCGCCAGCCCGCGCCAGTTTCGCGCCCTCCAGATTAATGTCGCGCACAGCGTCAGCGTCGAGCTTGTAATCGTCCTGCGCAATCGTCGTTGCCGAGAATGTATTGGTCTCGGAAATGTCAGCGCCGGCCTCGAAGTAAGCATTGTGCAGGTCGGTCACGATATCCGGCCGCGTCAGGCAGAGGATGTCATTATTGCCCTTCATCTGTCCTTCATGACCAATGAAGCGTTCGCCGAGGAAATCGGCTTCGTCAAGACCACGTCGCTGGATCATCACACCCCACGATCCATCAAGGATCAGGATGCGTTCCTTTGCGGCGGCCTTCAGGGCAGCGATGCGTTCAGTGCGGTTCATGTCATTGCCTCATGCAGCCTGGGCAGGCCTCGGTTTCATGCCGAGAAGGCGGCATGTCGACAATGCCAGACCGGCCCGGTTCAGTGTGTAGAAATGGAATTTGTCGACAGCCTCGTCGGCCAGCTTGTGGCAAAGCTCGGCTGCCACGTTCGCGGTAACGAGATCGCGGGTTTCTTCGTCGTCGTCGAGGCCCTCGTAGAGTCTATGCAGCCAGTCCGGCAGTGTCGCGCCGCACAGGGTTGAAATGCGCTTCAGGCCCTTGAAGTTGGGCTGTAGCATGATCCCCGGAATGATCGGCATGGTGACGCCGCCCGCCCGCGCCCGTTCAAGAAAGCGGAGATAGGTGTCAGGCTCGAAGAAGAATTGCGAAATCGCGCGGTCTGCGCCGGCGTCCTGCTTGGCTTTGAGGAACGCAATATCTTGGTCCCAGCCGAGACTATCGGGGTGCGGCTCTGGATAGCAGGAGACGGAAATCTCAAATTGCTTGCCAAGTTCGGGACGGTGCTCGCGTAAGCCGGCAATCAGTTCGACCGAATCGCGAAACCCGCCCGGGTGTCGCTGGAACGCCGCGCCCATCCCTTCGGTCGCATCGCCGCGCAGAGCGACGATATGGCGAATACCCGCATCCCAGTAGTCGTCAGCCACGTCGAGCACTTCTTCCTTCGTCGCAGACACGCACGTCAGGTGCGCAGCAGGTAGTAGCAGCGTGCTACCGGCAATCCGCTTGACGGTGTCGTGCGTACGCTCGCGAGTAGACCCGCCTGCCCCGTAAGTTACCGATACAAAGTCGGGTGCCATCGGCTCAAGCCGCTGCACGGTCTGCCACAAGCGCTCGGCCATGGCATCGCTCTTCGGAGGGAAGAACTCGAACGAAACGGACGGCGCGGAATCGGATTGGCGATCAGCGATCGACAGGGTGCTCATGCGTTGGCTTCCTCAGGCAGAGCCAGCTTTTCGGCGACCCAGATATTAACGACAAGGCCCGGACTGGACGCATCGGGCGGGTCAAAAGAATGCGGCTCGGACAGTTTGAGCTTCGCGTCGGCGGCCCAGCTTGCCATATTGTCGTCTCGCATCCCGAGCCGGCGATGACCATGCTCTTCGCGCAAGAATTCCAGGTCGTGGGCTGCGAAGTCGACGACCAGCAAACGCCCACCCGGCTTCAGGACGCGGCTGGCTTCCGCAATCACCTTGCCCGGTGCGTCAATGAAGTGAAGCACCTGGTGGATGATGACGAGATCTGCCGAGCTGCTGTCAAACGGCACAGCAGTCACGTCGCCCTGACGGACGCGCGCGTCGGCAATACCCGCATGCTCCAGGTTGGCCCGGGCGACAGTCAGCATGTGATGGCTAAGGTCAACGCCTTCAGCCTCGCGCGCCAGGGGCGCGAACAGGACGAGCATGCGGCCCGTGCCGGTGCCAAAATCAATCACCCGGTCGAACGGGCCCGGACCCGCAAGCTCAAGCAGGGCATCCTCGATCGACTCGTTCGGATAGTGCAATGACCGGATCGTGTCCCATGTGCCCGCAATTCCGGAAAAGAACGATTCGGCTGATGCGGCCCGCACGGCCGACACTTCTGCGAGCTGCGCCGCATCCCTGTGCAGGGTCGGAGCTTCGATGAGGTCTTGCGTGAACAGTGAATCGAGGAAAATGCGAGCTTCCCCCCGACTGGCGCCGCGGTAGAAGACAAATGAACCTTCGGGCATCCGCTCGACCAGACCTGCCCCGGTCAGTGACTTCAGGTGGTGCGACAATCGCGGTTGCGATTGCGCCAGCACCTGAACGAGTTCACCGACAGACAAGTCGCGCTGGCGAAGCAAGGCGAGAATACGCAAGCGGGTCGGTTCGCCCGCAGCGCGGAGACGGTCTATTGTGCAGGCAATATCTGACTTCATGTCGTCATATAAACATTAGTTTATATGTTTTGCAAGATTGCACACACGACACAGTACACATGAATTTACCAATTAGACAGTTGATGAGCCCCTACTGAACCTCCATTTACCGCCTAGAACCAGATCCCGGGACCATTCTCATGCAAATTCGATCTTTCGGGGCCGCTCTGATACTCAGCCTCGGCGCCTGCGCGTCGACACCACCGCCTGAAGCAGGCGTTGTTGCGGACCCTTATGAAGGGTTCAACCGTCAGGTGTTCGCGTTCAACAATGGAGTCGACCGTTACACGCTGGCGCCGGCCGCGTCGGTTTACGAGACAGTGACCCCCGCATTCGCCCGCGACAGGGTCGGCGATTTCCTTGGAAATCTCAAATCCCCGGCAATTTTCGTCAACGACGTGCTGCAGGCCCAACCCGACCGCGCGGGTGATACGTTCTTTCGGTTCACAATCAACACCACGATCGGCCTGGTTGGTCTCTGGGACGCAGCGGAATATTTTGGAATCGACGGACATTCGGAAGATTTCGGCCAGACGCTGGCGGTCTGGGGAGTCGCAAGCGGCCCGTATCTCATGATGCCGCTCCTGGGGCCGACCAACCCGCGTGATCTATTCGGATCCGGGGTCAACAGGGCGTTCGATCCCCTCACCTGGACCGAATTTGCAGGTCAGCCGGATCTGGACGATCAGATCGCCATAGGCCGTGGGGTGCTGGGTGGCCTGAACGCACGGGTCGCGCTTGACGACCAGATCAGGACTCTGAACGAACAACCGGAACCTTATGTTGCGCTTCGCCGTATTTATTCATCTCAGCGTCAGGCTGCCATTCGTAATGGTCAGATGGTCGATGAATCGAAAGCCTATGACGATCTCCCTGATTTTGACGAATTTGAAAATTAACCAGACCCTGATGACACAAACAGGAGCAGTTTCTTGAACAGAATAACCATCACCGCCATGGCTATGGCAGGACTCGCACTGTGCGCCTTGCCGGCTGCTGCAGACGCCAAGACCGAAGCCTATGTTCAGGCGAATGCCAGCGAAGCCCTGGCGACGCTGAACGACCCGTCACTGACGGCTGACCAGCGCACCAGAGCATTCAGCACCTACATGGACAAGTTCACTGACCTGGACGCCGTGTCGAACTTCGTGATCGGCAAGTACAGCCGCCGGTTCACGCCGGCAGAGCTGGCCGAATACCGCAAGGCGTTCCGCACCTACGCACTGGCTGTGTATGAAGCCCAGCTGGACGCCTATCGCGGCAAGGCCGTCGTCGTGAAGGATTCCGTGGACCGCTCCGAAACGGATTCGATCGTGAATACGGTGATCGAGCGTCAGGACGGCAAGAACATGGACGTGCGCTGGCGCGTTCTGACCCGGGATGGCAAATACCAAGTCGTCGACGTTGCGCTCAATCTTGATGGCAACCTGATCTGGCTTGGCATCGAACAACGGGCCCAGTTCATCGCTCTTCTGGATCGTGCGAACGGATCTGCAGAAGCCCTGATTTCCAAGATCGAAAGCATGACGGCCGAGCTGAAAGCGTCAAAGCGAGCCTGACCCTGCCTAAAATTGAGTGTTTTCCGGGGCTTGCAGTCGCCTCTTGGAAGAATTTGGTTAAATTGTCATAGACTTCGTATATAAAGCGAAATCAAGGGGACGCAGCGGGCATAATCCGGCCGGGTCTTCGCCGCGCCCATTTCGGGCGTGCGGCGCGCGAATACATCCGGATTGGTTTCAAGGCCCAATGAGAGTTTCGGTCTACAAGGACAGATATCCAACCTCGTTTGTTGTGCCACGGCGCAGCGGGCACCAAATCGACAGCCGACTGTTTTTGCCCTTCGACAAAATTTACGGCAGGCTCGACGGCGTCGCTCTGCTCGCCCCCTTCCACAATGCCGATCTCGTCCATGCCTTCAACCGGGTACCGATCGGCGAGAAAAAGTACGTCATCTCGTTCGAGAGCCATCTGCCGCGACGGTTCGGATTCGAACGGGACAATCCTTACACCGACTGGATGATACGCGAAATTTCCGGGCGCCATTGCCGTCGGATCATCGCGCTGTCTCACTATGCCCGGAAACAGTTTATAGACCAGACAAAGGAACTCAGTTCGGCGGGGGACCTTCTGGACAAACTCATGGTGCGCCACCCGAACGTGCTGCTGGGCCTGAAGGAGGATGCACTCGCCGACGATCTCGAACACGGCCGCATGGATGATCTGGTGATCACCTTTGTGGGCGCCCATTTCGGACGCAAGGGCGGCTGCGTTGCCGCGCTCATGGCGCAAAAGGCGCACGCGCAAAACCTGCCCCTGCGCATCCAGATCGTCTCGTCGCTCAAGGTCGGGGCCGTCACCTGGACCGATCCAACGAGCGACGGGTTTTTCGACCCCTATATGGAGATGCTCAAACTTCCCAATGTGAGGCTGTTCAGCGGCTTGCCGAATGGCGACGTCCGCCAAATGCTGCGCCGGTCGCACTTCGGCTTCCTGCCGACCTTCTCCGATACATTCGGTTATTCCATTATCGAGGCCATGGCCGAGCACGTACCCTCAATTGCGACTCCCGTGCAGGCCATTCCGGAATTCGTCCAGGACGGTGTCAACGGACTGATGTTGCCCCTCAATGTGGATGAATTGGGTCATTGGGTCCAACCGCCAGGCGACCAGAGGCACGCTGAATCCTACGCGCGTTTCTATGACGACGAGATCGAGAAACTTGCAGACCATGCTCTGGACGCACTCCGTCCCTATTTCCACGCCGCCGAAAAAATGCTGCCGCTGCGCTGCAACGCAAGGCTGACGGCTGAAAAAATGTTCTCGCCGACCGTGTCGGGGGCCTTTTACGATCCGTTCTATGAACGCATCGCCAAAGAAAGCCTGTCGAGCCGGCCCGAACGAGGGGTGCTCGACGTGTCTTCGCCTACCATTGCTGAATTGGCCCACCGGCTGGCCTGACGCCCGGTTCGGAACTTCAGGCGTGCTCATGCCTTATATTGGCTGAGACTGACGCGGGTTGGGATTATTCGCATGACGAGACGATGGAACCTGCTCCGGCTTGCGTTTGTGCTGGCCCTGTGGGCGTTGCCCGGCCTTCCGGCAACGAGCCAGACCCCAGAGACGTCCACACCTTCAGCCCCCCAGCAACTTGCCCAGACCCGGGCAAATGCCCCCGACGACCAGGCGATCGAAAATCGGATTGCAGCGATTTTTTCGCAAATCGACTCCCTCGCCCATGTCGAGGTCGACGTACGCGAGGGCGTGGTGTCGCTGGACGGCAACCACCTGCGAATCCCCAACGCGATGGTCTTCAAAGCCGTGATCCTCAACTATAGCCGCAATCCCGAACGCCGGTTCGAATTCGATCTTGGCGTGGATGCCGAAGATGATCCGATCGCCGCGATGACGCTTGGTCTCGACACGCTGGGCAATCTACCCTTCGTCCTGAAATAGCCGGATGCGAGCGCCTTCATCCAGACGGTTGGAGATTCTAATATCGTGCTGCGTTTCCGAGGCTGGCTGAACCAGACCCAAACCGATTTCAGCAAGGCACGCGGGCTCGCCATAAGCGCCACCAAGGATGCGCTGGAAACGGGCGGGTTCACACTGCCCGAACCGATCTACCGCCTTCGCTTTGTCCCGCCAGTCGGTAGCGAAGCGGTCAGACGCATGCAGGACGCCGCGTCCGCGGACCGACGCAAGCCTGCGGCGGTCCCGGCGACCGCAGGCTCCGAAGCGCTGGATGTGACTCCGGACCACCATATCGAAAAGAAGGTGGACGAAGAACGCGCCGAAACCAGGGCGACCGATCTCCTCGATTCCGGGCGTCCCGTGGAATAGGCCCTAGCGCGCGAACTTCTTGAATTTCAGGCGCTTCGGCGTGACGGAATCGGCGCCGAGACGGCGTTTCTTGTCTTCGAGATAGGACGAGAAATCCCCTTCGAACCATTCTACGTGGCTGTCACCCTCGAACGCGAGGATGTGCGTGGCCATGCGGTCAAGGAACCAGCGATCGTGCGAGATGATCACGGCGCAGCCCGGGAAATTGTCGAGGCCTTCTTCCAGCGCCTGCAGCGTTTCGACGTCGAGGTCGTTGGTCGGTTCATCGAGCAACAGCAGGTTGTGGCTGCCCTTCAGCATCTTGGCGAGGTGGACGCGGTTGCGCTCACCGCCTGAGAGAAGGCCGACTTTCTTTTGCTGGTCAGTGCCCTTGAAGTTGAAGGCGCCGACATAGGCGCGCGACATCACTTCCACGCCGCCGAGGTCGATCACGTCTGTGCCGCCGGAGATTTCCTCCCAGACGTTCTTGGCGGGATCAAGCTTATCGCGGCTCTGGTCGACATAGCCGATCTTGACGGTCTCACCGACGCGCAGGGTGCCCGAGTCGGGCTCCTCATGCTTCAGGATCATCTTGAACAGGGTCGATTTACCGGCACCGTTCGGGCCGATCACGCCGACAATGCCGCCGGGCGGCAGCTTGAAGCTCAACTCTTCGATCAGCAGGTTGTCGCCGAAGGCCTTGCGCAGGTGTTCAGCCTCCAGGACGACGCCGCCGAGACGTGGGCCGGGGGGGATGCGGATCTGCGCGGTCATGACCTTCTCGCGCTCGGCCTGGGACGCCATGTCCTCATAGGCGCTGATACGGGCCTTGGATTTCGCCTGGCGGGCTTTCTGGCCGGAGCGGACCCATTCGAGTTCCTTGGCCAGCGTACGCTTGCGGCCGGTGTCCTCACGGGCTTCCTGCTCCATCCGTTTGGCCTTCTGCTCGACCCAGCCGGAATAATTGCCTTGGAAAGGTACGCCACGGCCGCGATCGAGTTCGAGGATCCAGTTGGTGATGTCATCGAGGAAGTAACGGTCGTGGGTCACGAGTATGACGCAACCGGGAAAGTTGATCAGGAAGTTCTGCAGCCACGCGACGGTTTCGGCATCAAGGTGGTTGGTCGGTTCATCCATCAGGATCATGTCGGGCTTCGACAGAAGCAGCTGGCAGATGGC
>NZ_JBDNGN010000004.1:0-8103 GCF_041689225.1 Hyphomonas sp. | reverse complement strand
GAGGGGTGAGGACAGGTTGCCAAATCCCTAACCGCCTCGCCATACTTGCGACATGAAATCGTGTGCATACACTGGCACCCGTAACAGGAAAGACTTGTCCATGCGTCCAGTGTCCGCCGTGATCGTGTCCCTTGCTGCACTTGCAGTATCCGCCTCTGCGGCCTTTGCCCAGGAGGGCGGCAATACAGACGATATGGACCTGGCGCTGGCGGCTGGCTGGAAAGCTGCCTTCGCCTGTTCCGACCTGTTCACAGCGGGCCAGTCGATGGCCGAGATCGACCAGAATGATCTCAGCGGCATCTACCCGGATTACCAGCGCGCGTTCGACACGCTGCCGAAGGCGCAGGTCAATACGGCCATGAAGACCGTGTCGGTGACCTATTCGGGGATGATGCCGCCGCGCATCGCCGCCTGGCGCCCCGGATTCGGCTGCACTCAGCTGCCGATTGGTGCCGATTTCAGCATGATTTCCTTCCTGCCGCATTTCGCCAGCTGGCCGGCCGCGCCGGCGCAGGACCGGGGCAGTGCCATCGGCGCGAACGTGAAGATCCAGCTGCGCACCGAAGAGGCCGAGCGGCTTGAAGCGCCGGTCTCGTTCGCCTTTGACGAGCGCACCTATGGCAATGGCACGCGCACCAGCGCGGTGCTCGTTGTGCGCGACGGGCAGGTCGTGGCTGAGCGCTATGCGCTTGGCGTGGACCATGAGACGCCGCAGCGGACATGGTCTGCCGGCAAGTCGATTGCGGCCACCGTTCTGGGCGCGGCCCGGCGCAACGGCCTGATCGATATCGATTATCCGGCAGTGATCGCCGACTGGAACAATGGCGCCGATCCGCGCCGGATAATCACGATCCGCAACCTGATGCACATGGCGAGCGGCCTCGACAGCGGCGGGAGCGGTGCGCGCACCGACCGGATCTATTTCGGCGGCGGGCGGGTGGTCGACCAGGCGGGCAGCAAGGTGCTGGAAGCCATGCCGGGCACGCGGTTCAAATATTCAAACAATGACACGCTGATCGCGATGCGGTCGCTGCGCGAGTCGATGAACGATGACAATGCGTTCCATCGCTTCCCGTATGAGAGCCTGCTGAACAAGATCGGCGCGGCGCACACGACCATGGAAATCGACTGGAACGGCGATTTCATCGCCTCAAGCCAGGTCTGGTCAACGGCGCGCGACCTGGCCCGGGTTGGCCAGCTCTACCTGCAGGACGGCCTGTGGGGCAATGAACGCCTGCTGCCGGAAGGCTGGGCGGAATTCGTGCGTACGCCAGCCCCGGCGCAACCGGAGAGCGGACCCGGCTATGGCGCGCAATTCTGGCTGATGAATGATGCGGCGGGGGTTCCCGAAGGCACGTTCTACATGGCGGGCAACCGGGGGCAGTTTGTCGTCATCGCGCCCAGCATGAATGCGGTGATCGTGCGCCGCGGCTATGACGCGAATGGCGGCGCAAATTTCGAGATCAATGATTTTACCCGCGACGTGCTAATGGCGCTGCAGGCAGCGGACGACGAACGTTCGGCGCTCAGGGCCCAGGCCGAGCTTGATGCCGAACTGGAGAACATGTCGCCGAAAGAGCGGGCGAAGTTTCTCGCCGGGCAATAGTCCGGCGCGGGGCCTATTTCGCGCCCATGCCGGACTCGGGCACGGCTTTCAGGTTGGTGATCGTCTGACGTTCGGACTCTCTGAAATCCTTCATCATGGCGGATCCGCTGATATCGACATTGACGCGGGCGACATGCGTTCGCCCGTCGGGTGCGCGGTTGCAGGCGACTTTCATTTCGAACTGGCTGATCCGGGCAATCGGGAGCGGCCTGAAGGGCTTTTCGGCGACCATCTCGACCGACAGGATGGCCGGGTCGTCCTTGGCGACGACAACCTTGCCTTTGAGGTATTTGAGAATGTCGTCCATGTCGCCGGGTTCAGCGCCGACCCGGGGGGCGTAAGTATAGGTGGCGGTCGTGGCCGTTTCGGACTCGAGCGCGGCATCATCCGGAATGTTGTTTCCAAGGTTGCTGCACCAGATATCGCCATCGGTATCGGCCTGCATGTTTTTGACCTGCTTGCTGAAATCGTCGCTCCAGTCTTTGCGTGGCGGAGAGATCACGGTGAGGCGTTCGCCTTCCGGCCGGGTCGGGTCGACCCGCATCATCGCGTCGGTGCCGTCATTCTGGACGATCACATCGAATATGTAGAGCGGCCCGTCCGGACTGGCGGCGAGCGCCTCCTGGAGCGGGGTTCCGGCGAGCGCCTGCCACGCCAGGAGAGCGAACAGGGACAGCGGGAGGAGCGAGCGGTGCATGATCAGACCCTTGTGTTGACGCTTGAACTGGCCAGACAACAAGGTTCACCTGAATCGCGCCTGAAAATAAAGAGGCAAGTGTCCCGTCTTGCGATAGTTTAATTCCCGACATGCCAGATAGCGCCGCCCCCGTGTTTACCTTGCCCGAACCCTTTGCCGGCTGGTTTGGTGCGCGGGGTTGGCAGCCGAGGCCGCACCAGCTGGCGCTGACCGAGGCGGCGCTGGCGGGCGATAGCGCGCTGCTGATCGCGCCGACGGGCGGGGGCAAGACGCTGGCGGGATTCCTGGCGAGCCTGATCGAGTTGGAGGACAAGGGGCGGCGGTCGAAGACGGGCATCCCGGCCCTGCACACGCTGTATATCTCGCCGTTGAAGGCGCTGGCCGTGGATGTGCAGCGCAACCTGATGGCGCCGGTCGGCGACACGGGGCTGGGCATCCGGATCGAGACACGCACGGGCGACACGCCCTCCCATGTGCGCCAGAGGCAGCGGCGTACGCCGCCGGACGTGCTGCTGACGACGCCGGAACAGCTGGCCCTGTTCATCGCCTCGGACCATGCGAAGGATTTCTTTGCCGACCTGAAATGCGTGATCGTCGACGAGGTGCATGCGATGGCAGCCTCGAAACGCGGCGACCTGCTGTCGCTGGGGCTCGCGACGCTTGGCAATTGGGCCCCGGCCTGCCGGTTCATCGGCCTGTCGGCGACGGTGAAGGAGCCGGAGGCCCTGGCGCGATGGCTGGCGCCGGACGCGCGCATCATCCGCGCCGAGGGTGGGGTGTCGGCGGAAGTGGATATCCTTGTCTCGCGGGAGCGGATTCCGTGGTCGGGCCATTCCGGGCGGTTCGCGGTGCCGGAAGTGTATGAGGTGATCAAGGCAGCGAAGATGGCGCTGGTCTTCGTCAATACGCGCAGCCAGGCCGAAGTGATGTTCCAGGAGCTGTGGCGGGTGAATGACGACAATCTGCGGATCGCGCTGCACCATGGCTCGCTGGCCAAGGACCAGCGTGTGCGGGTCGAGGCAGCGATGGCGGCGGGTCAGCTGAAAGCCGTGGTGTGCACCTCGACGCTCGACCTCGGCATCGACTGGGGCGAGGTGGACCTCGTGATCCAGATGGGCGCACCCAAGGGCGCTGCGCGGCTGATCCAGCGGATCGGCCGAGCGAACCACAGGATGGACGAGGCGAGCCGGGCGGTGCTGGTGCCGACGAACCGGTTCGAAGTGCTCGAATGCCGGGCGGCTGAAGCGGCGGTGGAGGCGGGCGAGATTGATGGTGAGGGCCTGAGGCAGGGATCGCTTGACGTGCTGGCGCAGCATGTGATGGGCCGGGCCTGCGGTGACGGGTTCGACCTGGTGCCGCTATATGAGGAGATCATCCGCGCGGCACCTTATGCGGATCTCGACTGGGAAACGTTCGAGCGGATCGTCGATTTCGTCGCCAGTGGTGGCTATGCGCTGAAGACCTATGACCGGTTCCACCGGATCGTGCGGCGGCCGGACGGGCGCTGGGTGGCGCGCACGGCGCAGGATGCGCAGCAGCACCGGATGAATGTCGGGGCGATTGTCGAGGCGGTGCAATTGTCGGTACGGCTAGCCAGTTTCGTGGGGAAGGGGGCAGGCGGCGACGGCAAGCGGACCGTGCGCGCGGGCCGCAAGCTGGGCGAGATCGAAGAGTATTTCATCTCGACCCTGGTGCCGGGGGATACGTTCCTGTTCGGCGGCGAAGTGTTGCGCCTGATCGGTGTCGAGGGGCTTGACGTGCTGACGGTTCGGGCGGTGGGCGAGAAGCCGGCGATACCGTCTTACAATGGCGGAAAATTCCCGCTGACGACCTTTCTCGCCGAACGGGTGCGCCAGATGATCCATGACCCGGCCCAGTGGGACGCGCTGCCCGGCCCGGTGCGGGAATGGTTCGCCGTACAGGCGCGCCGCTCAAGCATTCCGCCGCCGGATCATTTGCTGGTCGAGACCTTCCCGCGCGGGGACCGGCATTACATGGTCTGCTATCCGTTCGAGGGGCGCCTCGCGCACCAGACGCTGGGCATGCTGCTGACACGGCGGCTCGAGCGGATGGGGGCCAAGCCGCTGGGCTTTTTGGCGAGCGAATATGCGATGGCCGTCTGGGCGATGGAGGACATGGCGGGCCTCGACATGGGTGACCTGTTCCATCCGGACATGATGGGTGACGATCTCGAGGCGTGGCTGGACGAGAGCGCGCTGATGAAACGGACCTTTGCCCATTGCGCGCAGGTGTCCGGCCTGATCGCACGCAACCTGCCGGGCAAGGAGAAGAATTCGCGGCAGGTGAGTTTTTCCAGCGACCTGATCTATGACGTGCTGCGCAGCCATGAACCGGATCATATATTGCTGCAGGCGGCGCGGCAGGACGCAGCGACAGGCCTGCTCGACGTGCGGCGCCTGTCGGACATGCTGGTGCGCATACGCGGCAAGATTGACCACAATGTGCTGGACCGTATCAGCCCGTTCGCCGTGCCGGTGATGCTGGAAATGGGCCGCGAGCCAGTGTTCGGCGCCTCGGTGCAGGATGCGGTTCTGGGCGAGGCGGAAGACGTGCTGGTGCGCGACGCCATGCGGGAGTGAAAGTCAGGCCTGTGGGGCGGTGGCTTCTGGCCGGTTGATGGCGAGACGCCCGAGCAGGCGCCCGACAAGGCGTTTCCAGAAATGCAGGCGGCGCTCGGAGACTTCCGCGAGCAGGAAGCAGGCGGCCAGCGCCACGGCTGCGAGCGTGACCTGATGCGCCGGGTTGGCGCTGTCAAAAGCAGGCAGGCCATGCAGGAAGTTGAGCACCGGATAGTGGAACAGGTAGATGGAGAATGTCGCGCCGGCGAGCCAGCGGATGGTTGCGCCTGCGCGGGCGTTGATCCAGGTAACCTCGCGGGCGAGCCGGTGAACGCCGATGAAGTGGGCGGTCATCAACAGGGCGATCAGGAAATTCCAGATGAACTCGTCGGAAAAGCCGAGCACGTAGTCGGGCAGGGCGAGCCGATGAAGCAAGGCATCGGTCAGCGCGGTGATGTGCATGGGCACATGCAGCGCGAGGCCGCTGGCATAGAGCGCCCAGGGCGCAAGGGCGAGACCCCAGGCGGCCGCCTTTGGCAAGGTGGCCATGTGGTCCCGGCGGAGCGTCCGCTCGAGCCCGACGCCGAGCAGCCAGCAGGGCGCGAGCAGCAGGATGGGCGGTCCGACGACGAGGGCAATCAGCGCCAGCAGGGCCAGGCGCATGGGGCCGCGACAGAAAACAGCTATTCCGAAGCCGACATAATACCAGGCTTCGTAGGCGACCGACCAGAACGGGCCGTTGGACCCGACATTGATATTGCTGGACCAGACCTGCGTCGAGAAGGTCAGCGCACCGATGAGCTGGCCGATCCGGTTTTCGCCATTATACCACGGAGCCTCGTAGATTTGCGGCTGTAGCGATGAGCCGAATGTATCGAGCGCGAAGGTGAGGAGCAGGGCCGGGATGACGACGGAATGGAGCCGGGCGATCCGCGCCTCGGCATAGGCAGCGCGGCCGCGATCGCGCGCGAAGGTCGTGTAGGCGATCACATAGCCAGACAGGACAAAGAAGACGACGACGGCGTCGCTGCCGAGATTGATGTCCCGGATCCATTGCAGGTTGCCGTTCGTGAAGCGGGCATAGGCCAGGTGCGAGACAAAGACGGCGAGCGCGGCGAGAAAGCGCAGCGCATCGAGATAGAGGGAAAAGCCGCGATTCATCGGGCAATTCTCAAGGCATCAGTCAGGGACACTGCAGATTTGGCCATTGCCCCAGGGCCCCATCACGGTTTGTTTCTATCTGTCGGCTCGCCAGTCCTAGGAAGCCAAGCTTAAAACCCTTGTAAAGACAGGTGATTCTGCGTGACATTTGAATTCCGTTTCTGGGCGGGTGACAGCCCGCGTTGACGGCTGCGCGATTGCGGGTCACCTATCAGGGATGACTGCCGTCGCTGCCCGCCCCTCTGAAACGCTGCTGCACCTCGGCGGCGAGATGCTGTTACCGTTGCCGGAGGGCGCGCTGTGGTGGGCCGCCGAGCGCGTGCTTGTCGTCTCCGACCTGCATCTTGAAAAGGGCAGCGCCTATGCCGCGCGAGGGCAGATGCTGCCGCCCTATGATACCGGCGCTACGCTGGACCTGGTCGAGCGGCTGTGTGCGGCCCTGATGCCGAAGACGGTGATCTCGCTGGGCGACAGTTTCCATGACCGGGCCGCCGAGCTGCGCCTGCCGGCGGCCTATGCGGCGCGGATCAAGGCGCTGACCGACGCGCATGACTGGGTCTGGGTGGAGGGCAACCACGATCCTGATCCACCGTCCTACCTTGGCGGGCGCGCGGCGAAAGTTCTGCGGATCGGCAGCCTCGTGTTCCGGCACGAGCCGACGGGCGAGGTTGGCGAGATTGCCGGGCACCTGCATCCGGCGGTGAAGGTGAAAGGGCGCGGGCGCGTCGTGCGGCGGCGCTGTTTTGCCAGCGACGGGGCGCGGCTGGTGATGCCGGCCATGGGCGCCTTTACCGGCGGGCTGAACGTGCTGGACGATGCCTTTGTGCCGCTGTTCCCGGAGGGCCTGATGGCGTTCGCGCTCGGCGGCGAGCGCGTGTTTGCCGTGTCAGCCAAAAGCCTCGTGCCGGATGTCGCGAATGGTGCGCGCTGGCGGTTCTAGCCCGTCCAGTTCACGCCAAGGACGATGCGGCCGGTGATCATGGCCATGAAGACAAGCAGGATGGCGATCCAGATGCCGAGCACGCCGGCCGTGATGCGCCAGCGCTTGGGCGGCAGACCCTGTAGCAGGAAGGCCGCAATGCCCGCGATATTGATACAGACAAGGTTGGTGGCGAACAGGAACAGGCTGCGCAGGGCCAGACCGATATCGCCCTGCCCGAAATAGAGCCCGGCGGCTGACAGCGGCGGCACGAGGGCGACGGCGATCATGACGCCGACCAGAGACGCCGAGGCGCCCTTGTTGAGCGCCATCACGCCGGCTGCGCCCGAGGCGAGGGCAAGGGCGATGTCGCCGAGATGCACGATTGTGCGATTGTAGAGTTCCGGCGTGCGCGGATCGAAGTCGATCACCAGGCTGAGCAGGGCCGTGAAGACAAGCACGCTGACGGCGCCGACAAAGAGCGTGCGACCGGCACGCCAGGCGAGGGCGCCGTTGCCGACGATGGCGCCGATGACGATGGCGGTCTGGCCGCTGCGCATGCCCAGCGCGGCGATCAGGGCCGAGACGATGACCGTGATCAGGTATTCCGGCGTGAGGGCGATGGAATCGACGACATCGTGATAGATCTCGTCGGTGCTGCGCCGGTCGCGGCTGAGGAAGCGCTCGATCGGGGTGGGCGGACGCACGGGTTGGCCATGGTCTGTGCCGGCCACCTCCGGTTCCTGCAGCGGCGGGATGACGGGCTACAATTCGATGACGAGGGCGACGAATCCTTCATTGTCGTGCAGGGCGTTACTGAGGCGTTTGAGCAGGTTTTCGAAATCGTGGCTGAGCACAATGGCCGAGAACTTTTCGCGCCCTTCGGGAACGGTTTCCTGCAAGAGGCGGGCACTGCAGCTTTCGAGAATGCTGCGGGCTTCGTCCACGCCCACATCCTGGACAAAGACTTCGACGAGGCGTGATGACATGGCAGCGGACTCTTAAAGCACTTCCGCATCATTTGACTCCATATCCAGCAGCTTTGAAGTAGTTCTGGCATTCGTCGGCTGAGTAGAGGTCGATGACCGAGGCGATTGCGTTGTGGAGGTCTTCGATTGTCCTCGCGCCGATCCGTCTGAGG
>NZ_JBDNGN010000003.1:0-29866 GCF_041689225.1 Hyphomonas sp. | reverse complement strand
CTTGCGAGCGGCAGCTGCCCGTACCTTTGACGACATCGTTAAAGCCGTCGGCGACATCTGCTCCCTCTTCACGCCCCAAGAATGCTGGAACTTCTTCAAGGCCATGAACTATGTTGCAGAGTGAGCGTACGGCGCTCTAGGCGCAAAGCCATACTGAAATCGGGAGCCCCGGAGTGCATTGCGCTTCGGGGCTTTTCCGTTTCAGGCGGGACACTGCAAGCCTAGTCCAGCGCCGCCTTGACCATCTCGCCGATCTTGCGGGCGTCGGCTTCGCGGGGGCTGCCGGATTTCCAGGCGATGCCGACCTGACGGCCGATAACCGGCGTGGTGAATTCGCGCACGGCGACGTCATGCCCGATGGCGAGGCCGTGATCCATTGCCAGCCGGGGGAGGAGGGAGACGCCGAGCCCGCCGGCCACCATGTTGACCAGCGTGCCGAGCGACGTTGCCGCGACCTGCCCGGCATGGTTGCCTGTCTTCAGGCGGCAGATGGACAGGGCATGGTCGCGCAGGCAATGGCCGTCCTCGAGCAGGAGAATGTCTTCCCCCGCGAGATCATCCGGCGAGAGGCCGTTCTTCCGGGCCAGTGGATGACTGATCGAGGAGGCGAACAGGAATTCATCATCGAACAAGGGCAGGGTCTCGATACCAGGCGCGTCCCAGGGCAGGCCGATCAGCGCGGCGTCCAGCGTGCGGGTGCGGAGCTGGTCGATGAGCCGGGTCGTCTTGTCTTCGTGCAAATAGAGCTTGAGGTCAGGATACGCGTCGCCGAGCGCCCGAACGGCCTGTGGGAGGACGAAAGGGGCGATGGTCGGGATGGCGCCGAGATGGAAGGGGCCAGTCAGCAGGGCGCCGGCGCTCTGGACGGCCTGGACGAGGGCGTGGGCATCCGCGATGAGGGCGCTGGCGCGGGATGCAGCCAGTTCTCCGGCATGCGTGAGGCGGGCGCCGCGCGCTTCGCGATCGGCCAGCCGGACGCCCAGCAATTCCTCTAATTCCTTGATGCCGGCCGAGAGAGTCGGCTGGGTCACATAGCAGGCTTCAGCGGCGCGCGAGAAGGAGCCGGTATCGCCGAGCGCGGTGAGAAACTGGAGCTGTCTGAGGGTCGGAATTGCCATAGAAGGGATTTATGTCACCGGTAGAGAATATCAATTATTCTTTTGGGTGAAATGGCGGCACGTGCGCTCTTATCGAGCCTCCACCGGGCTCGGTCACTGTAATAATTGCAACAGGATACCTCCCAAATGCTCGGCATTGGCCAGAAACTTCCCGACTTCAAGATCACCGGCGTCAAACCAAAGTTCATGCAGCACGAAGAGAACGGCATCAGCGCGTTCGAGGCGCTCGATCAGAACAGCTTTGAAGGTAAGTGGAAGGTAATTTTCTTCTACCCGAAGGACTTCACGTTCGTCTGCCCGACCGAGATTGCCGAATTCGCGCGCCTGAATGGTGAGTTCGAGGATCGCGACGCGGTTGTGCTTGGCGGCTCGACCGACAATGAGTTCGTGAAACTGGCCTGGCGCCGCGAGCACGCGGACCTGGCTGAACTGCCGATCTGGCAGTTCGCCGACACGACCGGCTCGCTGGTTGACGGCCTTGGCGTGCGCAATGCGGAAGAGGGCGTTGCCTATCGCGCGACCTATGTGGTCGATCCGCACAACGTGATCCAGCACGTCTACGTGACCAATCTCAACGTGGGCCGCAACCCATCGGACACGCTGCGCGTGCTTGATGCGCTCCAGACCGACGAGCTCTGCCCTTGCAACCGCCAGGTTGGCGGCGACACGTTGGTGCTCGCCGCCTAGGCTGCGCGTTTCCTTATACCGCCATGCAGAACCGGGTTGGCCGGCCTTACTTCTCCGTTGGGGGAGGCCGGTCAACCTGGCCGCGCGCAAGTCATCTGGCGCGCGGCCGCATGGCGCTTTTTCTCCCCTCCTGCCTGAAAGGACGTCTTGATGTCGCTCGAGACCTTGAAATCGAAATTGCCGGATTATGCCAAGGACCTGAAGCTGAACCTCGGCTCGCTGGCGAATGAAACGATCCTGACCGAACAACAAAAGTATGGCTGCATGCTGGCATCCGCCCACGCTGTCGGCGAACCGCACACGCTGCGCGCGCTGGACGCCGAAGCCCGCAGCAAGCTGAGCCCGGAAGCAGTGAAGGCGGCGAAAGCGGCCAGCGCGATCATGGGCATGAACAATGTCTATTATCGCACGACGCACCTTTTCTCGAATGAGACCTACAAGACCGTGCCAGCGAAGCTGCGTATGAACGTGATCGGCGCACCGGGCATCGAGAAAGCCGATTTCGAACTTTACGCACTCGTCGTGTCGGCTGTGAATGGCTGCGGCATGTGCCTTGATGCCCATGAGGCCGAACTGCGCAAGCACGGATTCACCACAGACCAGATCCAGGCTGGCGTCCGCATCGGCTCTGTCGTCAACGCGGCCGCCCGGGTTATGGCGGCGGAATCGGCATTGGAAGCCGAGCCTGCCTGACCACGTACACTTGCTCGCACATCGCGCCCCCGGAGCCAGGCTGCGGGGGCGTTTTTCTTGAGGAGGCCGTGTATTCGTGCGCTGTTGGCGCGATCCAACTCAAGGATTCAGAAAAGCAGATGATGATTTTAGGCGCATTCCGACATTGATTTGATACAATGTCAGTTGGATTGGTGCGATTTCCCAGTCAAATTCAGCGCGCAATATATTGCGACAACACGTGTCGGCAAACCACTGATTCGGAACGACAAAATACACCATTCCCATGCCGGCCCAAGGCCGTGTTCCGCCGTGTTCCCTATGTGTGCATTTTATGTTCCGGACCACGCTGGTTGTGGATATTCGGATTCACCGACTCAACCCATTGAGGCCCATCCTCACCCATGATATTCCAAATTTACACATGGTTTACCCATGCTGGGGTTTAGGCATAATAATTACAGGGTTGGCGGGTGTTTGTTTCCACCTACGAGAGCGCTATTGATGTAAAAGGCCGGGTTTCCATTCCTGCGCCTTTTCGTGCAGCGCTTGGCGGTGGCACCCGAATCTTTCTCTGGCAGGCGCTGGACGGGTCCGGCTGCCTCGAAGGCGGCGGCGAGGCGCTTATGGCCATGTACCGGGCGACGCTGACGCGCCTGGCCCCGCAGTCGGAAGTACGCAAGGCACTGGTGACCCGCATCATCGCAGGATCAGCCGACCTCAAGATGGACGAGACCGGGCGGATCAAGCTGCCCGAGGACCTCTGTACCGCTGCGGAGTTGACCGATCGGATCAAGTTCGCCGGTAATATCGACAGTTTCCAGATATGGAATCCCGAAAAGCACGCAGCCTTCAACACGGCCATGGCAACCGCTGCGGCCGCCCCTGAAACATTGGCCGCCTTTGGACGGGCCTATTCCGAAGTCCTGCACCAGCAGGGTGCAGGCGCCTATCCGGCCCCGAAACCGGTCGACGGGAGCGAAGGTTGATGAGCGCACGCCACACATCTGCCCGTCCGCCGGCCTTCGGGCACAATCCCGTGATGATGGACGAAGTCCTCACATGGCTTGCGCCGCAGGATGGTGAGCTGATTGTCGATGGCACCTTCGGCGGTGGCGGGTATACGCGGGCGATCCTGCTGGCCGCGAAGTGCAATGTGCTGGCGATTGATCGCGACCTCGACGCGATCCAGCGGGCCGAAAAGCTTGCTGCGGAAACACCGCGCCTGACGCCACTGCTCGGCCGGTTCGGCGAAATGGATGCGCTGGTGATCAATGCCGGACACGCGTCGGTCGACGGTGTCGTGCTGGATATCGGCGTTTCGAGTTACCAGATCGATGAGGGCGAACGGGGATTCTCGTTCATGAAGGACGGTCCGTTGGACATGCGCATGGGCGCTGCCGGACCGACGGCAGCTGATGTCGTCAACACGATGTCCGAGCACGATCTGGCGAATATCATCTTCCGGCTTGGCGAGGAGCGGCAGGCGCGGCGGATCGCGCGCCATATCGTGCAGCGCCGGGCCCAGCAGCCCTTTGAAACGACGGCGGACTTCGCCGATGCGGTCGAAGTGGCCGTCGGTGGGCGCCGGGGCGCGCGCACCCATCCGGCAACTTTGACCTTCCAGGCCATTCGCATGTACGTGAACGACGAGCTCGGCGAGCTGGCCCGTGCCTTGTGCGCTGCCGAGCGCATCCTGCACCCCGGCGGTCGGTTGGTGATCGTTGCGTTCCATTCGCTGGAAGACCGTATGGTCAAGCAATGGTTACGCGACCGGGCCGGCAAGCAGAGTGGGGGCTCGCGCCACATGCCGCTTATGGCCAAAGGGCCGGATCCGACGTTCGAACTCGCTGTTTCCAAAGCAATTGTTCCGTCTGATAAGGAAGTGGAAGGCAATCCGCGCGCACGTTCAGCCAAGCTGCGGGCCGCGATCCGAACCAGCGCGCCCGTGATCGAGGAAGACGCCAGCGACGGCATGAACCTGCCGCCCCTGTCGGACCTGGAGGATGTGGCATGAGTCGACGTGCTTTCCTGTTTGGAATCCTGGTTGTGGGCTTGCTGATCGTGAGCCTGTACCGGGCGAAATATGGTGCCAAGGACACAGCGTCCGAGATCATGGCTGTTGAAGCCCAGATCGAGGATGCGCGGCACGAAAAAGCGCTGCTTGAGACCGAGTTGTCACATATGAGCCGGCGTGAATGGATCGAGGAATATGCCCGTGGCGAGCTGGGCATGGCCCCGCCACGACCTGACCAGATTGCCGGTGAATCCGATCTCGACGAGGTTATCGGCCTGCCGGTCACGTCCGGCGTGGCGCCAGAGCGTGAACAGACGGAGGGCGCCAGATGACCGAACGCGCCCGCGACCGGACACGGCTGGTAGGACTCGGCCTCGGTGCCCTCTTCGTCATCCTGGCGGGCAAGGGCGGCTATCTCGCGATCTCATCCACGCCGGCCCGTGCGCACAGCGCCGCCAAGATCGACGCGCATGTTCGCGCCGATATCGTGGACCGCAACGGCGAACTCCTGGCGACGTCCGTGACCGCCTATTCGCTGGTCGCCAATCCGAAACTGATCTGGGATGCCGGCGATGTTGCCCGGTCGCTGACAAGCGTGTTCCCGGACATCCGGGTCGCCGACCTGACTGAAAACCTGTCGAACGAGGCGCGCGAGTTTGTCTATGTCAAACGCGGCCTGACGCCCCGCCAGCGCAAGGCCGTGTTCGACCTCGGGCTGGAAGGCCTGCGGTTCGAGGAAGAGAGCCGCCGGGCCTATCCGCGGGGCACGCTGGCCGGTCATTTGCTGGGTTATACCAATGTTGACGGCAAGGGCATTGGCGGCATCGAATATGCGCTGGAAAGCCGGCTGAGCCGCGGCGGCGAACCCCTTCGCCTGACCATCGACAACAGTGTCCAGTCTGCCGTGGAGTCTGAGCTTTCGGCTGCGGCTGCCGAGCATGACATCCAGGGCGGCGCCGTGATCCTGATGGATGCCCATTCCGGGGAAGTGCGCGCCATGGCCAGCTGGCCGCCGGTCGACGCCAACCGGGCGCTGGAGCTCAAGCGCGATGACACGGCCCAGTTGAACCGGGCAACCGGTGCGGTGTACGAACTCGGCTCGGTGTTCAAGCCGTTCACGGTGGCTGCCGCACTGGAAGCGGGCGCGATCAAGCCGACGGACCTGTTCGACGTGAAGACGCCAATGGAGATCCGTGGCTACATGATTCACGACCTGCATCCGATTGGCGGCCCGGCCAGTGTCACCCGGATCATCTCGGAAAGCTCGAACCTCGGCACGGTGCATATCAATGCCAAGCTGGGTCCGCGTCGCCAGAAAGCCTTTCTCGAAACCCTGGGCCTGATGGGCCGGGCGCCCATCGAACTGGCTGGCAGTGCGAATCCGATCCTGCCCGAACGGTTTGACGACCTGTCGGCGGCGACCGTGTCCTATGGGCATGGGATCGCAGTGACCCCGATGTCGTTTCTCGACGCGTTCTCGGCGTTTGCCAATGGCGGCGAGCGGGCCAGCCCGACGCTTGTCATGGACGAGACGCGCAAGGTGGCGCCGGTGCGGGTAATGTCGGCCCTGACAGCCGACATGGTCAATGTGATGATGCGCGAAGCGGTCGTGAACGGCACGGGCAAGCGGGCCGACGTCGCCGGCTATGGCGTCGCCGGCAAGACCGGCACGGCGGAAAAACCGGTCGACGGCGGCTATGACGACACCCGTAACGTGACCAGCTTTGCGGCCATATTTCCTTATGACCGCCCGCAATATGCCCTGATCGTGACGTTGGATGAACCCAAGGCCGGGGCGGAGCGTGGCGATACAGCTGCGCTGAACGCAGCGCCGACGGCCGGACGCATCATCGAACGTGTCGCGCCTTTGCTCGGGCTCGCCCCGCATTTCGAAGGTGTCCGGCCTGCCGGTGCTGAACTCCGCTCTGCATCTGATGAGAGGAGTTCCCTGTGAAGCTGAAAGACCTGTTTCCCCTCGCCGAAGACGGCGACACCGAGATCACCGGCATGACGGCGGACAGCCGCAAGGTGCAGCCGGGCTTCCTGTTCGCGGCCCTGCAGGGCACCGCCTCTGACGGACGCAAGTTCGTGCCGAAGGCAGTCGAGGCTGGTGCAGCGGCGATCCTGTCCGATGGTGGCGTCGAGAAAGTGCCTGTGCCGCATGTGATCGCCGACGAGCCGCGCCTGGCGCTGGCCCTTGCGGCCAAGCGTTTCCACGCGTCCCAGCCGGAGACGGTGGTTGCGATTACGGGCACGAACGGAAAATCATCCACTGTGGATTTCCTGCGCCAGATCTGGAC
Source organism: Hyphomonas sp. (assembly GCF_041689225.1). GTDB lineage: Bacteria > Pseudomonadota > Alphaproteobacteria > Caulobacterales > Hyphomonadaceae > Hyphomonas. The sequence continues at coordinate 23,072 of NZ_JBDNGN010000003.1, read as the reverse complement.
GCGGGCCGGGCTGGGCGCTGCCTCGATGGGAACGCTTGGTGCGATTGGCCCGGGCGGCAAGATCGATGTCGGCCACACGACGCCGGACCCTGTGACGATCCATGAGACGCTGCGCGAGCTGGTGCGCCAGGGCGTGACGCATTGCGCGATGGAGGCCTCGAGCCACGGCCTCGAACAGTTCCGCCTCGACGGTGTTGACCTGGCGGCGGTGGCCTTCCTCAATTTCACGCAGGACCATCTCGACTATCACGCCACGATGGAAGCCTATCTCGAAGCCAAGCTGCGCCTGTTCCGCCAGTTCGGGAGGCAGGGCATGCCTGCCATTGTGAATGCCGACAGCGACCATCGCGACGTATTCGAGGCAGCTGCGAAAGAGGCGGGCCTTCAGATCGTGTCGTTCGGCTGGCGCGGTGAGGACCTGTGGATCGACGAGATCATGCCGCGCGCCACCGGGCAGGTGCTGACCCTGTTCTGGCGCGATGTGGAGCACAAGCCGCTGGAGCTGCCGCTGATCGGCGAGTTCCAGGCGCTGAATGCGCTGGCTGCAGCGGCGATTGCGTTGTCGCTCGGCTTGTCGTTCGAGCAAGTGGCTGATGGCCTGACCCATCTCCAGCCGGTCAAGGGACGGCTCGAACTGGTCGGCAAGACACCGGCCGGGGCAGGGGTGTTCGTGGATTACGCCCACACGCCGGATGGGCTGGATGTATTGCTGCGGGCCGTGCGCCCGCACACAGCCGGACGCCTCAAGGTGATCTTCGGCTGCGGCGGCGACCGCGATGCCAAGAAGCGCCCGATCATGGGCGAGATTGCTACGCGCCAGGCCGATGATGTGATCGTCACTGACGACAATCCCCGTACGGAAGACGCCGCCACGATTCGCAAGGCCGTGCTCGCCGGTGCGCCGGGTGCGCGCGAGATCGGCGACCGGGATGTGGCGATCCGCACGGTGATCGCGGAACTGAAAAAGGGCGACACGCTGGTGATCGCCGGCAAGGGCCACGAAACCGGCCAGATTGTCGGCAAGACGGTCATCCCGTTCTCCGACCAGGACACAGCGCTGTCGGCGCTGGCAGGGGAGCACGCATGAGCCAGCTTCTCTGGACCTCCGAAGAAATCGCGCTGGCAACGGGCGGCACGGCCAGTGACCCGTTCTGGGTGTCGGGCACGATTTCGATCGATACGCGCACGCTGGTGCCGGGCGACCTCTTCGTAGTACTGCAGGACCAGCGCGACGGGCATGACTTTGTCGAAGCCGCCTTCAAGGCGGGCGCGGCCGGCGCGCTGGTGTCGAAACCTGTCACGGGCGGCCCGACCATTATGGTCGGCGATGTGCTGTCAGCGCTGGAAATGATGGGGATCGCGGCGCGGGCCCGGTCCGGCGCGATCCGCACGGCGGTGACCGGCAGCGTGGGCAAGACGAGCGTCAAGGAAATGCTGGCACGGATCTATCGCGCAGCCGGCCCGGCGCACTGGAACGTCAAGAGTTTCAACAATCACTGGGGCGTGCCGCTGACGCTTGCGCGGATGCCTGAAGCGACCGAGCGCGCGGTCTTCGAGATCGGCATGTCGACGCCCGGCGAGATTGCGCCACGCAGTCATATGGTGCGGCCACACATCGGTATCGTGACCTGCATTGCCGGCGCACATCTCGAAGGCCTTGGCAGCCTCGAAGCCGTGGCCAATGAGAAGGCGGATATTTTCGCAGGCATGGAAGCAGGTGGCACGTTCATCCTGCCGGCCGATGATGCGTTCCTCGACCAGCTGTCAGCGCGTGCGCGTGAGCTCTGCCCGACGGGAAACCTCGAAACCTTCGGCACGGCGGAAAACGCCACTGCGCGGGTGACGAGATATGAAACAAATGGCGTGACCAGCCGTATCAGCATCGACGTGATCGGTCAGCGTGCGGAACTGGAAATCGCAGCCGTCGGCAAGCATTGGGCGGTCAACGCGGCCGCGGCGCTTCTTGCGGCAAGCCAGACGGGACGCTCGGTTGCCGATTGCGCTGAAGCCCTGTCCGGCTACTCACCGCCGCCAGGGCGCGGCACTGTGGAACAGATCGCCCTGCCGCAGGGTGGCCACTTCACGCTGGTCGACGATGCCTACAATGCCAATCCGGCCAGCATGCGCGCTGCCCTCTCGGCGCTCGCGCAGCGTCAGGGCGGCCGCCGCCTTGTGGCGCTCGGCGAGATGCTGGAAATCGGCGAGGAGTCGGCGCGCGAACATGCCGGGCTTGCGCCGGATGTCGTAGCGAGTGGGGCAGAAGGCGTCTTCCTTGCGGGTGACAAAATGACTCACCTTGCAGAGGCCCTTCCACCCAGTCTGCAACAGGTATGGGCACCCAAGGCGGATGAGCTGTGGAATGCACTGCTAAACGCAGTGAGAGATGGCGACGTGCTATTGCTCAAAGGGTCGAATGCCTCCGGAATGGGACTTATTGCAGACCGCTTGCGCCAAAGAAGTGCAGCGGCTGGTTTGGGCAAGATGGATAGCAGCGACGAAGACGCTGCAGAGGTCAGGTGATGCTGTACGAATGGTTGGCCGCGGATAGCGGTTTCTTCAACTTACTGAACTATATCACCTTCCGCGCCGGCGCAGCCGTTGTGACGGCGTTTCTGGTGACAGTGGTGTTTGGTGACGTGATCATCAACATGCTCCGGGCCCGGCAGGGCAAGGGCCAGCCGATCCGTGACCTGTCGCTTGAAGCGCAGATGTCGAAGCAGGGCACGCCCACGATGGGCGGCGTCCTGATCTGGATCGGCCTGCTGGTCGGCGTGCTGCTCTGGGGCAATCTCACCAATCCTTATGTCTGGGTCGTGCTGTTCGTGACGCTGTCCTACGCAATGCTCGGATTTCTCGACGATTATGCCAAAGTGACCAAGGAGAGCGCCGAAGGCGTCTCCGCGCGGGCGCGCCTTCTGATCGGCTTCGGCATTGCCGCTGTCGCCTGTGCTTTCGTGATGGGCCTGCACGGCGCACATACACCCGCCGGACACGCCGAGTGGGGCCCCCTGAACGGCCTGGCCGAACAGATTGCCAACCTTGCGCCGACGACCTCGGTGAAGCCAGCTGACCCGGCCTTTTCGGGCGGCGTTGCGGTGCCCTTCGTGAACAATTATTTCCTGCCGCTGGGCGGCTTCTTCATCCTGTTCGGCATGATCGTCGTCGTCGGTAGCGCCAATGCGGTGAACTTCACCGACGGCCTCGACGGACTGGCGATCGTGCCGATGACTTTTGCTGCCGCCGCCTATGCGATGATCGCCTACCTCACGGGTAACTTCGTTTTTGCCGAATATCTCGGCATCCAATTTGCGCCGGGCGCAGGCGAGATTGCCGTCCTGCTGGGCGCGATGATCGGCGCGGGCATGGGCTTCCTCTGGTACAATGCCTATCCGGCCAAAGTCTTCATGGGCGACACCGGTTCGCTCGGCCTTGGCGGCATGCTGGGCATCGTGGCCGTGGCGACCAAGCACGAGTTTGCTCTGGTCGTCATTGGCGGCCTGTTCGTGCTCGAAGCCCTCTCGGTCATGTTGCAGGTCGGCTGGTTCAAGATCACCAAGCGCCTGACGGGTGAAGGCAAGCGCATCTTTCTGATGGCGCCGCTGCACCACCACTTCCAGAAAAAGAACTGGCCGGAAACGCGCGTCGTCGCACGCTTCTGGATCCTGTCTGTCCTGTTCGCCCTCGCGGGCCTCGCAACTTTGAAGCTGAGGTAACCCGCAACCCATGATCCCCATTACGGAATACGCAGGACGGGATGTCGCCGTGTTTGGCCTTGGCCGGACAGGCCTCAGCGCAGCAAAAGCGCTGAAGGCTGGCGGCGCGCGCGTCCATGCGTGGGATGATAATGAGGACATACGCAACAAGGCCGAAGCCGCCGGGATGACGCTGTCCGACATCAACAAGCGCGACTGGCAGACCTTTGCTGCGCTCGTCCTGTCGCCGGGCATCCCCTACAAGTTCCCGCAACCGCACCGGATCGTGCGCATGGCCGAGATGACCGGCGTGCCTGTCGTCGGGGACATGGAACTTTTTGCGCGGGCCGTTCAGTCGCTGCCGGAACGTGGCCGGCCGAAAATCATCGGTATTACCGGGACCAATGGGAAATCGACCACGACGGCGCTGATCGGGCGCATCCTGAAGCAGGCTGGCCGTGATGCGCGCATCGGCGGCAATATCGGCACCGGCGTGCTGGACCTTGCCGCCCTGCACGCCAATGCCGTCTATGTGCTGGAACTGTCGTCCTACCAGCTGGACCTGGTGAAAAGCCTGCACTGTGACGTTGCCGTGCTGCTGAACATGAGCCCCGACCATCTCGACCGTCATGGCGGCATGGAAGGCTATCAGGCTGCCAAGATGCGCATCTTCCAGAACCAGCAAAAGGGCGATGTCGCCATCGTTGGCTTCGACGACGTCATCACGCAGTCGATTGCGATCGGCCTCGCCGGGCATGGCCCGGGCCGTGTCGTGCATGCATCCTCGACCTACACGCTCGGCCGCGGCGTCAGCGCGATTGATGGCCGCCTTTATGACAACCAGTCGGGCAAGGCCGAATTGATCGGCAACCTGGCCGACTGTCCCTCATTGCCGGGCAAGCACAATCATCAGAATGCCGCTGCAGCCTATGCGGTCTGCCGGGCACTCGGCATCGAACAACACGTTATCATGGCCGGGCTCAAGACTTTCCCGGGCCTGCCACACCGACTGGAAACCGTTGGTGAAGTGGACGGTGTCCGCTTCGTCAATGATTCCAAGGCGACCAATGCCCAGGCCGCCGAGCAGGCGCTGAGGGCGTTCAAGAATGTCTATTGGATCGCCGGCGGCGTACCCAAGGCGGACGGGATCGAACCGCTGGAATCCCTGTTCCCGAACGTGGCCAAGGCCTATCTTATCGGCGATGCAGAAACGGCCTTTGCCGCGACACTGAAGGGCAAGGTCGCGCTGCAGAAGTGCGGCACGCTGGAAAAGGCTGTCGAAGCGGCGTTGCGCGATGCGCGGGCGTCAGGCGAAGACGCTCCCATCGTGCTGCTGTCGCCCGCCTGCGCCAGTTTTGACCAGTTCCAGGACTTCGAACATCGCGGCGATGTGTTTCGTTCGATCGTCCAGGCGATGATGCCGAACGAGATCAGGGTGACGGCTTGAACCCAGCACCCGCCGCCTTGCAGTTTGCCCGGTCCGACACGTCGTGGCTGACCGAATGGCGGCGCACGGTAGACTGGGGACTGATGGGAGGCGCGTTTTTCCTGATCGCTATCGGCCTGTTGATGTCACTGGCGGCGGGCCCGACGGCGGCGATCCGCATCGGCTACGAGAACGAGTATTTCTTTGTCATCCGGCAGGCGGCCTTTGCCGTGTCGGCGGCTGTGCTCCTTATCGGTGTCAGCATGCTCGACCAGACATGGGCGCGGCGCCTTGCGACGCTCGTATTCTTCGCGGCGTTGGCGCTGATGGTGTGGATCCTTGTGTTCGGGCACGAGGCCAAGGGCGCGCAGCGCTGGCTGCGGATTGCGGGCTTTTCCCTTCAGCCGAGCGAGATGGTCAAGCCGGCGCTGATCGTACTGAGCGGCTGGCTGCTGGCCCAGCGAGAAACCTATCCAAGCGGCCCGTGGGCGGTGATTGCGTTCGTGTTCTATGCGGTGACTCTGGGATTGCTGCTGCTGCAGCCCGATGTCGGGCAGGCGGCGCTGCTGACGGCGGCGTTCGTCATCACGTTCTTTATCAGCGGGCTGCCCTGGAAATGGGCCGCCGCGTTCGCAGGCGGCGGCGTGTCGCTGGCGGGCCTGCTGTACGCGCTGTTGCCGCACGTCCGTGCGCGCGTGAACAGTTTCGTCGACCCATCGGCTTATGACACATACCAGATCGACAAGGCGGCCGAAGCCATCGGGCGTGGTGGCCTGTTCGGCGTCGGCCCGGGGGAGGGCATGGTCAAGGCGAGCCTGCCGGACGCGCACACCGATTTCATTTTCTCCGTCATGGTCGAGGAATTCGGGCTCGTGGCGGCGATCGTGCTGCTTGCTGTGTTCTCTCTCATGGTGCTTCGCGGCTTCCGCGCCGCAGCCCAATTGGATGACGGCTATGCCCGGGCAGCGGCGGCCGGATTGTTCTCCTTGTTCGGCCTGCAGGCTGCCATCAACGTCGCTGTCAACGTTGCCCTTATCCCGCCGAAAGGGATGACACTGCCTTTTGTGTCATATGGCGGCTCGTCCATGATCGGCACAGGATTGACACTCGGGCTTGCACTGGCCCTTGTGCGCGGACAAGGTACGCGCACAAGAGGCAGGTATGGGTGACGTAAACACCGGAAAATTGGTGATAATTGCGGCAGGTGGCACCGGCGGGCACATGTTCCCGGCCAGGGCCTTTGCCGATGAAATGCGTACGCGTGGTTGGACCGTCGGATTGATCTCCGACTATCGCGGCCTGCGTTATGCCAGCGACTTTCCGGCCGAGTGGAAAGAAGAGGTGAATGCCGCTTCACCGAATTTCCGCAAGCCGTGGACGCTGCCGGCGGCGGCTCTGAAGATCAAGTCAGGTATCAACCGGGCGGTGCGCCTGATCGATCAGACGATGCCGGCGCTTGTCGCCGGGTTCGGAGGGTATCCGGCATATCCTGCACTCGCTGCTGCGAAAAAGCGGAAGGTGCCGATCATCATTCATGAGCAGAATGCGGTGCTGGGGCGGGTGAACCGCCAGTTCGCCCAGCATGCCAAACTGGTGGCCAGCGGATTCAACCGGCTCGACTTCCTGCCGTCCGGCGCGGCCCATATGCCCATCGGCAATCCGGTGCGCGCACCGATCGTTGCGATGCGCGACACGCCGTATCCGCCCACCGACGGCAAACTGGTCCTGTTCGTCACCGGTGGTAGTCAGGGCTCCAGCATATTCGGCGATACGGTGCCGCTGGCCATTGCCAACTATTTCCCGGCGTCTTTGCGCGGGCGTCTCAAGGTCGTCCAGCAGGTCAGGGAAGAGCAGATGGAGGGCGTGCGCAACATCTACCGGCGCGCGCAAGTCGATGCTGATCTTGCGCCATTCTTTGCTGACATGCCGGAACGCCTGGCCTCCGCGCACCTGGTCGTGGCCCGGTCTGGCGCAGGCACGGTGAGCGAACTGGCGGTGGTCGGGCGGCCGTCGATCCTGATCCCGCTGGCGATTGCCATGGATGACCACCAGTCAGCGAACGCCGAGGCGCTCACCGATGTCGAGGCGGCCGATGTGATCCTGGAGAGCAACCTTTATCCGAAACTCCTCGGCAGCCTGATTGCGGTGCGCCTGGAGCACGGTGACGACCTGCGCCAGCGCGCGGCGGCGGCCAGGTCGGTCGGCAAGGTCGACGCCGCGAGCGATCTCGCGGACATGGCCGAACGTGTGGCCGAACTTTAGGCAACCGCCGGACGGCAGCCATGTGTCCTGTGCATCTGTGCGGCGCGTAGCCAGCCCCACTCGAAGGCGTCATCCGTGTCGCCGTCGCGCTCGCGCCCGGCCAGCCGTTCGAGCGCTTCGTCCAGAGTCGGTTCATGACCTGCAGGCACCCACCACATGACGAAATGCATGTCGCCCATCATCTCGAACCATTGTTCGCGGCGTTCGGAGAACTTGCGGTGCACGGTGCCCCAGACAAATCGCTCAAGGCTTGTCACGTCTTCCCACACGGTGAGGTTGGTAACGAATTGAGGATCGCCGTAGATCTTGGCGTCTGTATTGCCCTCTCCGGGTTCGCCTGACCCTTCCATCATCCAGACAAAGCCGGGCATCCGTTGATCATGTCCAGGTTGTCCATGAATTCCTTGACGCGGAGGTCGTCGGTTGGCGCGACCAGGCGCCCGATATTGATTTGGGCCAGGTGCATTTTCATCGCATTTTCCTCTCGCCCCCAAAGCGCCGCAACGGTCGCCGGGTTGTGCCAATCAATGGCCATGATTGGCATGAAGGTAATTAACTGAGGCGCCAGACGCGGAATTTCAATGGTTTGGGGTCCTTGCCTGCGGAATGCGCACCACGGTAACGCTAGCACTTACGTTTTTCACTGACTGAATGGGTTTCTGCCATGACTTCACCCACGCCTTTCGATCTCGGCCCCGCACATATCGTCGGCATTGGCGGTATCGGCATGTCGGGCATTGCCGATGTGATGCTGACCATGGGCTACCAGGTCCAGGGCTCGGATATATCCGACAGCACCAATGTGCAGCGCCTGCGGGAGAAGGGGGCCAATATCTTCATCGGCCATCGCGGCGAGAACGTGAAGGGGGCCGGCACGGTGATCATTTCCTCGGCGATCAGGAGGGACAATCCGGAAGTGCTGGCGGCGCGGGCAGCGGGCATTCCCGTGGTGCGCCGGGCCAATATGCTGGCTGAAATCACGCGGCTCAAATACACGGTCTGCGTGGCTGGCACCCACGGCAAGACGACGACGACGAGCATGGTGGCGTGCCTGCTGGACGGCTGCGGCATCGATCCGACCGTGATCAATGGCGGGATCATTCACGCCTATGGCTCGAACTACAAGGCGGGAGAAAGCGACTGGATGGTGGTGGAGAGTGATGAGAGCGACGGGACGTTCGCCAAGCTGCACCCGACTTGTGCCATCGTCACGAATATCGATCCTGAGCATATGGACCATTACGGCTCCATGGATAAGCTGCGCGAAGCCTTTGATACCTTTGTGGAAAACCTTCCGTTCTACGGGTTCGCCGTACTCTGCACCGACCATCCCGAAGTCCAGGACCTGGCGGCCCGCGTCACCGACCGGCGGCGGATCAGCTATGGATTCAACCGGCAGGCCGATGTGCGGGCGTTGAATCTGAAGACCGACCTCGACGGTGCGCATTTCGATGTCGCATTGCGGCGCCCGGGCTCGGCAAGCCCGCGGATCATCAAGGACCTGACGCTGCCAATGGCGGGTGAGCACAATGTGCAGAACGCCCTGGCGGCGATCACCGTGGCGCTGGAACTGGGCGCAACCGACGACCAGATCAAGGCGTCGTTGGCGGCGTTTGGCGGGGTCAAGCGGCGGTTTACGACGGTGGGGGAATGGGCGCCCGAAGGGGGTGGCAAGGGTGTGGTGCGCATCATCGACGATTATGGCCACCATCCAGTCGAGATCGTCGCCGTTTTAAAGGCCGCGCGGTCCATGCTTGGCCAGGGCCAGTTGATCGCCATCTGCCAGCCGCACCGCTACACGCGCCTGCGAGACCTGTTCGAAGACTTTTCACGCTGCTTCGATGCGGCTGACGAAGTGTTCGTCGCACCGGTCTACGAGGCTGGCGAGGCCCCGATTGAGGGCATCACGCACGAGACGCTGGTTGCCAGCGTCAAGCGGCACGGCCACCGGGGCGCGCATGTGCTTGGGTCGCTGGATGACATGCCTGAAGCCATCCGGGGCATCGCCAAGCCTGGCGGCATGGTTGTCTGTCTCGGGGCGGGGGACATCACCAAATATGCCGGTGAGCTTGCGGACAAGCTCTGATCGCGGCAAGCGGTGGGGCGGCTCGTGCTGTTACCACACCAAAAGTTTACCCGACGCGAACATGCCTTAAATGGCCAAATCGCTTTCCTCGCCGCGTGGAATATCGCACGGTTGCGGAAAGACGGCGAACAATGATGCCGCAGACCTATCCGGGAGATTGTCGCCGAATGACTGAATTACTGGCCGCTGCGCCGCTGACCGAGAATGCTGCAAAACAGGCGGCTGTGAGCGGAGGGCCTTTTGGCATCAAGGGCTTGGCCTGGGCCATCTTCGAAGGCGCACGCAACCCCTACTATAATCTCATCGTCATCTACATCTTTGCCCCGTATTTCGCCGAAGTCATGGTGGGCGGCGGCGAATTGGGCCTGACACTGTCTGGCCTGACCATCACGATGGCGGGCATCGTCACGGCGCTGACGGCGCCGTTCCTCGGTGTCGTTGCCGACAAGGCGGGCAGGCGAAAGCCGCTTATAGCCGTGTTTATGGCGGTCATGGTGGTGTGCTCTTTCGCCCTTTGGTGGGCTCGGCCCGAGGGTCCTCTGACCATGTGGCCCACCATGTTTGTGCTGGCGATCGCTTATTGTTGCTACGGGTATTCGGAAGTGCTCCACAATGCGATGCTGCCGACGGCTGGGCGCCCCAACGCGCTGCCGATCATTTCGGGCCTTGGCTTGTCGATGGGCAATATCCTGAGTGTCGGGATCCTGATTTTCTTCCTGTTTGGCCTGCTGCTGCCTGGATCGGGCTTGCCATTCGCGGCGGATGAGCAGTTGATCGCCTTGGACCTAGCTACGAACGAACCACAGCGCTTTGCGGGTCCGTTTGTGGCCGTATGGATGGCGGTAATGCTGATCCCGTTCTTCGTGTTCATGCCGGATGGCCTGAGCAAGGGATTGAGCTGGAAGCGGGCAGCCGGAGACGTGTTCAAAGGTGAGGACCGTCATGACGGCAACCCGCAATCGTTTCTGCAGCGCGCGATCGTGTTCCGGGATTACCTCGTGAAGTTGTTCCGGGACCATCCCCATACAATGCGGTTCCTGATCGCTCGCACGATCTATGCAGATGCCATGGCGGCGCTGCTGACGCTGGGTGCGGTGTTCGCAAAAACCTTCCTCGGCTGGAGCGGTGTAGAGATTCTGTTCTACGGGATCACGGGCGTCCTGTTCGGGGCGGTCGGCGGATTTGTCGGCGGGTTCCTTGATCGTGTCCTTGGGCCGAAACTCGCACTGGTCTGGGAAATTTCCGTGCTGACCGTCCTGCTGCTGGTGCAGCTGTCGATCACACCGGAAGCCCTGTTATTCGGTCTGATCCCGAGCGGGACGCCGATCTGGAGCAGCCCGTTCTTCGACACTTTGTCGGATGTGACCTATTTCCTGTTCGTGATTCCAGTGGCGATTGCCGTCGTGGCGTCGATTTCGTCCAGCCGCTACATGCTGGTGCACATCGCGCCGCATGACAGGATCGGTGAATTCTTCGGTCTCTACGCGATTGCCGGGACGGTGACCGTGTGGATGGGGCCGGGCCTTGTCAGCCTGCTGACCTGGCTGACAGGCAACCAGCGCATCGGCATGGGGGGTATCGGCTTCATGTTCCTGCTGGGCCTGATCATCCTGTGGAAAGTTCACGCGCCAAAGCGGGGCTTCGACGCGTGATATCCGGGATTAAGCAGGACAGGCCAGCCCGCTAGCTTGTTGGCCCGAATGATTTGCCGTCATCATCGGCGTCATGCGTGCGGCTGATTTCGTTGACGCGGCGTGGACGCAGGTAGAATTTGTCGTCCACCGTCTTTTCGGTCTTCAGAACGTAGCCGAAGGGGCTTTTGAACGTGTACTCGACTTCTGCCAGGATCACCGAGCCTGGGGAGGGAATGATGCCGGAAGGAACGGTTATCGCGGAGCCCTGGGCATAGGCGGAGATGTTGTAGGCATCTGACCAGTCAACGCGTGGAACGCCGTCGCCATTGTCGACGATGCTGGTGATCCGGAGGTTGGCCTCCGTCGCATCATACGGCTGCATCATGACTTTTGCTGCTGCGAACATCTCGCCCATGTCCGCATCCGTCACGGTCGCAAGACGGGCGGTAAGGTCACCGAGGCTGGCGCTGGTGGAGGTGACCCGGCGGTCCATGCGCATCAGGAAGCTGAGCTCGATACAGCCGAAATAGATCAGGACCATGACCGGCGCGATGATGGCAAACTCCACCGCCGACACACCCTGTTCATTATAGTGCAGGCCCTGGATGCCACGCCATTTCAGGCGGGGATTGATCCGGGAGAGAAGGGACTTGCGGGACATGAACTAGTCTCCAAAGGGTTCGTTGCGGAAAACGGCATTCGCCTGCACCAGGTATTTTGAACCGGCCATGTTAGACAGCGGCGCAGTAATGAAGGGTGTCATCAAGCGCCATTCGTAGAAAACGCGCACGGCCACGATCTCGTTGGGACCGCCGGGTTCATAGGCAAAGCCGGCATCATCGAAATTGCCATCCAGATCGACCGGGCGCTCGAAGCTGGCGGCGCCGAATTCGTCAAGCGACTTGACGTCTATGTGCAGCTTGTCGTCACAGTCCAGCAGTCCGAAGAAGCTGCCGCAAACCGACTGGCGGAAATTGGTCTCGTCAAATCCGCTTTCCTGAGCCTGACCGGTCCGGATTTGCCGGGACGCGTCGGCGACGGAGTGTTCGAGTACAGTCGAGACGAGAAACATGAGGCAGACTTCGAGCAGGCCGAAGATCAGCAGAAAGAACGGAATGGCGACCATGGCGAATTCGACGGCCGCCGCCCCACGCCGGTCGCTGGCATACGCATTCCAGGACGCCTTGAGGCGCGAAGCAAGGATGTCGAAGCGGAAGCTGACCATTTTCAAACCCCAAACAGACGATTGTCTCAGCGCTACCAGATACCAGACCTGGGTTTGCCCCCGATTTATCGGAAACGTAAAATTTCATCTATCTGGCGCCCAATTTGGATCGCGCTCGTCCCGGAAATGCAAACGACCGCCTCCGGAGACGCGGTCGTTGCAGCGTGCTAAATGGATGCGAGCCTAGTTGCCACTGTTCAGGTCCTGAGTAGATTTCTGCTGCGTGAGGAGGGCATCGAAATAGTCGATCTGATCGCCGATGCTCATGACCGAGCGGCATTCGGGGGCGCAGTCATAGGTGAAATTCTGGCCGGAGCGATTGACCGTCACAAGGTTTGACGAATTGACAGTGACGACAACTTCGGTCGAAAAAATCTGGTCGCCGGCCTTGTTGAAGATCATGAGATTGGTCGTGCCGAACGTCTTTCCGGTGATGAAAATGAGGTGTTCGTCGTGAACGGCGACGTCGGCGACATTCTTGTTGCCGAGTACGATGCTCGCTGCAGACCCCGGGATGCGAACGGGGATGGTCTTGTTGGCTTCGACGGACAGCTGCCCGGCCGCAGCGGTTGCGACGAACAGCGATCCTGCCAGCGCCAGGGTGCAGGACTTGGCCAATATGTTCATTTCTCGGGCTCCAGGTTCGGTTTCGGGAATCTTCGCTCAAGAAGGTTGCCTGTTTCCTAATAGTGCGGAGATCGCGCAAATCCGACATCATACTATAGGGACCGATTTCGACGGATCGCGCATTGGACGAGAGTAAACAAAACCCTGATTTGCCTTCACGGATTATCTGTATTCCGTAACGCGATATTGAGAATAGTCCTGTAGTTTCAGTGTTGTCCCGGGAAGAAAAAAATGTCCGAGGCTTATTTAACGCATGATGGGAGTTTCCAATGTTTGCACGTTTTCTTAAAGACGAGTCCGGCGCCACGGCTATCGAATACGGCCTGATCGCTGCTCTGATCGCTGTCGCTATCATCGGTGGCGTTACCGCCCTCGGTAACAGCGCCAACACCACGTTCACGACTGTTTCGACGGCTATGACGAACGCCAACTAAATAGTCGACCGAATTTATTCGGTTCGCAGAAAGGCCGCCAGGGAAACCTGGCGGCCTTTTCTTTTGTCCCCAAACCGGACGGGACGGCCCAATGAGGCGGAGCAGAATTAAAAACTTCCTTTAGTCTTTTCCGTCACGGTGCGGCCGAGTCGAAGAATGAAGGAGCGGGCGAATGATCTTGAACATCCTCGGAGGTGTGTTTCTGGCCCTGTGCGTCTTTGCGGCGATGCACGACGTCAACCGACTGACGATTCCGAACTGGCTGAACCTGGCGCTGGCGGGCCTGTTCGTGCCTGCAGCTGCGATCTCCGGTGTCCCGATGGAAATCATCGGGGGGCATCTGATGGTCGCCGCCCTCGCCTTCATGGTGGCCTTCGGCCTGTTCGCCTTTAACATATTCGGGGGAGGGGATGCCAAGATGATTCCTGCCGTGATGCTATGGCTGGGGCCGGATGCGGGTATTACCTTCGTTTTTGTCATGGCACTCACAGGCGGGGCCTTTGCGCTGCTGATCCTGTCTGTCCGCCGACTTATCCCGGCCGCGGCCTTGCCGGGATTGATCCGTGCACCATTCGAAGAAAATGCCGGTGTTCCCTATGGAGTCGCGATTGCGGCCGGCGTGCTCGTGGCTGCGCCAGCGTCTCCATTCCTTGCCAACTTGTTAAGCCAAATCAGTCTTTTCAGTTAACCAAGCCTTAGGCCTGATCATGGAAGTATCCGGTTTGGATGGGGATTCTGCCTGATTGTGGTGGCCCATCGCATTTAGTCATCACAAGGGAGTGGCGCCCAATGTCGCCGATGCGTCTTATCATTCTGTGCGGTGCTGCCCTTGCAGCCATGGCCGCCGCATTCCTGGTTCGCAACATGTCGGCACCGACGACCGTGACGCAAACGGTTACTGAGCTGCAGACCGAGATCCAGACCACGCAGGTTTCCGAAGTCAAAGTACTGGTTTCCCGACGTGACCTGGCGATCGGTGACCGCCTGGCGACAAGCGATTTCGAATGGGCACCCTGGCCGGAATTGAACATTGTCGACGGCTATCTCACCGAAGCCAAAAATCCCGATGGCATCGAGCAGATGGCCGGCGCGATTGTCCGGATTCCAATCTTCAATCGCGAACCGATCCTGCCGGGCAAACTCGTCCTGGCAAATGATTCCAGCCTTATGGCCGCCTTGCTGTCACCGGGAATGCGCGCCATCTCGGTCGAGATTTCGACCGAATCAGCTTCGGGTGGCTTCATCCTGCCAAATGACAAGGTCGACGTGATCCTCACGCATGAAGTCCAGGTGCAGACCGAACAGATGGTCACTGAGCGTCCGGCAACGACGACAATCATCAAGAATGTTCGTGTCTTGGCAATCGACCAGGTTTTCAAGCCGGATGAAAACGGCGGAACTTCCCAGATCGGCAACACGGCGACGCTGGAAGTCTCGTCGAAGGAAGCTGAGTTGGTGGCGCTGTCGCAACGCATGGGAACACTGTCGCTGTCATTGCGCCCCTGGTCGGATGCCGGAGACAGCATGGGCCGCGAATCGCGCACCGACATGCTGAGTGGCGATGGTGGAAATGGCGCCGGAGGCATCATGATTTACCGCAATGGCCAGGCCACGTCGGCCGGGCTTGGGGGAAGCTGAAGATGAACATGTCCCGCCCGTTCCGGAATTGCCTTGTCATGGCGTTCGCAGCGACCATGCCGCTTTTAGCGCATGCGACACCCAATGATCTGGGCACAACGATCACGAGACCAGGTGAGACGGGCGTTTCACAGCAGGTTACGCTGGGGCTGAGCAAGTCGATGATTATCGATCTAGATTCGCCTGCCGCAGACGTTGTCATCACGAACCCGGCTATCGCCGATGCCGTGGTGCAGACGGCCAAACGGATCATTTTCCGCGGTGTCGCCTATGGGCAGACGAATGCCTTTGTATTCGACCGCGACGGAAACCAGCTGCTGAACCTTGAAATCAATGTCGAAACTGACATGACCAGCCTTCACAAGCTGATCGAGCGGCATGTGCCGGATGCGCGCGTCAACGTCGAAGGCCTCAATGGAAACGTGCTGATAACGGGCATTGTCGACGATATGGCGCAATCCGACCAGGTGCAGCGCCTTGTTGCGGCTTTCCTCGGCGGCGGTGACGAAATGCAGTTCGTCAACATGATCCAGATCGCAGCCAAGGATCAGGTCATGCTGGAGGTGCGCATTGTCGAAATGCAGCGCACGGCGATCAAGCAGCTCGGCATCAACCTGTCCGGCACGCCTGCTTTCGGTGACATGGCCAGGCTGGTCGAGAAGCAATTGTTTTCCGATACGAACGGTGACGGTATTCCGGAATCGACCGGAACGACCGGCCTCGTGCCCGGCCTTCCGCAAACATTCCAGGGCTCGCTCAGCGCCAGTAACAGCTTTCCAATCCAGGGGCAGGCGCTTGGCGGTCTTGGCGGCTCCCTGACCTATTCCAACTATGTCGGTTCCGACCTGCAATCGAGCGTCGGTGCCACGATCGATGCACTGGAGCGGATCGGTGTCGTCAAGACGCTGGCCGAGCCGAATATTGTTGCAATGTCTGGCGAAAGCGCCAAGTTCCTCGCGGGCGGCGAGTTTCCCGTGCCGGTCGGGCAGGACAATAACGGCCGCGTGTCGATCGAATTCAAGCCTTATGGTGTGGGCCTTGGTTTCACGCCTGTTGTCCTCTCCGAGGGCCGGATTTCCCTCAAAGTGTCGACCGAAGTATCGGAACTCACCAACCAGGGCGCCTATCAGGGCGCCTCGCAGACAGGTATCGATTCGGACGGCAACCTGGTCACGATCGCCGGGATCACAATTCCGGCCCTGTCAGTTCGCCGCGCAGAATCGGTGATCGAACTGCCATCGGGCGGATCGATGATGATGGCGGGCCTGATCCAGTCCAAGACACGCCAGACGCTGGACCAGATACCCGGGCTCAAGAAGCTGCCAATCCTCGGCGCCTTGTTCCAATCGCGTGATTTCCTTCAGGACGAGTCAGAACTGGTGGTCATCGTGACGCCCTACCTGGTCGATCCGACCCAGAAGAACCAGCTGCGGACGCCAGCGGACGGATATGCCAACGCCTCGGACGCCAAGTCGATCTTCTTTGGCAAGCTGAACGAGCAGTACGGCAAGGACGGCGCGCCAGTGGACGCCAAGAATTATCGCTCCCCTGTGGGCTTTATTGAAGAGTGAGGGACGTCAGGATGAACCCGATGCTTAAACCAACACAGGCCCTGATCGCTGCGGGCTTTGCCCTGACCGGCCTCGC
Source organism: Hyphomonas sp. (assembly GCF_041689225.1). Lineage (GTDB taxonomy): Bacteria > Pseudomonadota > Alphaproteobacteria > Caulobacterales > Hyphomonadaceae > Hyphomonas. The sequence goes on along the minus strand of NZ_JBDNGN010000003.1, from coordinate 6,401 downwards.
CGGATGCGCGAGCCATGCCCCGACGGCTGTGCCGCAAGCGTACCTTGAGGGCACCGCGCTCGACCGCAACGCAATCGGCGTGTCGAAGCGTACCGAATTCCTTGAAGTGGATATCAGCCCGGTTTCCAGCGAACTCACGCTGAAGGACCGTGCCAGGATTGAAGCCTTTGTCCGCACCTATCGTTCAAAGGGCCACGGTCCGCTGATCATGTCGCTGCCCGAAACCAGCGACAATTCACAACTGGCCGTCTCGGCAGTCGCTGCGGCGCGCGAGATCGCCTGGCAGAATGGTGTCGAGTATAGCGAAATTGCAGGCAGCAGCCATGGTGCGGGATCGGACAAATCCGAACCGATGATCCTGGCCTTCCAAGTTTATGACGCGATCAAGCCGGACTGCAAATCGATGGCTGAGTACGACGTGTCGGACATCCGCTCGAACAATGAGATGCCAAGCCTCGGCTGCGCAATCCGCACGAACCTTTCTGCCATGATCGCAGACCCGGCCGACCTTCTGGGCCAGCGCGAACTCGAAGAAGGCGACGCGATGCGCCGACAGGTTATCCTGCAGAAATTCCGAGAGGGCGAATCCACTGCATCTGCCCGCTCGTCGGAAGAATCCGGAACAATATCTGACGCAGTCAATTGATAGCCGGCTGCCGAGTAGAAGGACGAGAGTATAATGTCGAACGAAAAAGCGCTCTTTGAAGACGATTTCGATTCTGACTTCGAAGATGTCTTCGCAGAAGAAGCCCCTGTCGACGGACTTGCCGCGCCGGCCAATGATGCGTTCGGCTCGCTGATGGATGACGATGCCGATCCGGCGGCGATTCCTGAGCAGAAGCAATTGGTGGCTGACCAGCCGGTCTTCTCGATGCCGGACCGGAACGGCGGGGATGTCCCGCTGCCTGCCATCTCGATCAAGGTGTTCTACGAGCGTGACGAAACGCGAGATCTGATGGACGTTTGCTCGCAAGACCGCCGCATGGGCCGCGCCACGCTGGAATCGGTTCCCGGCGGGATTGCGGCTGCGACGGCCTATATGCAGCAAAATCCGACTCCGAACCTTTTGATGGTCGAGTCGTCTGCGGCAGCTCAGCAGGTGCTGGCCGAGATCGATGCGCTGGCCGAGCATTGCGACGAAAACGTGCAGGTCATGGTTGTCGGTACCGTCAACGACATCAAGCTTTATCGCCAGCTGGTCGCCCGCGGCGTCAGCGAATACCTCGTGCCGCCATTTGATCCGATCCAGATCATCCGTTCGATATCCACTCTCTTCGTCGATCCTGACCGACCTTTCGTTGGCAAGCAGATCTCCGTGATTGGTGCGAAGGGCGGGGTAGGGTCGTCGACGATCGCTCACAACCTGGCCTGGGCCCTGGCGGAAAATGCGCGCGTCAACACGACGCTGGTCGATCTCGACCTGTCATTCGGAACAACCGCGCTCGACTTCAACCAGGAGACACCGCAGACCATCGCTGATGCGCTTCTAGCCCCCGAAAGGGCAGATGATGCCGTCATCGAGCGGCTCCTGGCAAAAGCTACCGACCGCCTGTCGCTCTTCACGGCACCTGCGACGATCAATCAGATCATGGACATTCCTGACGAGGCCTTCACCACGGTCATCGAGAGTGTCCGGCGCAATGTGCCCTATATGGTGCTCGACCTGCCGCACACGTGGAGCCGCTGGGTGCAGCGCACGCTCGTGGCCTCCGATGAGGTCATCATTGTCTGCCAGCCGGACCTGGCATCGCTGCGAAACGGCAAGAATTTCATGGACCAGCTCAAGGGCCAGCGACCCAACGATAATCCACCGCGTCTCGTGCTGAACATGTGCGGCGTTCCGAAGCGGCCTGAAATACCGGTGAAGGATTTCGCGGCGGCGATCGGCGTGGAGCCGGAAATCATCCTGCCATTTGAGCCGGAGCTGTTTGGCACGGCAGCAAATAACGGACAGATGATCTCGGAAACGGATGCGACATCGCGCGCGTCAATGGCAATCGATCACCTAGCGTCCGTATTGACGGGCAGGGCGGTTGTGCAGCCCACGAAATCGATTTTCCAAAAACTCCTCGGCAAATAGAACTCAAGGGAAAGGGCCCGTAAATGGCCTTCGGCAAACGTTCAGGATCTCCAGCAGTTTCAGCGCCGGCGGCGCCAAAGCCCCCGGCTCCTGTGGCGCAGCGACGTCCCCAGGCCATGAAGCCGAAGGCGCCCGAGCCGGTGCCTGTAAAGGGTGCTCCGAAGCCGCTTGCTTCGCAACCGGTCAAGGCCAAGAAGCCTGAGCCCAAGCCGGAGCCGGTTCGCAAGGTGAACCAGCAATCGGAACAGTATTACGCCACCAAGACGACCGTTTTCAATGCGCTGATCGACACGATCGACCTGTCGCAACTTGCCCAGCTGGATGCCGAGAGCGCACGCGAGGAAATTCGCGATATCGTTGTGGAAATTATCAGTATCAAGAATGTGGTGATGTCGCTCTCTGAGCAGGAGCAGCTGCTTGACGACATCTGTAACGACGTTCTTGGGTACGGTCCGCTGGAGCCATTGCTCGCGCGTGACGACATTGCCGATATCATGGTCAATGGTGCGGATACGACCTATATCGAAGTCAACGGCAAGATCGAACGCACCAATATCAGGTTCCGCGACAATGCCCAGCTCATGAATATCTGCCAGCGCATCGTGAGCCAGGTTGGCCGCCGCGTTGACGAAAGTTCGCCAATCTGTGACGCGCGCCTGCTCGACGGGTCACGCGTGAACGTCATTGCGCCGCCGTTGGCAATCGACGGCCCGACGCTTACCATTCGTAAGTTCAAAAAGGACAAGCTGCAGCTGCAGGATCTGGTCAATTTCGGATCGATCAGCGAAGCGGGTGCCGAAGTCCTGCGTATTATCGGTCACTCGCGCTGCAACGTCCTGATCTCTGGCGGTACAGGTTCGGGCAAGACAACGCTTCTCAACTGTCTCACGGCCTTCATCGAGCCCGGCGAGCGCGTCATTACCTGTGAAGACTCCGCCGAACTCCAGCTTCAGCAGCCGCACGTCGTGCGCCTCGAAACCCGCCCGCCGAACATCGAAGGCTCGGGCGAGGTCACAATGCGCGAACTGGTCAAGAACTGCCTGCGTATGCGTCCAGAACGCATCATCGTGGGCGAGGTGCGTGGCCCTGAAGCATTTGACCTCCTGCAGGCGATGAACACAGGCCACGATGGCTCGATGGGAACGCTGCACGCCAACAGCCCGCGCGAAGCTCTCAGCCGTTTGGAATCCATGATTACAATGGGCGGCTTCTCGCTGCCGGCCAGGACGATCCGTGAAATGATCGTTGGATCGATCGACGTTGTTGTGCAGGCTTCTCGCCTTCGTGACGGTTCGCGCCGTATCATGTGCATCACCGAGGTGATGGGCATGGAAGGGGACACGATCGTGCTGCAGGACGTCCTGAAATTCGAGATGGATGGCGAAGACGCGGACGGCAAGATCATCGGTTCACATCGCGGCACCGGCATCGGGCGTCCGCGGTTCTGGGAGCGCGCCTCATATTTTAACCTTGAGCGTGAACTCGCAGCCGCGCTAGACGCGCTCGGGAGCTGATTCATGGACAATAGCTTGATGATCTACGCCGTTGCCGGGCTGGCATTTGTTGCGCTTGCCGGCGTCGGCCTGGCGTTCACGAGTGGTGACGCAGACGCGGCACGCAAGCGCGCCAAGGCCATCGGCGCGGGTGCCACATCCGGCAAGGCACGCGGTGGCAAGGCGCATGATGAAAATTCCAAGCGACGCGCCAAGACACAGGAAATGCTCGATAACCTGCGCAAGCAGGACAAGGAGCGCCGCAAGTCGATCACACCGCGTGACATCGGTTCAAAGCTTGCACAGGCGGGCCTGGATTTTCCGGTCTCTGCGTTCTGGATCGGTTCACTGGTCATGGGTACGCTTTGCGCTGTGCTGATCTACATGTCAGGTGCCGACGGACTGGTGGTTTTCGGCATGTCGCTCAAGAGCAAGCCCGTCATGATCGGCGGCGCGTTCATCGCAGGCACTTTGTGGGTTCCGCGGCTATTCCTGAGCGTGCTGGCCAAACGCCGTCACAAGAAAATGATCAACCAGTTCGCGGACGCGCTGGATATTATCGTGCGAGGCGTGAAAACCGGTCTGGCGCTCAATGAATGTATCCGCATCATCGCCAAGGAAAGCCCGGATCCGCTCCGCACTGAGTTCGCCTCACTGGCCGACAACCTTGCAATGGGCGCTGGCCTTGAGCGCTCGCTGAGTGCCTTCTACAAGCGCATGCCGCTGCAGGAGATAAACTTTTTCGTCATTGTGCTGCTGATCCAGGCCAAGGCAGGCGGCAACCTTTCCGAGGCGCTGGGCAACCTGTCGACCGTTATCCGCTCGCGCAAGATGATGCGCGAGAAGGTCAACGCGCTGTCGTCCGAAGCCAAGGCGTCAGGCATGATCATCGGCGCGCTCCCGTTTGCGGTAGGCCTGATGGTCTACATGACCACGCCCAGTTACATCATGCAGCTATTCATCACCGAGACGGGCCATGTCATCCTCACGGTTGCGGCGACCATGATGACCCTGGGCATCCTCACGATGAAAAAAATGATCAACTTCGACATGTAGGGTGACGGATTATGTATGATTTCATTCTGTCACTGACTCGTCCCGATACGCTGGCGGCCTATCTCGTTGCGGCGGCCGTGTTTGCGACCTTCGTCACGGTATTCCTGCCTTACCTGAAGGGTGACAAGCTCGAGACGCGTCTCAAGGCTGTGTCGAACCAGCGCGAAAAGCTGCGCAAGCAGAGCCGCGCGGCTCTGGAGACCAAGGGTCTCCGGCGTGAAGACAAGAGCATGATGGGTACGGTCTCGTCCAAGCTCAACCTGGCCAAGGCGCTGGAAGACCCCAATGTCGTCAAGCTCATGAACCAGGCCGGCCTGCGAGGACCGGGCCCGATCTCGGCCTTCTATTTCGCCCGGATGGCATTGCCTTTTGCCGGCCTGCTCCTGACCTTCGTCTATATTTTCTTCGTCAATGACCATGGCTTCAGCCCTGTGATGAAGTATGGCTCGCTCGCCTTCGGCATGGCGGCCGGCTTCTATGCGCCGAACATGTACGTCTCGAACCTTGCAGCCAAACGCCAGAAGTCGATCATGCTCGGCTTTCCGGACTCCCTCGACATGCTGCTGATCTGCGTCGAGGCCGGCATGTCGATCGAACTGGGCTTCAACAAGGTGAGCCAGGAGATCGGCTCTGCTTCGCCGGAACTGGCCGAGGAATTCGGGCTGACGGTCGCGGAACTCTCTTATCTGCCTGATCGCCGGATGGCCTATGACAACCTCGCCGGTCGGACAGGGCATGAAGGCGTGAAGGCGGTCTGTATGGCCCTGTCGCAAGCCGAACGTTATGGTACCCCGCTGGGCGACGCGTTGCGCGTGATGGCCAAGGAAAACCGTGAAATGCGGATGTCCGCCGCCGAGAAAAAGGCTGCGGCGCTGCCGGCAAAACTGACCGTGCCGATGATCCTGTTCTTCCTGCCCGTCTTGTTTCTCGTCGTGCTCGGCCCGGCCTACATCCAGTACAAGTCGATGAAGGGTGACAATGACGCGGCTCCGGACGTAACCGAGTTGAACATCGAGACGCGCACAAGCGATTTCGTATAGCGCGGCTTGATCACGTGTTTCAAAATGCCCGCCTGCTGACAAGCTGGCGGGCATTTCCTGTTGTTCGCGGCGTTTCCTGAAGGATGACAATGCCTGTCATGCGTTCGCTGGCAGGGCGTTCATCCGGTTCTTTGGCAGAGCGTCAGTAGGTTTTACGCAGCCGCAGGCCCGCGTCGTTTTCGGGCGTTGTGACGGTCGCAGACTCGTCCGTCACGGGCGTGGACGTTGCTGCAGCCGCGCGCTCGGCATCCGGTCCGAGCCTGTTCGAAGATGCTGGCGACGCGGGAAGCATGCCCATCTCCGCACGCTCGGCGAGGGCCTCCCAGGTGCGGGTGGGCTGCACCATTTCCCGGAGCAGTTCGACATTCTGGTCGACAATGCTGCGGGGTGCGTTGGCGCCGCTCGCGGCTTTCATCTCGTCATATTTGCCTTGGAGGCCGAGGACGAGGGCGAGGTTTTCCTTGATCCGCGTTGTCGTGTCCGGTTGCGCATCGGCAAGCCGCAATTTCTCTTCCGCGCCGACAAGGTCGCCGGACAGGGCGAGCGAGAGTCCGTAATTGGCCAGCGTCGAGATGCGGTTGGGCTCTATGCTAAGTGCCCGTTGATAGGCTTGTTGCGCATCCGCATGCCGGTCGAGCTGGTCGAGCGCGGTGCCGAGCCCGCCCCAGGCGGCTGCCATGTCGGGTTCCAGGGTGCCGGCCTGGTTGAATGCCTGCATCGCAGCGCGATAAT
>NZ_JBDNGN010000002.1:0-17614 GCF_041689225.1 Hyphomonas sp. | reverse complement strand
GCGCCTGATAGGCCCGGGCCAGCCGGTTGGTGCGGGCCTCAAGTTCGGCCCATGTGCGCCGGTCGCCGAGATGGTCGAGCGCGACCCGGTCCGGCTGTTGCTGCGCCCAATGCGCCACGATGCGTGAAAGGGAAATTGCCGCCATGTGAATCCTGCCCTGATGCCGAAACCTGCCGTTCCGGCTGCCGTTTTGACAAAAGTGGCATAAGCGCCCCCGCGCGTCATCAGGAACCTGATGCGAAACAGCGCGGCGAAGGACGAGACAGGAACGGACCGGTAAAATGTGTGGGTATGCTCAAACCTGAAAATGGAATTTTGGGCCTGAGACCTTGTTCTTATGGTGCACCCGGAGCGATTCGAACGCCCGACCCCCAGATTCGTAGTCCGCCCTTACCAACTTCATTCAAACTGTAAGAAGCGCAGAGATTCGCTTCTTAAGATTGTTTTTATTAACTTTTTCTTCTTTTCGAAATTGACTGCCGTTCGCTTGATTTGTGGGCAAATTGTGGGCAAAATTAGCTGTAAGTTGAATGGTGAAAACGCTAAAATTGAGCGGAAACCGGACCATGAATTCGCATACCAAACGTTCTCGCCTGACTCAGGCGTTCATCAGTTCAATTGAAGCGAATTGAGCCAAGCAACGCTTCTCGGACCACAAAGTCCCTGGACTTTGTCTCCGTGTCGCGCCTGGGGGAACCAAGACCTTCGTGATCAGATATAGAAAGCCTGACAACGCCTCCGCTGAAATGAACATCGGGCGGGCAAATGTTGTAACGCTCGAAATGGCTCGCGACCGTGCAAAAAAGCATTCGGCCCAGGTGCCAGACGGGCACGATCCCATCGAAGCGATGGCGCCAAGCAGGCATCGAAGCGCGCAACAAGAAAATGGAAACCCTTGATGCGCTGGCAGGCGCTTACAAAGCCTCTCCTGGCTTCCTTTCAAAAAGGATCAGAACACAGGAGTTCTACGAGTCATGTTTGCGAGTCCACATCCTGCCTCGCCTTGGAACCCGCTCAGTCAAGGAGATTGGTCGAAAGGACATCGCCTCTTTTCTGGACCGAACCTACAATGAGGCCAGTGGTCCAGCTTCAAACTCCGCACGATGGACGTTGAGTGTCCTGTTTTCATATGCGGCCGAACTGGAACTCATCGACTTCAATCCTGTATCCGCCGTCAAGCAGCGTCATCGTGTTGGCCAAAGGACCCGGCAGTTGAATGACACAGAGCTGAAATGTCTCTGGCAGGCACTCCACGACCTTGAAGGCGTTACAGCTGATGTGTCGGATATGATCAGGCTCTGCTTGTTCTTACCCGCGCGCGTCAATGAAATTGCCGGGATGGAATGGGCGGAGCTCAATTTCGATGAGCGACTTTGGATTGTTCGAGCCGACCGGATGAAGAACAACAAACCCCATGAGCTTCCGTTTGGCGAGTTCTGCCAAAAACTCCTGGAAAAGAGACGCAACTCAGAAGTAGGAAACAATCCATGGGGTTTCCCTGCCAACTCTGGCATTGAGCCTATGAATGGCAAAGTGGCCAGTCGGGCTTGCAATAGACTATCGAGAGATTGGGGCTGGCAGCCCTCTGGGCCAAACGCATTGAGGAGAGGGTTTACAACAAGGATGGCCGAAAACGGCGTCCGCCTGGAAATCCTAGAACGTGCCCTGAGCCACGATGTTACGGACGGCCGGGCAATCGCCCACTACGATCACTATTCGTACCGCGATGAAAAACGTCATTTGATTGAACACTGGGAAGAAGCCCTGCTTAAGATCGTCCAAGAACAAGACTCTCAGGTTGATCAGACCGAGAGTGACGAATGATATTCGTAATAAACACCCAACACTGGAAGTCCCTCCTAATCGCCGTCAGACGCGCGTCAGTTTGAGCCCGTCCGACAATCAATTTTGCGGTCGAAAGAATCTATGAAAGCCTCATGGAGGGGCTTCGGCTCAAATATTCAGAGGCTGTGTGAGAAAACTAATCTTAGAGTTTCAATAAGAACCTTGTGTCTTTGAAGTAGCTGAACGACTGCAGTCTCGCCGAACTGTTCTTCAACCGCGGTCAAATCGGAAATCTCATTGCGCACCACAATTGCGCAGATGAGTTTTCACGCAGCCCACCTCCAAGCAGTCCTTACGGTCCTCCTGAAGGCGATTACGACGATGGAGCAAGTTTCTCGAAATTATTGCGGGACCGAATGGGCCGCAGGTCGGACTCTCTCAAATTTTGCACTTGCAGAACCGGGGTCGGCCAAACATGACAATACCGGCGCGGCTACGGATTGCAGTATGGGCACGAGCCCGGATCTGCTTCCTGCAATCCGTCAGTTCTCGGAGTTTTTTCGCGGTGATCACAAAGAAAGCAGCCGTATATCTCTGACCGCACGAGGTTCGTCGGACCTCCGCACCAGCTGCAGGGTAATCCGTTCTCGATGTCGACAACGCCCCAGCCTGGCGCGTCGCAGGCCTTACATGCAGACAGCAACCGCCCAGCAAATCGCTCCGTAAGCCGCGCCAACGTCGCCATGCGCGCTGGGTTCATATGCGCTCGCATATCCGTCTCCACCTGGGCCAACCCGTCCCTGGAATGGGCCGTTGCGGTTTTGATTGCACATGCGAGACTCTCAAGGTCCCGCAAGCCCTTGAAGACGGCCACGCTGGGCGCTGGAAAATCGGACGGTTTGACGATAAGCGCCTGAGCCGGGAACCCAATCAGAACTGGAAAGTCGGCAAGATCCGCCATATCCTTGACCTGCCGGTTGTGATAGCTAGGCGCGTCGTCGAAGACGTGCTCCATCGCAATCAGCCCGGTCGTCTGGTCGACGAGAACGAGTTTTTCAAGCCCGGCGGGGATGAACGGAATATGCGGATGGGGGCCATAGCTGCCCTCGCTTGCTATGGCCAGGTTCAGACCAGTGATAGATAGGCCGAGACGCGCTTTCGCGATCAGGACTTCATCCATGTTGCCGGGACGCGCGATTTCTCCCGTGAAGGTACCGAGCGTGTCGGTATCAATGCCTTGCGGGACGATAATGCTTAGCCCAAGAGCGTTCTCCAGGATGGACGCAATCGCTGCCTCCTTGCCATGCATGGTGGCGAGAACCGCCTGGCGTCCCGCAAACGGCTTGGCCCCCAGGGTCATCAGAAATAGCCCTCACGCTTCTGAGCTTCCAGCGATCCAGCATCGCTGACGCGGCCGCTGCGCTCAGAACTTTTGGTCGCGAGCGTCTCTCGCAGGACGCCGGGCAAATCCCGTGCCTCAGAGCGATCTGCGGCTGTGACTGGCCAGCAGCCAAGAGACCTGAAGCGCACCGATTCCATTCGAGTCTCTGCGAAACCAAGCCTTAGCGCCCGACCGGGGTCGTCAATGACAATCCGTTTTCCTCCATGCTCAACGACCGGCCTTTCGGCCGCAAAATAGAGGGGGCAGAGCGCAATTTTTCGCGACAGAATGTAAGCCCAAAGATCGAACTCGGTCCAGTTTGAGAGCGGATAGGCACGAAGGGTCTGGCCAGAAGCTCTGTGCCAGTTATAGGTCGACCAGAGTTCCGGGCGCTGCTGTTTCGGGTTCCAGGAATGCCCGTTGCTCCGGACCGAAACGATACGTTCCTTTGCGCGGGTCGCCTCCTCTTCGCGTCGGGCCCCCCCGAAGATCACATCATAGCCGCCATAGTCGAGCGCCTGTTTCAGGGCGTCGGTCCGCATTAGGCTAGTGTAGACGTCATTATCATGGACCGGATTGAGGCCCTGCGCCCGGCCCGCTTCGTTATGATGCAGGACAAGTTCAAAGCCATGAGCTGCGGCGAAGCGGTTGCGAAACTCCAGAACCTCGCGAAATTCCCAGGTGGAATCCACGTGAAGGAGCGGTAAGGGCGGTTTTGAAGGATAGAATGCCTTGAGCGCCAGATGGGCGAGCACGGTTGAATCCTTGCCGCCGGAAAAGAGCAACACCGGATGCTCCGCCTCGGCGACTCCGTCGCGCAGGATATGTATGGCTTCGCTTTCCAGCCCGTCGAGGTGGGATAATCGCCTCATCACCTCGCCCGCCTAAGCATCGGCCCGACCGGCGAAGCGCCACGCGAGCGTCTGTCCTGCGTGAAAAGGAGCGACCTGCGTCGAAGCGGCCGGAAGAATACCGGGAACCTCGCTTGAGGACCGCTCCAACACGACATGGGAAGTGTTCAACGGCAGGCCATAGAAGCGCGGGCCGTTCTCCGACGCAAAGGCTTCCAGTCGGTCGAGCGCGCCTTCTTCTTCAAAAGTCTTGGCGTAGCTTTCAAGCGCAAAGGGTGCATTGAAGATGCCGGCGCAGCCGCAGGCAGATTCCTTATCACCGATAGCGTGAGGCGCTGAATCTGTGCCCAGAAAGAACTTCGCCGACCCGGATGTCGCCGCCTGCCGCAGGGCAAGGCGATGCCGCTCGCGTTTGGCGACCGGCAGGCAATAATAGTGCGGGCGGATACCACCCTGGAACATGGCGTTGCGATTGATATTGAGATGATGGGGCGTGATCGTCGCGGCGATGTTCGGACCGCAGGACTCGACGAACGCGGCCGCGTCTTCGGTTGTGATATGCTCGAAGACCACCTTCAGGTCAGGAAAATCAGCCACGAGCTTTTTGAGAATGCGGTCGATGAAGACAGCCTCGCGGTCGAAAATGTCGACATGGTCGTCGGTGACTTCGCCATGCAGCAAGAGCGGCATGCCGATCCGCTGCATTGTTTCAAGTGCCGGATAGATGTTCCGGACGTCCGTGACGCCGTGCTGGGCGTTGGTCGTGGCGTGCGCGGGATACAGTTTGCAGGCCGTGAACACGCCGGACGCAAATCCCAACTCGATCTCGGTCGGATCGATGTCGTCCGTTAAGTAGCAGGTCATCAGCGGCGTGAAGTCCATGCCCGGTTCCAGTGCGGTGAGAATACGTGCCCTGTAGGCCTTCGCTGCCGCAACGCTGGTCACCGGCGGATCAAGGTTCGGCATCACTATAGCGCGCGCGAACTGGCGAGCGGTGTAGTTGACCACGGCATCGAGCATTGGCCCATCGCGCAAATGCACGTGCCAGTCGTCCGGCCGTAGAATGATCAGACGATCAATGGAGCCTTCCGGCTTTTCCGCTTCTGTCACCCTTAGCTCAGATATCGGCATGGACATGCTCCTCGGCTGGCGTGCACGCATGGGGAAGGACCCTCCGTTCCGATGCCACCGCTCACTGACCCTGACCCAGTGAGTAGCCGGCCTCCCCGTCAAAGGTGAACAAGTGCTCGGTTTTGATGAAGTCGACGCCGTCGCTGGTAAGGTTCTTTAGCAGTTCGACAATCATGGCCTTGTTGAACTGTTTTTCAGGCTTCGCCAGGTAGCGGCACCGCCAATGGTCCGTACAAAAAGTTTCCGGCAGGCCGTCCGGCCAGACCTTCACCCCTCTATTCGTGATCATACTCAGTTCGTAAAGGTGATTCGCCGCCTTCTGCATATCCGTTGCAAGCTGTTCGACGTCCCCGTTCGAATGGACAAAGACGTCGATCCCGACCAGCACCTTTTTTGCGCGCGGACGCTTCGTGGCTTGAGGCACCACGAAAGGCTTGGCGTTGGTGTTGTATGAAACCGGCTGAAGGCTGGTCGGCTTCTCGCCGAGACGGGCGATCACAGCATCTGTAAAAGCCATAGTACCGACCTTCTGCGCCGAAATGCCGTCCTTGAAAATATCGTAGGTGTGGATGCCGTCTTCGATCGCCTTTAGCCAGGCGTTGTGCACCCGCTCCGCCACCTCCCGCTGGCCGATATGGACCATCATCATAACGCCCGCGAGCAGCAGGCCGGACGGGTTTGCCACGTCCTGGCCGGCTCGCCGCGGGGCCGATCCGTGGATGGCCTCAAACATGGCGCAGTGCTCGCCGATATTGGCCGACGGGGCAAGGCCTACGGACCCGGCTATCTGAGCGGCAATATCGCTCAGCACGTCGCCATAGAGGTTCGGCATCACCAAGACGTCGAACACCTCGGGCGTGTCGGCCAGCTTAGCGGCGCCGATGTCAACGATCCAATGCTCGTTTTCGATCTCCGGGTACTCCGCCGCGATTTCGTCGAAGACCTTGTGGAACAGCCCGTCGGTCAGCTTCATGATGTTGTCTTTGGTGAAGCAGGTGACCTTCTTGCGGTCCTGGGTCTTAGCGTACTCGAAGGCGTATCGGACGATCTTCTCGCAGCCGGGCCGTGAGATCAGCTTCAGGCACTGATAGACCTCGTCGGTTTGGCGATGCTCGATCCCGGCGTAGAGGTCTTCCTCGTTCTCACGGACAATAACAACATCCATCGCCGGATGCTTGGTGGCGACGAATGGCGCATAGGCTGCGCAGGGTCGAACGTTGGCGAATAGGCCAAGCGATTTGCGCACGGTCACATTCAGGCTCTTGAAGCCGCCGCCCTGAGGTGTCGTGATCGGCGCCTTGTAGAACACCTTGGTCCGCCGCAGACTGTCCCAGGCCCTTGGCTCGATGCCCGCTGTGTTGCCTGCCAGATAAGCGCGCTCGCCGATATCAATCGGCTCGATCGAGATGTTGGCGCCGGCCGCGAGCAACACCTTAAGACTTGCCCTCATGATCTCCGGACCGATGCCGTCGCCAAAGGCAAGGGTCACCGGAACGGCGTCTTCTTTGGCAGAAACCTCCTGGAGCTCCGCCATACGGTCCCGATCCGGTTGCTGGTCCATCTTCGATCCTCCTGAGCTGGTCATTCTTGAGTTACGATAGACGCTACAAATGGATTGCGAAAATTGATTAGGGAGCACTCTATCATTGATATCCACAATGCATATATGCTGCACTATGACTGCAAGTCGGAACATCGATCCCGATCTTTTGCGAACGTTCGTGACCGTCGTCGAATGCGGTGGATTCTCCCGAGCCGCCGAGCGGTTGCTGCGCGGACAATCGGCCATCTCGCTTCAGATCAAGCGGCTGGAAGATCAGCTTGGCGTGAGGCTTCTCGAGCGAAGCCCGCGCCACCTGTCACTGACGAGCGAGGGCGAGCTGATTATCGATTATGCGCGGCGCATCCTTAGCCTCAACGACGAGTTGGCGGCCCGCGTGAAGGAACCGGAACTCTCCGGCCTCGTCCGTCTCGGCGCACCCGAGGACTTCGCAACCAGCCACCTGCCGAACGTGTTGGCGCGGTTTGCACGCAGTCATCCGCACGTCGCCTTGGAAGTCACCTGCGAATTGACCCTCGAACTGTTAGCGCGTTTTCACGCCGGTGGTTTGGATATTGCGCTGGTCAAGCGCGAGCCGGATGCCGGGACGGGAGGCATCCGGGTCTGGCGCGAGCCTCTGGTCTGGGTCGCCGCCAACAGGCAGATCGCCGACATGGAAGGACCGTTGCCCCTCGCGGTTTCGCCTCAACCATGCGTCTATCGCAAGCGCATGACTGATGGTCTCGACAGCATCGGTCGCCCTTGGCGCATCGCCTACACCTGTGGTTCGCTTGCCGGAACCCACGCCGCCGTCCGCGCCGGCCTCGGCGTGACGGTGCTTCCCAAAGAGATGATCCCCTCAGATCTGACCATCCTCAACGATGAATCTCTAGACCTCCCGAATCTCGAGGATACGGAAACGGCCCTGATCGAAGCGACGCAGCTCAGCCCAGCCGCATTGCGCTTGCGCGATTACATTGTCCGGGAACTCGAACACGCTGGATGATGGGAGATATCTCAAGTGGCATTGTCAGGAGAACCGGGCTTGAGGTGGTAATGTCAGAGCAAACGGCCTTGAGGCAGCCGATCCTCGCGTTCAGCCTCAGAATAAGAGCAAAAACCCGTTCCTATACTTTAAAACCTCGCCCGAGATCATCCAGTTCGGCGTGATGATGTTCATCCGATTTCCGCTGTCGCTCCGAAACGTCGGTCGGACTCGATGCAGCGGAGCCCATAATGGCAGTTGTACGTGGACGAGGTCTTCGTCAGTCGAAGGCAGGCGTAGCCAAAATCCGCGGCGAGCAACATTGCCTCTGGCGAGCCGTGGATCGTGAAGGCGGAGTCCTGGAATCCCGCGTCATCAAGAACTGCGACAAAGTCGCAGCTTTGAAATTCCTGAAGAAAGCAATGCGACGATATGGGAATCCGCATGTCGTGGTAACAGACAAATGCCCCTCCTATCGGGCCCCGATGAAAGTCGCTGGGAGCGAGGGTCGCCAACAGACAGGCCTACATCTCAACAACCGGGCTGAGAATTCGCACCTGCCTTTCCGAAGGCGAGAGCGGGCGATATCGCGATTTCGGCGGATGCGCAGTTTACAGAAGTTCGTCTCAATCCATTCGTCAGTACAAAATCACTTCAACCACCAGAGAAATATCAATAGAAGGGCCAGGTTCAAAACGATGCGAGACGCCGCTCTTCGCGAGCGGCGCGACCGCTTGCTGCCTGCTTGTTGGGCCAAGATACTTCTTAGTTACCAGAACCCGGCAAGGCGCAACGCTCTTCTCCCGATACCAATAACCGGTCAAAGCTCCATGACCTTCGCTTGGCTCTCCCTTGCCTTTATGCGGCGGAGTGGAGATGCAAGTTCGAGATGAACGCGGAGCGGTTGCGAATTATGGCTCCGACGCTAATCGTTTGCGGCGCCAATTGATAAGGCCGCCCTCGAGGATCACGGCAATCTGCTTGTCGGTGAGGCCGTGTTTGGTGGAAATCGAGTCCTTGCCTTCGACTTCAAGGCTGACATCAGCGCCCGCGTTCAACGTTCGATGCAGGTCGCGCATGATGAGGACGTCGCCTTTGTCGAGGCGCTCGTAGTCGCCAGGCTCAGCAAACATAAGCGGCAGCACGCCGTAATTGACCAAATTCTGGCGATGGATGCGCGCGAAGCTTTTGACCAATACAGCCCGCAGGCCGAGATTGCGGGGTGCGATGGCTGCATGCTCGCGCGATGATCCTTGGCCATAGTTTTCACCGCCTATCACGGCATGTCCAGTGCTGCTGCGCACCGCACGGGCTCGCTCCAGATAGGTCGTGTCTATCCGCTCGAACGAGAAGTCATCGATTTTCTGAATGTTCGACCGGTAAGGCAGCACCTTCGCGCCCGCCGGCATAATCTCATCGGTCGAGACGTCATCACCCATCTTGAGGATCGCCGGCAATTCAAGCGTGTCAGGCAGTGGGTCGAATTCGGGGAGCGATCTGATATTCGGCCCCTTGACCAACCTGACAGAACGCGACTCCTCTGGGGGCGGTGGTGCATCGAGCAACGCCATTGTCGCGACGGTCTTCTCTGGATGTCTAAGGCGCGGGTAGGGCATATCGAGTGAGCGGGGATCGGTGATCTTGCCCGTAAGCGCTGAGGCGGCAGCGGTTTCCGGGGAACACAGGAAAACCGAGTCTTCCTTGGTTCCCGATCGGCCCGGAAAATTACGCGGTGTTGTTCGTAGTGAGTTGCGCCCGATCGCGGGTGCCTGACCCATGCCGATGCAACCGTTGCAGCCAGCCTGATGGATCCGAGCGCCTGCGGCCACTAGGGTGCCAAGTCGCCCATCGGCGATCAGCATCTCGAGAAGTTGTCGAGAAGTCGGATTGATATCGAATGACATCGCTGGAGGCACCGTCTTCCCACGAACGATTTCTGCCACTACCGCGAAGTCCCGCCAGCCCGGATTGGCCGATGAACCAATGTACGCCTGGTATATCTCTTCACCCACGACCTCGCTGACCGCCACGACATTGCCCGGGCTTGACGGTTTGGCGATCAGGGGTTCGAGACCGGACAGGTCAATCTCGTCATGCTGATCATAGACGCAGCCGTCATCGGCCGCGAGCTTGACCCAGCACTCAGCCCTTCCCTCGCTGTCGAGGAAACGCTTAACTTCTCCATCGGACGGGAAAACTGTCGTGGTCGCGCCAAGCTCGGCACCCATATTGGCGATCACATGCCGATCCATCGCGCTAAGGCTGCTCAGGCCCGAACCGTAGTATTCGATGATTTTGCCTACACCGCCAGACACTCCGTGACGGCGCAACATTTCAAGGATCACATCCTTGGCGCTAACCCAATCGGGCAGTTTTCCCACAAGCCTAACGCCGAATATCTCGGGCATGGCCATCGGAAATGTCTCGCCCGACATGGCAAGCGCTACGTCGAGGCCGCCGGCCCCAATTGCCAACATACCCAGCGCGCCCGCCGCCGGCGTATGGCTGTCGGACCCGAGTAGAGACTTGCCGGGCTCGCCGAAGCGCTGCATGTGCACCACATGGCTAATGCCGTTGCCTGGCCGCGAATGCCAGATACCGAAGCGCCGGCAAGCGCTTTCGAGGAAGAGATGGTCGTCCGGATTCAGATTGTCGATTTGTAGCAGATTGTGATCGACATACTGGACACTGGCTTCGGTTTTCACGCGGTCGATTCCGATCGCCTCCAGCGACAGCATGACTAGCGTCCCCGTTGCGTCCTGGGTGAGAGTCTGATCGATCCTGATCTCAATCGGCGAACCAGGCGTCATCTCACCCTCGATCAGATGACTTTCTATGAGCTTTTGTGCAACGTTTCTGGGCATCAAGTTTTCCTACTCATGATCCTAGTTGATTTTGAAGAGACTGTCCGGCGGATCGGCCTCAAGCGCCCCTAATCGGGGGTCATAGCGGAACGAGGCCGCGCAATATGGGCAGAGAATAGTGTCCGCCGCACCCATATTGAGGTAGATATGCGGGTGATCATGCGGGGCGGAGACGCCGGCGCACTTGAACGCTTTGACCCCTATTCTGATCTCCTGCACGCCCCGGTCGTTTTTGAACTTCGTATAGCCGTCACCAGCCATCGCGTCCTGCTAACCTGTTCTCGATGATCGAAACTTCCGTAAACTGATGGTCCACTGAACGATCTGTCATCTCGGCACTGTGGGCCAGCTTCCGAAGTTCCGCAAGCTTTGTTTCGAATTCGACGGCGGTGAGACTGGCCTAGGCATTCAACTTGCTTTTGGCACATCTATCAATCGTCAGGCGGCGGCGCCTTATTGGTGCGTGTATCTGTTTCGTCGCTTTCCGGCGGCGCGCGCGGACCGGCAATCAACCGGGCGCCGCGCTCGAAGGTCACATAGGACCAGAGCCACTGCGTCGCGACCAGCAGCCGGCTGCGCAAGCTGATGAGGAAGTAGATATGGGCGATGCCCCAAATCCACCAGGCCAGCCATCCTTTAAGGCGCAGGCGCCTGTAAACGATGACGGCCGCCTTGCGTCCGACCGTAGCGAGTTGGCCTCGATCGCGGTAGCGGAAGGGCGGTGGGGCGGCCTTGCCGGCGACCCGCGCCTTGATCGCATCGGCCACATAGGCGCCCTGCTGTTTGGCGACAGGGGCGATGCCGGGCAGCGGCGCGCCGGTCGCGTCACAGGCCAGCGCTGTGTCGCCGATGCCAAAAACATCGTCGGTACCCGGTGGCAGGAGGTTGGGTCCGACCGGGACTCGACCGGCGCGATCGGCTTCCAACCCGAGCCAGTCGGCGGCCGGCGAGGCCTTGACGCCAGCCGCCCAAATCACTGTAGCCGCCGACATGGTTTCGTCGCCTAGGGTGACGCCCGCCCCATCGCAACCCGTCACGGCGCCCCCTAAGCGAACGTCCACGCCCAGGCGTGCAAGCGCGTCCGCGGCGTAGCGAGACAGATCCTCGGGAAAGCCTGCAAGCAGCCTAGGGCCTGCCTCGACCAGAACCACATGGGTCTTCCCGGGATCGACGGCGCGGAAGTCTGCCGCTAGCGCCTTACGCGCGAGCTCCGCCACGGCTCCCGCCATCTCGACCCCGGTCGGTCCGCCGCCGACGATGACGATAGTCAGGAGCTGCCGTCGCTTTTCGGCGTCGCGCTCCATCTCGGCGCGCTCGAACGCCAGAAGCAATCGTCGGCGGATCTCCGTTGCGTCGTCGATCGTCTTCAGACCTGGCGCGTGGGCGGCCCATCCGTCATTGCCGAAATAGCCATGCGCTGCACCAGTCGCTAGCACCAGAATGTCGTAGCCGATTTCGCGATCGCCCAAGATGACCCGTTTGCGGTCTCGATCGACGCCGGTAACTTCTCCGAACAGGACACGGACGTTCTTCTGTCGACGGACGAGCCGGCGAATGGGCCAAGCGATGTCCGCCGGCGACAACCCCGCCGTCGCCACCTGGTAGAGCAACGGCTGGAAGAGGTGGTGGTTCGCGCGGTCAATAAGCGTGACGTGCACGGGCGTCTTGGCGAGGTTCTTGGCGACTGTGAGCCCGCCAAAGCCTGCACCGACAATGACCACCCGCAGTTGCCGTCCGTCGGCGCGGCGCTCAGACTCGTGGCGCATTCGATCTTGCCTTCCAGACGCCGCGGAAAAACAATTATGTGATATCAACCGCACCGACATTTAGGGGGCCGTGTCTGGAACGAGCCATTGGCGCCTATGATATGCGCTGTCCCAGAACATCCATTCAAGGCGCGTTGAATGTCGAAATGCCTGGTGCATCCGGACGCGACTGACATCGCTCGCGGTTCCGGCCACTCGGTCCGTCAGTTCCAGCATCTGTTCGACGCCTTTGGCGAAGTCTTCGCCTGCATAAGTATCGATCCAGGCGCGATAGGGGTTGTTGCTCGTGGCGTTCGCGTGGATGTCTTGGCCAACACGCAGATAGACCCAAAAACATGGTAGCAGCGCTGCAAGCACTTCAGGCAGATCGGCAATCGCGGCGGTGCGCAAAAGATAACTGACATAATGGTCGCATACGGGCGTCGGCTCGGTTGCGGCGAAGGATAACTCATCGACCCTATACAGGGCCATGTAATGCCCGTGCAACTGACGCTCCACGGCGATCGCGTCGTTGGCCGCTCCGGACAGCTGCATGATCGCATCTGCGTCGGGTGCGCGAGTTGCGGCCAACGCGAGCGCGCGCGCAAAGCCTTCCAGATAGTGTGCATCTTGTATGATGTAGTGTTGGAACGTCTCCGGAGCGAGCGCGCCCGTAGCAAGTTCGCGGTTGAACGGCATCGTGAGTATCGACTGTTGGAGTGCATCAGTTGCGGCCCACATCGTTTCGGTAAAACGCATTGAGCAATATCCTTTCGGGTTAAGCTGGCGTGTTGGGCTGCGGCCCATGAAAATTATGAATCGGGGAATCGCCATAAAAATTGAGGTCATTGGCAGCGCGAGGGGCTGAGGGCAGATGGGGTATCATTGGTCTTTCCATTCTTTCAAAAACGCGCGTGTGACCTCTTGCGGGGTTGCCGCCTGCGAGATGGCGGTGCTTTCCCCCACACCGCCCTTACCGCTGGGTATGGCTTGTATCGTCGTCACGAGGTTTTCGTTGCCTCGGGCTTGGCATTACTATCGTCGGCCTTAGCTTGCTGCCAAATTGACGCAATGATCACCGAGATCGTCCGGTCCCGGTTCAACTCCGACACACGTACAATTGTTGGCTTCGCCGCCGTACGAAAAGTATCGACGATCGCCGCAGGCGCCAACGGCGACAGTGTCGCGAATTTTGGCGAGTTCTCCTGCCAATACGGGCAGAACCTGCCGCAATGCGATGCACAATCCGCCGTCAATCCGCTCAATCGCTTCTGACAGGTCGCGCAAAGGATCATGACGCATGACGAATTTCCCGCTCTTCGTAAGGTCGAACCTAACGCTTCGACGGTCCTCGAATGACTGATGACGGATAAGAAAGCCCTTTAGCATCAGGGATTTGATGATTTGCGATGCTGCGCCAAGAGTCGTGGCATGAAAGCTGGCAAACGCTGACGGCGTGCGGGAAGCACGATTAGCGCGCGCAAAAAACCGCATGGCCATCCACTGCGCCGCAGTCAGGTCTGAACTTGGTCTGGTCCCACGTGAGGGCCGCCCAAGATAGACTAGAAGGTCGACTATTTCGTCGGTGTACGGCGCATTGTCAGTCATGACTATTTGATAGCGTTTCGAAACTATGTTGTCAAACAAAATCAGTCGGTATTACTGTGCCTCACGGCCGGTAACAGAGCTCGGTATTGTGGTGCATATTACAGACAATATCGACTTCCGGATCGCGCGCGATAGCCGTCGATTCTCGAACGGAAAGAATAGTGCGGGCGCCGTTGTCCCGGCTCACCAACACAGCCTGTGCCGATGTTTCGTCCGTTGACCCGCTTTGATGAAAGGCCGCAAGGTCGTATCTGCCGAAGGGCATGACGCGACCGTCTTTGTTGGGAAAAAGCACCGGAAATAAAACGCGGAAGATTTGTCGCCCAATCACTGAGCCTGGATCATCGGCGCTTGGAGCAAGACGCAAGTCGGAATCGCACCGCTCAACGCCTTCGTCAGGAGTGTCTGTTGTGCTGATCGCAAGCGCGAGGGCTGACATCTCCATGCGGGCCTCCTCTAGTTCTGCGACAGCAGACCTTTGTCTTTCAGGAGGCCTTCAAGCTCGCCGGCCTCATAGGCTTCACGAACAATGTCGTAACCGCCGACAAATTCTCCCTTTACGTATAATTGAGGGATCGTCGGCCAGTCGGTGTATTCCTTGATCCCTTCGCGAATCTCCGGGCTATCAAGCACGTTGACGGCCATGTACGGGAGTTGCAGGTCAGTGAGCAGCTTTGATACGGCAGATGAAAACCCGCATTGCGGCATCTCCTTCGTGCCCTTCATGAAAAGCACGATGTCGTTCTCGGTGATTTGCGATTTGATCGTCTTAAGAATAGCTTTCTGGTCCACGGCGCCCTCCACTATTTGTCTGCGGTTTTGATGGACAGGGCGTGAATGTCGTGATCGACCACTGCCTCTTGCACCATCTTGTGTTGCTGAATGCGCGACCGCCCCTGAAAGATCGGGTCAACGATTTTGACTTCCCAATGGTCTTCATCGCCGGCCAGGTCCTGACACTCGATTTGAGCGTCAGGGAACTTTTTCTTTAGGGCGGTTTCGAGGTCGATTTCGGATATCGGCATAGGGCCTCCAAATGATGTGGTTAAGGACTGGTTTGGGTGGTGGCGAATGAGCGCCGGAAGTTGCTCAATGGCGCACTGTCGATCCCATATCTCCCGGATAAGCCGGGTCGTTATCGTGGGCAATATCGCCGATTAGTTAGGGCGCCTCCGGAACGAGATCAGCGAGAAAAACGCCATTCAGGAACAACAGGACGTAGCTCTTGAGCGACTTCCACGGAAGGTCCTCGCCATGAAGATCATGGATGTCCGCGGCTTCCAGCATTTCGGCGTTCAATGGACGGCTCGCCAAATCCGATGGCGCATCGACGGCCTCGGATACTTCCGCAACGGCGATCCGATCTGCGGGTCTGGCGAGGACATAGCCACCGCCGTGTCCCTGCCGGGAGACGACTGGGCCCGCGTTGCGCAACTGCGCCATAAGGGTCTCTGTGTAGGACACCGATCGATTGATCCATTCGGCGATGCCCTTCGTCGAGCGAGACTTGTCCGCGACCTGCACCGCCAGGTGCACCAATGTCTCGATGCCCATATGGGCGCTTCTGCTGGTTTTCATCTTGTCTCCACCTCCGCTTTACTGGCGCCACATAGTATCGAAATCAAATCAGTTTGATGTGAACTTCAAACTACCACCTTGTCAAGTTAGTTCGGAAACGCTATCATCTTACCCTGTGAGCTGAAAGGCAGAAGGAGGCTGGAATGGATAGTCGCGTCATCGCCGAGTTAGTCGTCCATCTCGGGCGTATCGCGTCCGGAGACGGTCTCGTCGAGGGGCTGACGCCGGGCCAATGGGCCGTACTCAGATACGTCGCGCGCGCCAATCGCTTTTCCCGAACGCCATCGGCCTTCGCCGCGTTTCACGGCACGACCAGAGGGACGGCCTCCCAGGCGATCAAGAGCCTGGTTACGCAAGGCTATCTGTTACAGACCCGATCCGAAACCGATGGCCGCAGCGTCCGATTGGACCTCGCGGATACGGCCAAGACCATGCTCACCAAAGATCCCCTCGAAGCCCTGGTGCGGGCCGCGGACGCTCTCCCGCCCGGCGTCCGCAGCCAATTTTCCAACGGTATCCAGCGCATGCTAGGCCTCCTGGCTTCGGAGACAGGCAAGCCCTCCTTCGGCACCTGCGAAAATTGCGCGCATCTTAAAGGCGACGGATGTTGGCAGGAAGGGCTGGCGCCCTATGCATGCGGATTTGTGAAAGAGGCGCTCATTGAAGAAGAGCTGAAGGATCTCTGCATCAACTTCACCACCACCAAGTCGGCATCCCCCCGCGCACCCGCTGTTGGAGTCGTGTAGCGATGGTCGAACTTTCTTCGAATGTCGTCACCATTGTCGACGGTGACGTCACCATCAATGCCGAGGCGTTGGCGCCGAAGCTCTCCCTCTCCGTCGAAGCTCTGCAAGAGAAAATGGCCAATGGACTTGTTACAAGTATCGCCGAGACCGGCATCGACGATGATGCTGGGCGCACACGTCTCACCTTCCGTTATCGCGCGCGGGTCTGGCGCGTGGTGGTGGAAGATGACGGAACGCTTGCCGAATGTCCCGTGCCGAAAGGAAGGCCGCCTACCAAGAAGCATCCGTTCAGTCTGCTCGATCTCGTGAAGGACGCATCATGACAACTATTTCCGACGTCCTTGAAGACAACACGATCGCCATCTCCGCAGAGCTGCCCCTTAGCAACAGGGTGCGACCCTTTCTGGAACAGGTAGCGCGACGGCAAGTACCGATCACCTACCAGGATTTGGCCAAAGCGCTGGAGCTCTCGCCGCCCAACACGATCCGTCAACTCACGGTCGCACTGGAACACCTCATGGAGGAGGATGCCGCCGCTGGTCGCCCGTTGATTGCGGCGTTCGTGATCAGCAAAGCGCGTGGCGGTTTGCCTGCCACTGGATTCTTTGATTATGCCCGGCGATTGGCGCTGTATTCGGGGACCAAAGACGGTGCTGAAGCCCGGGTCTTTCACGCATCGGCGTTCGCCGCGGCTGTCACATTCTGGGGCGCTGCTGCGCAAGCCAAAAGTGCGGTTGATATCACATGACCTCTTTGTCCGCAGCGTCTGGAATGCAGGACCGAATGCCCCTCGGGTTTGGGTGCTGCGCCGAGGGGCAGCAACCGCACGCGGCCATTGTCTGCGCCGGCTTTGGTGGGCTCACGGTCGCCAAGAACTGCGCCAAAATACCCATGGGCGTCACGCTGAATGAACGCGAGAACCGACATCTCTTCCAGCCGCCACAGTACCAAGTGACGATGACAGGGCCGCCGCCCTTGCGGATTCGGCGATGCACCCCAGCCTTGGACGAAACAGCGTGCCTGCCGACTTTGACGGCGTGGCAGAGCGTGGTTTTGAAGGGGGCGGGCTAATGGACAACTACGGCGGGACCACCGAACACGAGGATGAGTGCATGGAAGTCATAGTCAAAGACAGTATCGACGCAGGCACGATTGCGGCCGCCAAGGCTTTGGAATCTGAAAACTATTCGGCCGGATTCACGACCGATATAGAAATGGACATGGCGCCCAAGGGGCTGTCTGAAGACACGATCCGGTACATTTCAGCGGCGAAGAATGAGCCTGAATGGCTGCTCGAATGGCGCCTGAAGGCGTATGAGCGCTGGCTGACCATGGAAGAGCCGAGCTGGGCGATGGTTCGCTATCCCAAGATCGACTACCAGGCCTATTACTATTTTGCG
>NZ_JBDNGN010000001.1:0-10235 GCF_041689225.1 Hyphomonas sp. | reverse complement strand
GCGAGCGGTCGAGCCCCATCGTTTCCTGCGCCGCGACAATCTCTTCGGCTGACAGGAAGGCCTTCATGTTCTCGGCAATCGACGCGCCCATCAGCGCGGTGATAGCTGCCATGTCATGCGGGTCGGCCAGCCGGTGGGTGAGCATCTCGCTCATGCCGCGGTAGCCCGGCTTGATATAGAGCGTCAACGCCGCCTTGCGCGGGGCAAAGCCGGTGATCATCGATTCGCCTTCGCGCCCGCTGTCATATTTGTCGTGATAACGGCCAAAGCCGATCATGGACGGCCCCCACATCCGCCCCTTCAGGCCCGTGACGGTCTCGAACCATCGCAGCAGGATTTCGGCCTCCCGCTTGCGGCGACCGTCATCCAGTCCGGCGATAAAGGCGTGCGGTGAAACAATCGTGGGTGTTGTCTTATCGTCCGCCGCAGCCATGAATCATCCGTCTTGTCAGGTTTCGCTTGTTTTGAAATTCTTCTCGGTCGAAGCCATGCCGAGACGGACCAGCTCTTCCAGCGAGTCGAGGTTAATGTCTTTCAGCGCCTTGATGAAGATGCACGACTTGCCCTTGTCGTGCTTGCCAAGGGTTTCCAGCTGTCCGGTGAAATCCTCGAAATCCGGCGACAGGTAGACGATGATATGCTTCTTCGCAGGCTCGAAGCCGGCGATCATGAACTCGCTGCTGCGTCCACTATCCATCGTGTAAGCATAGCGGCCATAGCCAACCTTGTGGGTTCCCCATATCGCAGCCGGCAGGTCCGTCACGCGGGCAAACAGCGCCAGGAGCTCTTCGGATTCCGCCTTGCGCTGTTTGTCATCCAGAGCGGAGATATAGCGTTCGACACGGGTTTTCGGGGCAGCAGAAATTGGCAAAACAACATTCATGGGAGGTGAAACAGTCCTTACAGGTGGCAGTTCTTGTCACCTTACCGCCACACGACCAAAAAGTCCAAAATATCCTGCACTTAGCCGATCTGCACGGCGGACCCCAAGTCCAGCAACAGGATCAGGGCCACCGCAACGGCCAGAAAGAAGGCCGAAAGCCCCGCATTGATCCAGACGGCCCGCGTCGCATTCTTCTGCTCGATCCATTTCCGGGGCCTGATTTTGCGTAAACGGAACACCAGAAGCGCCGAAAACACCAGGCTCGCGACGTTCAGCGCCAGCAGGAGGCCCGCCCGCATCGCCAGATCGAACTCGCCGCCGCCCGCGAACAGGCCAATCGCCGCGCCGGGGGCAGCAGCGCCGCTGCGACCATCACGCCAACCAAGGCCGATCCCTGTCCACGCGTCAGTGACAGGGCCGCTGCGCTGCCCGCGGCCATGGCCAGCGCCAGTCGGTCGATCCGGACTTCGGCCCGCGACATCAATTCCTCGCTCTGAAGGTTCAGCGGCAGGAAGAACGAGATGACCAGCGCCGACGCCAGTGCCGTCGCGATGCCGATCGCCAGCGTCATGCCGCCCCGCCTCAACAACGCAAAGTCGCCCAGCGCAGCGCCTATCGAAAATCCCAGGATCGGCCCCAGCAGCGGTGCAATCACCATCGCGCCGATCACGGCGGCAATCCCGTCCGAGTTCAGGCCGATCGCCGCCACGATGGTCGACAGCACGACCATGATCAGGAAATCGCGGTCCAGCCGCGCGCCGGAATCAATGTCGGTGTAAAGCTCTTCGCGCGTCGCCTGCTGGCGGCGTGCTTTCTTGTCGTCTTCAGGCTCGGGCCGTTTCGGCGCGGTCGCTTCGATTGGCAGCACTGCAATCCGCCAGTCCTTGCGCCCCTCGAGCGCCGACTGGTATTATCCATCAGCGTCTGGCCCGTGCCCTCACGCATGAAGACCGAGATCAGGCGACGGTCCTGCTGCTCGGTTTCGATCACGACATAGTCAATCGGCTCTGCCGACTTGATCGCCCGGATCACGGTCTCGCAGGCTTCCTCCTTGCTCAGATGGATATCGAGGCGCAGCACAACCTCAAGCGTCCCGCGTCAGGCGGGCAATCAGGCTGCTCGTATCCCAGCGCGCC
Organism: Hyphomonas sp.; assembly: GCF_041689225.1. Taxonomy (GTDB): domain Bacteria; phylum Pseudomonadota; class Alphaproteobacteria; order Caulobacterales; family Hyphomonadaceae; genus Hyphomonas. Next base: position 8,216 of record NZ_JBDNGN010000001.1, on the reverse strand, counting down.
CCGCCCATCGCCTGCACATCGGCATAATACTGGTCGACCGTCGCCGTCACCGGCAGGCTCGCACCGTTCTCGCGCGCGGCCTCCAGCGTGATCCGCAAATCCTTGCGCATCAAGTCGACGGCAAAGCCATGTTCGAAATGCCCCGCGACCATCGTCTCCCAGCGGTTCTCCATCTGCCAGCTCTGGGCCGCGCCGCCGCTGATCGCCTCGATCACCTTGGCCGCATCGAGTCCCGCCTTCTCGGCAAAGTGCAGCCCTTCGGCCAGGCCCTGCACGATACCGGCAATACATATCTGGTTGACCGATTTGGCCAGCTGGCCTGCGCCGCTGTCGCCGATCAGTGTCATCTTCTTGCCAAAGGCCGCCATCACGGGTTCGGCCGCATCGAACGCCGCCGGCTCGCCGCCGCACATGATCGTCAGCTTGCCATTGATCGCGCCGGCCTCGCCGCCCGAGATTGGCGCGTCGATGAAATGCGCGCCCTTGGCCTTGCACCGCTCATACAGTTCCCGCGCCAGGCCCGCCGAGGCGGTCGTATGGTCGACCACGATCATGCCTGCCCCAAGGCTCGGCTCAAGCGCGTCGAATACGATCCGTACATCCGGGTCGTCGCCAAGGCAGAGGAAAACGAATTCTGCGCCGAAGGCTGCCGTCGCCGGGTCCTTGGCCACCTCGCCCTTGTGCTTCTTCTCCCAGGCCTTCGTCTTGGCCGTCGTCCGGTTCCACACGCTAACCTGGTGACCGGCCCGGGCCAGATGCCCCGCCATGTGAAATCCCATCACGCCAAGTCCAAGGAATGCCGTCCGCGCCATCTGTGTTTCTCCTGCTATGCCTTGGCGAAGTAGATCAAATTTCATCGAAATCCTACCCTTCGCTTCGACGTGGCCTTCACCATAGCCTGCTATGACTGGCGCATCAGATCAGAAGGATCGGAACTCGAGCGCATGGCAACTGCCACTCACTCTCGGCGATATGCGGGCAGAATGCCCGCCGCGCCCGCCCGCAAAGCGGGCACCTGGAAGATGGCTTATGCCGACTTCCTCACCGCGCTCATGGCATTTTTCCTGTTGATGTGGATCCTCAGCGGCGTCTCTCCCGAGGGCCGCGACGAGATCGCCAGCTATTTCAACAGCAATGCCAGCCCCATGGACCAGGCCTCAGCCGTCCAGCCTGACTCGGCTGCCGGACGCCTGTTTACCGCTCTCAGCCAGCAATCGGGCCTGATCGAGGCCGGCGACAGTGTCGTCCTTGCCCGGGAAGCCGATGGCGTGCGCATCGACCTTGTCGATTCGGCCCGCCACCCGCTGTTTGATTCGGGCAGCGGTGCCTTCACGCAAGAGGGTATCGCGCTGGCCGAAGCGGCTGGCCGCGTCCTGATACAATTTTCCGAGCCGGTTTCGATCGAAGGCCATACCGACGCATTCAGTGCGACCGGCACCGCCTACTCCAACTGGGAACTCTCGTCTGACCGGGCCAACGAGGCCCGCCGCGCCCTGATCACTGCCGGTCTGGAGCCAGCTCGCATCCGCGCCGTCACCGGTCTCGCCGACACACGCCCCCTCGATGCGGGCCAGCCGCACTTGTCAGCCAACCGGCGGGTCAGCATATTGGTTCACACACACGACTGATAACCTGTAAGGGGATCAGGAAGCGCTGATGAACCGGAGCCTAGATGATCGCTGATTTCCTGGCCCACTGGCCCATGTGGGCAAGCCTGGCGGTTGTTTGTGCTGCAATTGGTTTCTACATGTCAGACCGCTGGCCGATGGAGCTCGTCTCTGTCGGCGTCATTGCGTCCTTGCTACTGCTGTTCACGATACCCGGTGCCTATGGCACCGACGGCACGCCAATCAGCGCAGCCGAGCTCCTGTCCGGTTTCGGCAATCCGGCCCTGATCACCATCATGGCCCTGCTCGTCGTCGGACAGGGCCTGTTCCAGACCGGCGCGCTCGAAGGGCCAACCAAAGTGCTCGTCGGCGGCTATGAGAAACGCCCGGTCACCACGCTCGTGCTGGCCTTTCTCGCGGTCTTCGTCACCAGCGCTTTCGTCAACAATACGCCCATCGTCATCATGTTCCTGCCGGTCATGAGCGCCATCGCCAAGCGCATGAACGCCTCGCAGTCCAAACTGATGATGCCGCTCAGTTACGCCTCCATCTTTGCCGGCATGACGACGCTGATCGGCACCTCGACCAACCTGCTCGCGGCTGAGGCCTTCGAGCGGATTGACGGGCGCACGCTGGGATTCTTCGACCAGACTCCGATGGGCCTGATCCTTGCCGGAGCAGGCTTCGTCTACCTCGCCATATTTTCGAAATTCCTGCTGCCCAACCGGCGTGGCCTCAGCGATGAACTCTCGCAGCCCTCCGGCAAGCAGTTCGTCGCCCAGATCGAAGTCACGTTCGGCCACTTCCTGAAGGGCAAGAAGCCGGTTGCCGGCATGTTCGCCGACCTGCCCGATATGACCGTCCGCATGATCCAGCGCGGCGAACGCGCCTTCCTGCCGCCCTATGAAGATATAACCCTCCAGCCGGGCGACCTCGTTATCGTCGCCGCCACCCGCGCCGCCCTGCAGAACGTCCTCGCCCGCCAGCCGGACTTCCTCCAGCAGGTCTGGGAGTCAGCAGGCGGCGACCTTGAAGAAAACAGCCGCCCCGGCGCCCTCGCCCTCACCGAAGCGGTCATCGCACCCGGCTCGCGCATGGTCGGCCGCACCGTCGAGATGCTGGGCTTTCGCCGTCTCACCCGCGCCGTCACCCTCGGCATCCAGCGCCGCAGCCGGATGATTCGCACCAAGCTCGGCGAGATCCGCCTTGAATCCGGCGACACATTGCTCCTGTGCGGTCCTGTCGATGCCTTTGTCGACCTGCGCGCCAGCCGCGACATCATCCTGCTGGAATGGTCCCAGACAGAGATCCCGCTCACCACGCGGGCCGTCGCATCGCGGGTGATTGCCCTCGCCATGGTCGGCCTCGCCGCCACCGGCGTCCTGTCCATCCTTCACGCCTCGGTTCTGGCCGCCGTGTCCATGCTCGTGGTCGGCTGTGTCAATACCCGCCAGGCCAGCCGGTCGCTCGACCTGCGCATCTTCCTCGTCATCGGAGCGGCCCTGGCCATGGGCATGGCGCTTGAAAAAACCGGGGCTGCAGCCGCGATTGCGCACGCCGTCGTCAACTATGCCGCGCCTTATGGCACGCTCGCGGTCCTGTCGGCGATCTTCCTCTGCGTCGCGATCCTGACCAACCTGCTGACCAATGCCGCCACTGCCATCCTGTTCTCACCCATCGCCCTGTCAGCGGCGGCCGAACTCGGCGTGCATGACCCGCTGCCCTTCCTCCTCGCGGTGATTTACGGTGCCAATTGCAGCTTCGCGACCCCCTTCGCCTATCAGACCAACATGCTGGTGATGGGCCCCGGACACTATAAATTCGGCGATTTCATGAAATTTGGCGCACCGCTCGTTTTAGTCCTTTGGTGTGTCTTTACCGTCTTCGCCTCTTGGCGGTTTGATCTGTAAGTGTATCGTTACGACTCATGAAGTTCACCGACTCCCAGATTCTGCCTGCCGGGCTCGAGCGGTCGCTACGTTTCTACGTCACGAACCCCAGCCCCTGTCCGTATTTGCCCGGCATGCGCGAGCGCAAGGCCTTCACCAACCTGGCTGTCTCCGACGCCGACTCGATCCATAACTCGCTCAGCCAAGCCGGCTTCCGCCGCAGCCAGACAATCGCCTACCGACCCGCCTGCCCGCGCTGCAATGCCTGCCGCAGCGTGCGCGTGCCCACCCGGGAATTCGTCCAATCGCGCAATGACCGGCGCACGCTGGCCCGAAATGCCTCGCTGGTCCGCACCCCGGTCGAGGCCACTGCTACACGCGAACAGTTCCGCCTGCTCAAAACCTACGTCCAGACACGCCACGACAAGGGCGGCATGTCCGAGATGACCTATCGCGACTACATGACCATGGTCGGCGGCAGCCCGGTCCAGAGCCTGATCTTCGAATATCGCGACGGCGAGGCGGAAGACGCGCCGCTATTGGCCGTGGCGATAACGGACGTCCTGCGCGACGGTTTCTCGATGGTCTACACGTTCTTCGACCCGGAACAGGAATCGCGAGGTCTCGGCCATTACATGATCCTCGACCATATTCGTCACGCTCAGGATATGGGCCTGCCGCACGTCTATCTCGGCTACTGGGTCAAAGGCAGCCCGAAGATGGACTATAAACGCCGCTACAAACCTCTCGAAATGCTGGACGGCGACCAGTGGCGGACGCTAAGAGACGACGAATAGACCCTGAAACCATTGTAGGGCGAGTCGCTGGGGAGGATTTTTCATGATCAACCGACGCAATATCGTCGGCGCGGGCCTTCTCGGTGTTGCCGGGGCCGCTGCCGCGTTCGCAAATCCGGAAGACGCAAAGATACTGGCCCCGGCCAGGATCAATCGCAGCCGCCGCAAGTTCAACATGGTTACCACCTGGCCCAAAGGCCTGCCGGGCCTCGGCCGCGCCGCCGAGCGCGTGTCCGAACGTGTCTACGCCATGTCTGACGGCCTGATGGAGATCAAGGTCTTCGCCGCCGGCGAACTGGTTCCCGCTTTCGAAAGCTTCGATGCCGTCGCCAACGGCTCGGCCGACATGTATCACGGCGCCGAATATTACTGGACCGCAAAATCCTCCGCCTTCCCGTTCTTCACCGCCGTGCCGTTCGGCATGACCGCTCAGGAAATCATGGGCTGGATCGATTTCGGCGGCGGCCAGGAACTCTGGGACGAACTGTCCGGCCAGTTCGGCGTCAAAGCCATCCAGGGCGCCAATACCGGCCACCAGATGGGCGGTTGGTTCCGCAAGGAGATCAACAGCCTCGACGACCTTGTCGGTCTCAAAATGCGGATCCCCGGTCAGGGCGGCGACGTGCTGCGCGCCCTCGGCGGCTCGGCCATCTCCCTGTCAGGCGGCGAGATCTACCAGGCTCTGCAGACAGGCTCCATCGACGCCACCGAATGGGTCGGCCCGTGGAACGACTATTCGCTCGGCTTCCATCGCGAGGCGCCTTTTTATTATGGTCCGGGCTTCCATGAACCCGGCGCCAGCCTCGCCGTCGGCATGAACCTCAAGGTCTGGGAAAGCCTCACCCCCGGTGAGCAGGCGATCATCAAGGCGGCTTGCGAGTCGACAAACCACACCTCGCTCGGCGAGTTCACCTACCAGAACTCTGTCTATCTCGACATTCTGCAGCGCGAGCACGGCACCAAGCTACGGTCCTTCCCGCCGGAAGTGGTCAAGGCCATGGCCGAAGCCGCCGCAGACGTCCGCGCCGCCAGTGGCAAGGACGGCATCGAGAAACGCATCTATGAGAGTTTCGAGACAAGCCTGAAGCTCATGCGTGGCTGGGCCAAGGTCTCTGACGGCGCCTATTATACCGCCCGCGAACTCGGCAAATAGGCTGGCGGGGCAAATGATTGATCCCGGTGTTTTCCTGCTGATCGGCGCCTGGCTGAAGGTCGTTGGCGTCTTGTGCCTGCCCTTCTTCCTCGTGCCTCTGGTCGCCATCGCCGTTCCGGGCCTGCTCGACGGTCTCGCCCGCCGCATGATCCGCGTGCTCGATGCGCTTTCAGGCGGCGCCCTCAACGCGGCGATCTTCAGCGCGCTCCTGCTTGTCGTGTCCCAGCTCGCGGTCGTCATCCTGCGATATGCCTTCGGCCTCTCCTTCACCTGGCTCAGCGAGATCGTCATTTACGCCTTCGCCGCCATGTTCATGCTCGGCGCCGCCGGCGCCCTGCGCGACGATGCCCATGTCCGCGTCGACATCCTGCGCCCCCGTTTCGGCGAGACCGGGCGCAACTGGATCGAGCTCGTCGGTACCTACCTCTTCCTCTTCCCGATCTGCTTCCGCCTGATCACGACCGGCGAACAGGGCCTCTCGCGATCATGGTCGCTGCTCGAAGGCTCGCGCGAATCCGACGGCCTGCCGATCCTCTTCCTCTTCAAAACGCTGGTGCCCGTCTTCGCCGTCCTGCTGATGGGCGCGGGTCTCTCTGTCGCCCTCAAGGCCGCGCTACGCCTGAACGGCACCCTGCCGCCGGCTGACACGCCGATTGAAGGCGAAACCGGAGGCCATGATGGAATTTGAGATCATCCTCGCCGTCGCCATGTTCGTCTGCGCGATCCTCAGCCTGCTGGCCGGTTACTCCGTCGCCCTGACGCTCGGCGGCGTCGCGCTTCTCTTCGCCCTGATCGGCATCGCCACCGGCACCTTCTCGGCTTCCTTCCTGATCGCCTTCCCCAGCCGCATCCAGGGTGGCTCGATCATGCAGAGCCAGACGCTGATCGCCGTGCCCCTGTTCGTCCTGATGGGCGTGATCCTCGAACGCTCGCGCGTCGCTGAAGACCTGCTGCACATTGCCAGCCGGCTGCTCGCCCGCGTGCGCGGCGGTCTCGGCTATGCCGTCGTCCTCGTCGGCGCGCTGCTCGCCGCGTCCACCGGCATTGTCGGCGCCACCGTCATCACCATGACCCTGATCGCCCTGCCGACCATGCTGCGTCAGGGCTATGACCCGAAACTCGCCACCGGCACGATCGCCGCCTCCGGCACGCTCGGCCAGATCATCCCGCCCTCCATCGTGCTGATCCTTCTGGCCGATGCCGTCTCGAACGCCGCCAGCCAGGCCAGCCTGAAGATCGGTGCCGGCTCCGGCGTTGTCTCGGTCGGTGACCTGTTCGCGGGCGCGCTCATCCCCGGCGTCCTGCTGGTTGTCTTCTATCTCCTCTACATCGCAGCGGTCGCCTTCTTCCGGCCCGAGGCATGCCCGCCGGTCGCGGTCTCGGAGGATACGGCGCAGCTTACAGTCAAGGAGGTCGCGTTCGGCCTCGGGGCGCCGCTGATCCTGATCATCGCCGTGCTTGGTGCCATCCTCGGCGGCGTCGCCCCACCGACAGAAGCTGCTGCCATCGGCGCAGCCGGCGCTGTCCTGCTTGCTGGCCTGCGCCTCGCCGAAGAGGCCAAAAGCCGCCTCTCGCCGCTGATCCTTGCCGGCCTGATCAGCATCGGCGCCATCCTCCTCCTGCGCAACACGATGGACCTGCGAGCCGGGGTCGAGACCATCAGCGCAGGCAATTCCGTCGGCATTGCCCTCACCCTGTTCGCCAGCCTCGTCTTCTTCGCGGGACTCGCTGCCGGACTGCTCGTCCTTCGCAAGATGCGCCAACTCCTCCCAGCGCTCACCAGCGCCACGCACATCACCAGCATGGTCTTCCTCATCCTGATCGGTGCGTCGCTGTTCAGCCTCGTCTTCCGCGGCTATGGCGGCGACGAAATGGTGGCCGCCATCCTCCACCAGGCCCCCGGCGGCAAATGGGGCGCCCTCGCCATGACCATGCTTGTCATGTTCGTGCTCGGTTTCTTCCTCGACTTCATCGAGATCGTTTTCGTCGTCGTGCCGCTCGTGGCCCCGCCGCTGATCGTCCTCGGTTTCGACCCGGTCTGGCTCGCCATCCTGATGGCGCTGAACCTCCAAACCAGCTTCCTGACTCCGCCCTTCGGCTTTGCCCTCTTCTACCTGCGCGGCGCCGCGCCCGACGAGATCAAGACAATGGATATCTGGCGCGGGGCTGTGCCCTTCATCGGCCTGCAGGTCGCCATGATCATCCTCGTCGCAGCTGTCCCCGCCCTGGCAACCTGGCTGCCGAGCCTCGCCGCAAATTGAGCCAGGACGTCTCCCCCTTCCAGGCCATCGCCGTCAGCCGCCTCGCCCACGAACTGCAGGCGGCCGGGCGGTCGATCATCCATATGGAATTCGGCCAGCCCTCCACCGGAGCGCCAAAGCGGGCCGTCGAGACGGCGCACAAGGTACTCGACACAGAATCCATGGGCTATTGGGAAAGCCCGGCGCTCAAGGCCCGCATCTGCCAACACTATGGCGACACCTATGGCGTCGAGGTCACGCCCCGCCGCCTCGCCATCACGTGCGGCGCGTCGCCCGCGCTCGTCCTCGCTCTCTCATCCGCCTTCGCGCCCGGCGACCAGGTCGCCCTCGCCCGCCCCGGCTATGTCGCCTATCGCAATACGATTCGGGCGCTGAACCTGGTGCCGCTCGAAATCGCATGCGGCGAGGAGACCCGGTTCCAGCTCACGGCGGCGCAGATCGCTGCGCTCGACCCGGCCCCGGCAGGGCTGATCATCGCCAGCCCTGCCAACCCGACCGGCACCATCCTG